>JBDHZT010000263.1:0-2564 GCA_039811985.1 Nocardioidaceae bacterium | reverse complement strand
CCGTGGTCGAAGGCGAAGACGACGGCCGCTGCCCGATCTCGAAGATCGAGCTTGGTGAAGATGTGGCCGATGTGGGTCTTGACGGTGCCTTCGCCGAGGAAGAGGCCGGCCGCGATCTCGCCGTTGGACAGGCCGGCACCGATGAGCGCAAGCACGTCCAGTTCCCGCGGGGTCAGCAGGTCGACCTGCGCGCCGGGCTGCATCGGAGGGCGGCCTTCCCGGTAGGTGGCGAGAACCCGGCCGGTGATCGAGGGGTCGAGCCAGGCGCCACCGCCGGCGAGGGTGCGAACAGCCCGCTGCAGATCCTCGGCCGGGGCACCCTTGAGCAAGAATCCAGCGGCCCCGGCACGGAGGGCGCCGGCGAGGATCTCGTCCTCGTCGAAGGTCGTGAGCACCAGCACGGGCGGAGTTTCGTCGATGCCGGTGAGTGCCTGCGTGGCGGTGATGCCGTCGACGCGAGGCATCCGGACGTCCATCACCACGACGTCCGGCTCGAGGCGTGCAACGGCCTGGGTGATCTCGATTCCGGTGTCGAGTTCGCCGACGATGGTGAAGCCGTAGCGTCTCCGCAGGATCCCGCGGAGTCCGGCGCGGATGAGCTCCTGGTCGTCGACGACGAGGACGTGGATGGGTGGATCGGTCATGTCGGGATCACCGCCTCGACCAGCCAGCCACCGCGGGCGGGGCGAGCCGATAGTGTGCCGCCGAGCGCGGCCACGCGTTCGCGCATCGCGGCAACTCCGGTGCCGGAGGGACCCCGCGCGCGGGCGGCGGCGCCATTGCGGACCGTGATCTTGGTGCGATTCTTCGTGGCGTCGACACGCACGCTGATCGGACCGCCGTCGCCGTGGCGGACGGCATTGGTGAGGGACTCCTGCACGATTCGGTACGCGGTGAGACCGCGGCTGGCGGCCATCCCGGTCGGAGCCCTTCGCACGTCGAGGTCGACATCGGCTCCCGCGTTGCGATAGGAGTCGACCAGGTCGGGAATGTCGGCGATGCCGGGCGCGGGGGCTGCCGTGGCGGGGCCCATGCTGCGCATCAGGCCGACGGCGGCGCGTACGTCGTCGAGGCTGTCCCGGGTGGCTGACTCGGCCTCGGCGAGCGCGGCGCGGGCAACGTCGAGGTCGTCGTCGAGTGCGAGGCGAGCACTGCCGAGGTGCAGCAGCGCGACGGTCAGGCTGTGCCCGACGAGGTCGTGCATCTCGCGGGCGATGCGGTGCCGCTCGTCGGCGCGGGCATGTTCGGCCAGCTCCGATTGGGCCTCGCGGAGACGCTCGACGAGTTCGTGCTGCCGGCGGATGAAGACGAATGCGCCACAGGTCAGCGCGACACCGAGCGTCCAGGTGACCCAGCCCGGCTCACGGCTGACGTTGGCGAGCATGACGAGGAACGCCGTCGCCAGCGTGGCACCGACAGGGATCCCCCACCGGTTCGGGAGCACGAGCGCGGCCCAGCCTGCAATGACGCACATCCCGAACCAGCCGAGGTTGCGCGGATCACCCCAACATGCAGCGATGACGACAGCGGCGCACACGGTGAGCCCGACGACGAGCGGCCGGCCGACCGCGCCAATCCGGACCAGCACCGCGCTGGTCAGAACCACCAGAAGGCAGAGCGCCACGGCGATCAGGGGTTCGCGGTGGGCCTGGATAGCACCGATGGCGGTGAAGACAGTGATCGTCGCGGGAGCTGCGACGACTGGGATGACCCGATTCAGCCGGCTTCGAACCCCGACCGGTGGTGTGTTACCCATGGGCGACAGCCATTCGTGATCAGGGCGCGAGCGCTGCGATGACCGTGTCTCGGACCAGCGTCGGCGCCTCAGCTCCCGTGATCTCGCCGCGGTGGACGGCGCCCGAGGCGCCGTGCAGAATCGCCTGGATGACGCTGACCTGCCACTCGATCGGGACATCGGCACGGAACTCGTCGACATCCCGTCCGCGCGCCAGCAGGGCCAGGATCCGGGTGGCCGGCTCGTCGTGGACGCGCCGCAGGTCCTCCGGCGCCAGCGCCTGCGATCCGGCGATGACCACCGCCCCATAGCGGTGGGTCAGTCGCCAGGTGGCCTCGAGTAGTCGTCCGAGCGCTTCCCGCGGGTCGCCTTCCACGTCGATGGTGGCCAGCACTTCGCTCGTGTTGTGGATCGCCCGCTGAGCGACTTCACGGATGAGCGCGGTACGGGAATCGAAATGGCCGTACAGAGTGACCCGGCCGACGCCGGCTGCCTTCGCGATCTCGTTCACGCTGGCGTCCGGGTCGACAGCCAGCAGTCGGGTAGCCGCATCGATGATCGCCTCGATGTTGCGGAGCGCGTCGGCGCGCTTACCTCGGCCTCGAGCCACCCGACTCGCAGCGGAGTTCGTCTCGACCGCCATCGGCCTCCCCCTTCGCTAACTCGAACTACGACGTACAGTTTATTAACTCGTACATCCATGTTCAAGAAGGGGGCCGAGAGCATGACCGAGCCCAAGACCCAAGACAACCAGCGCCACCCACCTCCTGACGGCCCGCGGAGCACGATCTGGCGGAGGGCCTGGCCGACGGCACTCGCGGTGGTGGTG
>JBDHZT010000262.1:0-2678 GCA_039811985.1 Nocardioidaceae bacterium | reverse complement strand
CCCAGGTCGTCCAGCGGCCCAGCTCGCGGGCCGGGCAGCCGCGCAACCCGCGCAAGCGCGGACCGATCCTGTTCTGGTTCACCATGGCGCTCGCCGCTCTGGCGGTCGGAGTGCTGGGCATCGTCGACCTGGCCGGCGTGGCCGTGCCCGGCTCGGCCTATCCCGCGACGGTGCTCGCCGTGACCGGCGTGATGCTCCTCGTCGGCGCGTTCTTCGGGCGCGCGGGAGGGCTGATCCTCGTGGGCCTGCTGGCCGCGGCGGCCACCAGCGCCGGCCTGGCGATCGAGAAGATCGAGCCGAACGCCATCGAGATCACCCCGACCACCGCGGCGGCCGTGCCCGCCCGTGACAACTTCGAGCTGGGCAGCTATCGACTCGATCTCAGCCGCGTGAGCGACCCTGAAGAGCTCGACGGGCGGACCATCTCCATCTCCGGGGAGGTCGGCGAGCTTCTCGTCATCGTCCCCGACGGCGTAGACGTCACCGCCACCGGACAGGTCGACGGTCCGGGTGCCGTCACGCTGTTCGGCGACGACCGCGGCGGCATCGACACCCAGGCGACGTCCTCCCACGACGGTGGCGCGCAAGCTCCACACCTGACCCTCGACCTGCAGCTCGAGGTGGGCCACATCGAAGTCCGCACACCCCGATCCGCCAACCCGTTGATCTCACGAGACATCACCCGAGGAGACTCGCGATGACCACCATCGACACCACCCGCCGCACGCGCCGTCCGGGCTTCCATCCCGTCAACATCGGCCACCTCGTCATGGGCATCGCCCTGCTCGGGATCGCGGTCCTCTGGGCGCTCGTTTCTGCGGACGTGGTCACGGGGGCCGACGTCCGCTGGCTCCTGCCCGTGCCGTGGGTGCTGGCCGGCGCCGTCGGACTCGTCGCCAGCACCCGCAGGGGCGTTCGCTCCGACACCAGGGAAGACTGGGCGCTCCGCGAAGGCCCGGGCTGGCTCGGGACCGACCAGCCGGTGCCGCCCGCGCCGTACGACGATCTGGAGGAGAAGCTGGCCCGCGCCGAGGCCGAGCGCCACGAGCGGCTCGCCGCCGAGAAGTCGGCCACGACCGAGGCCACCACCACGTCCGCCGACTCCCCTGCTGACTCCCTCGCCGACCCCACTCCGACCGAGGAGGATCCCCGATGAGCTCGCCCGTCCCATCGTCTCGCCGCAAGCTGGTCCGCCGTACCGATGACCGGATGGTCGCCGGCGTGTGCTCGGGGGTGGCCGCCTACCTGGGCGTCGACCCCACGATCGTCCGCCTGGTCGCCGTCATCGGCACCATCTTCGGCTTCGGCAGCCTGCTTGTCGTCTACCTCATCGCTTGGCTGCTCATGCCGGAGGGCGACGGCCTGTAGGCCCCGTTGTAGGCGGGTGCAGGCACTGTTCACACGGCGTCCACCGCCCGATCCACCCGGTGTCATGTGACGCGCTGAGAGTGCGGAGATGGAAGGTCTCCCTCTCGAAAGGCGTCTTTCATGACCCGCATCAACCGTACGGCGACCGTCGTCGCCGCACTGCTCGTCACCCCCGCTCTGGTCGCCACCCTCACCAACGCCGCCGTCGGCGCCCACGGCTCTCGCCACAGGCACGGGCACTCCTCAGGCATGCCGCTCCTCGACCGCGCGGCCGACGGACCGGTCGACAAGCAGGGCGGTGCCACGCGCCTCCATGGGCAGGACCAGGCCCAGCTCATCAAGGACTCGATCCGCTCGGGACGCGTCGACAACGTCATCTTGTTCATCGGTGACGGCATGGGCGACTCCGAGATCACCGTCGCGCGCAACTACCTTGAGGGCGCCGGCGGCGCCTTCGCCGGCCTCGATGCCCTGCCGCTGACCGGTCAGATGACCCACTATTCGGTGAACAAGACCACGGGCCTGCCCGACTACACCCCCGACTCGGCCGCGACCGGCACCGCCTGGTCGACCGGTGTGAAGACCTACGACAACGCGGTGTCCGTCGACCGCACGGGCAAGGCGTATCCCACGATCCTCCAGCTCGCCAAGGCCTCCGGCCGGGCGACGGGCAACGTCACCACCTCCGAGATCCAGGACGCCACCCCTGCGGTCGAGGTCGCAAACATCAGCCTGCGCTCCTGCTACGGCCCGGTCGCCACCAGCGCCAGCTGCCCCGAGGCGGCGAAGGAGAACGGCGGCAAGGGCTCGATCAGCGAGCAGCTGCTCGACACCCGGCCCGATGTCACCCTCGGTGGCGGCGCCACGACGTTCGGCGAGGTCGCGAAGGCCGGTCAGTGGGCCGGCAAGACGCTTCAGGAGCAGGCCGTCGCCCGCGGCTACAAGTTCATCACGGCGAAGCAGGACCTGGCGAAGGTCTACGCCGCGGACCAGAGCCGTCCGCTGCTCGGACTGTTCGCCCCCGGCAACCTGCCGGTGAAGTTCGCGCCGGCCCTCGCCACTCCTGGCGGCGCCGACAACGCCGCGGTGACCTGCCAGGCCAACCCGGCGTTCGCCGGCGTACCCACGCTGCGCGAGCTGACCGACAAGGCCATCGACCTGCTCTCCTCGAGCGAGGCCGGCCGCCGCAAGGGCTTCTTCCTCCAGGTGGAGAGCGCCTCGATCGACAAGCAGGACCACGCCGCCGACGCGTGCGGCCAAATCGGCGAGACCGGGCAGCTCGACGAGGCGGTCCGGCAGGCCGTGGCCTT
>JBDHZT010000261.1:0-2681 GCA_039811985.1 Nocardioidaceae bacterium | reverse complement strand
AGCCGAGCCGCAGTCGGCCCGGGCGGGGCGCCTCGGTGCCGGGACCGGCGCCAAGGCCGGCTCGCTCGCCGGCGGCCTCGGCAGCGCGAGCGCCGTGCTTCCCGACGGGAGCACCGTCGCCACCGTGGTCGTCGTCAACGCGGTCGGCTCGCCCGTCCACCCGCGCACCGGAGAGCTGCTCGCGCTCGGCTGGGGCCTGGCGGGCGAGTTTCCCGCCCTGGCGCGCCCAAGTGAGAGCGAGGTGGCCGCGTATGCCGCGCTGCGGCATACGGAAGCGGCGGCAGCCGGCCTGCTTCCCGGTGGCGCGACGACGATCGGCGTCGTCGCCACCGACGCGCGGCTGACCAAGGCGCAGTGCCGCAAGCTCGCCGGGGCCGGCCACGACGGGCTGGCCCGGGCGATCAGCCCGGTGCACACCATGCTCGACGGGGACACATTGTTCGCGGTCGCCACCGGCGCCCGGCCCGAGCCCGGCCTGGCCGAGCTGCTCGCCCTGCACGACGCGGCCGCGGGCTGTGTGGCCCGCGCCGTCGGACACGCGATGCTGGCCGCCACCACGGTGACGATGTGGCCGGGCACCGAGCGGGAATGCCGGGTCGCGGGCTACCTGGATGCCTTCCCGTCCGCCAGGATGGCCCGATGAGCGAACTCGACTGGAGCACCGAGACCGGGCTGGCGGCGATCAAGGACTACCTCGCGGCCCGGATCGACGGCTGGCGTCAACCGGTCGCCTATGCCGTGGGGATGAGCCCGGCGACCAGTTCGCCGGAGTGGGAGTTCCCCCATGTCAACCAGCCCGGCGGGCGGCACGGGCTGCCGGCGGTCGTGCTCGCGACGATCCTGCGCCACGACGGCTCGACCGCCACCGTGGAGGTGAGCAAGTCGGACCTGGCCGAGGCGATCACCTCGCTGGCCCCGGCGCAGGCCTGCACCAGCGTCGAGCATCCCAACCTCGCCGCGTGGCGCAGCATCCTCGCCGAGATCGAGTCCAACCCGATGCGCACGCTGTGCGCCGTCTTCGTCGCCGACCTCGGCGATCCGGTCAGCTCCGAGGCGGACGGCTGCCTGCGCACCCTGCTCGACCAGGAGCGCTGAGTCACGGCGGTTGGCCGGGTGCTACCGGCCCGGGGGCGCGCGCCGCGCCGTACAGTCGAGACATGAGCGAGCAGCGCGAGACGAGCACCAACCCCGCCCCCGACCCGGAGCCGCTGCGGGCCGCCAATATCGTCCTGAGCGATCCGTTCCTCGCCACCCACGACGAGCGTCAGCTGGCCGCGTATGTCGACGCCGTCGTGGCGGCGGCGGGGTCCGGCGAGCGCGCGGAGGACGCGCTCGTCGACGGCCTCCGGCAGCGCCTGGGCGGTGCCGGCGTCGACCTGCCGGAGGAGTCCTACCGCAATCTCGCCCGGCAGATCCGCGACAGCGACGGCCGGATCATGATCAGCACCAACGACGGCCGGATCCTGTATGCCGCGCCCTCCGCTCCAGGGGATCCGCAGGTCCCGGACGTGCGTGGCACCGACGACCCGGAGGACCCCGACCGGCCGTTCTACTCCTGATCGGCGGCATCCCGCGGATGCGTTTGCACTCTCGGGTCGAGAGTGCCAATAATGAGCATTAGCACTCTCCCTGTGAGAGTGATAACTCATGACCTCGTGGGTGAGGCCCGGTGTGCCGCGGTGACGTGAGCCGCGACCGCCGGACCGTCCGTCGCGGGCACCTGCGTGGTCACCACCAAACGCAATCGTGTGGAGGCACCACCGAATGGCCAAGATCATCGCTTTCGATGAAGAGGCTCGCCGCGGGCTCGAGCGGGGGATGAACACCCTCGCCGACGCGGTCAAGGTCACCTTGGGCCCCAAGGGACGCAACGTCGTGCTGGAGAAGAAGTGGGGCGCGCCCACCATCACCAACGACGGTGTGTCCATCGCCAAGGAGATCGAGCTCGAAGACCCCTACGAGAAGATCGGCGCCGAGCTGGTCAAGGAGGTCGCCAAGAAGACCGACGACGTCGCCGGCGACGGGACGACGACGGCCACCGTCCTGGCCCAGGCCATGGTCCGCGAGGGCCTGCGCAATGTCGCCGCCGGGGCCAACCCGATGGCCCTCAAGCGGGGCATCGAGAAGGCCTCCGACGCGGTGGCCCAGGAACTGCTCGGCATGGCGCAGGAGATCGAGACCAAGGAGCAGATCGCCGCGACCGCGTCGATCTCGGCCGCCGACAACCAGATCGGCGAGATCATCGCCGAGGCCATGGACAAGGTCGGCAAGGAAGGCGTCATCACCGTCGAGGAGTCCAACACCTTCGGTCTGGAGCTGGAGCTCACCGAGGGCATGCGCTTCGACAAGGGCTACATCTCCGGCTACTTCGTCACCGACACCGAGCGGATGGAGGCGGTCCTGGAGGACCCCTACATCCTGATCACCAACTCCAAGATCTCCGCGATCAAGGACCTGCTGCCGCTGCTGGAGAAGGTCATGCAGTCCGGCAAGCCGCTGCTGATCATCGCCGAGGACGTCGACGGCGAGGCCCTGTCCACCCTCGTGGTCAACAAGATCCGCGGCACCTTCCGCTCGGTCGCCGTCAAGGCTCCCGGCTTCGGCGACCGCCGCAAGGCCATGCTCGCCGACATCGCCATCCTCACCGGCGGCCAGGTCATCTCCGAGGAGGTCGGCCTCAA
>JBDHZT010000260.1:0-2706 GCA_039811985.1 Nocardioidaceae bacterium | reverse complement strand
CCCGGGCCGCCCTCGTGGTGGCTGAACTCCACCGAGATGCCCATCGCCTCGAGCATGGTGATGGCCTCGCGCCGGAAGTCCGCTCCCTTGGACTGGGCGGTGTGGTCGAAGAATCCGCTCCGATCGACCGGCACCGGGTCGACTCCGGGGCGCGGGTCGTCCCGGAAGAGGTAGAACTCGATCTCCGGGTGAGTGTAGAAGGTGAAGCCCAGATCGGCGGCGGCACCGAGGGTGCGCTTGAGGACGTGCCGCGGATCGGCGTACGACGGACTGCCGTCGGGCATCACGATGTCGCAGAACATCCTCGCCGTCGCGGGCCCCTCCTCGCCGCGCCACGGGAGGATCTGGAAGGTCGACGGGTCGGGGCGGGCGAGCATGTCCGCCTCGTAGACGCGCGCGAAACCCTCGATCGCTGAACCGTCGAAGCCGATCCCCTCCGCGAAGGCGCCCTCCAGCTCGGCAGGCGCTACGGCCACCGACTTCAGCGAGCCCAACACATCGGTGAACCACAGCCGCACGAATCGGACGTCGCGCTCTTCCAAGGCGCGCAGCACGAAATCCTCTTGCTTGCCCATGGGTCCACTATGGCCGAATCATGTTTCCGGCGTGTGACATGGGTCAGCGGCCGTCCGGCACCTGCTCCAGCTCGGCGAGCCAGGCCGTGGGTGCGGCGTCGGACGGCATCCGCCAGTCACCGCGCGGGCTCATCGTGCCGCCGTGGCTCACCTTGGGGCCGTTGGGCAGCGCCGACCGCTTGAACTGGCTGGCGAAGAAGCGGCGCACGAACACCTCGAGCCACTGCTTGATCTCGGTCAGGGAGTACGACGTCCGTCGGGACGCCGGGAAGCCGACCGGCCACTCCCCCAGGTCCGCGTCGTGCCAGGCGTGCCAGGCGAGGAAGGCGATCTTGCTGGGGCGGTAGCCCCGCCGGAGCACGTGGAACAACGTGAAGTCCTGGAGGGCGTAGGGACCGACCGAGTCCTCGGTGGCCTGCGGTTTGACGCCCTCCTGGTCCGGGATCAGCTCCGGAGTGATCTCCGCGTCGACGATGTCGGTGAGCGCGGCGTTGGCCGCGTCGCCGAACTCCCCCGTCGCGATCACCCAACGGATCAGGTGCTGGATCAAGGTCTTGGGGACGCCCCCGTTGACGTTGTAGTGCGACATCTGGTCGCCGACGCCGTACGTGCACCAGCCGAGCGCCAGCTCGGACAGGTCGCCGGTGCCGAGCACGATGCCGCCGCGGTGGTTGGCCAACCGGAAGAGGTAGTCGGTGCGCAGCCCGGCTTGCACGTTCTCGAAGGTGACGTCGTAGACCGGCTCGCCGTCGGAGAAGGGGTGGTCCAGGTCCTCCAGCATCTGCCGCGCGGCCGGGGTGATGTCCAGCTCGGCGAAGGTGACTCCGAGCGACGTGCCGAGACGGATCGCGCGGTCCTTGCTCGCCTCGCCGGTGGCGAAGCCGGGCATCGTGAACGCCAGGATGTCCGAGCGTGGCCGGCCGACCACGTCCATCGCGCGGGCAGCGACGATCAGCGCGTGGGTGGAGTCCAAGCCGCCGCTGACCCCGATCACGATCTTCGGCTGGCCGATCGCCCGCATCCGCTGGACTAGACCGGAGACCTGGATGTGGTAGGCCTCGTAGCAGTCCAGCGCGAGCCGGTCCGGGTCGGCTGGCACGAACGGGAAGCGCGCGACCGCTCGCCGGAGGCCGAGGTCCGCATCGGGGGGTTTCACCTCGAACGGCACCACCCGGAAGGAGCGCCCGCCACCTTCAAGGGTGGTGATCCCCAGGGTGCGCCGGTTGTCGTCGAAGGTGCCCTGCCGCAGCCGGTCCTGCCGCAGCCGGTCCAGGTCGACGTCCGCCACGCTGCGGCGGGGGCCGTCGGGGAAGCGCTCGGACTCCGCGAGCAGGTCGCCGCACTCGTAGACCATGGTCTGGCCATCCCAGGACAGGTCCGTGGTCGACTCACCACTCCCCGCCGCGGTGTAGAGGTACGCCGCCAGGCAGCGCGCGCTCGCCGAGCGCACCAGCAGCCGACGGTCCTCCGCCCGGGCGATCGTGATCGGGCTGGCCGAGAGGTTGGTGATCACCGTCGCGCCGGCGAGCGCGGCCTCGGCGCTCGGCGGAACCGGCACCCACATGTCCTCGCAGATCTCGGCGAACAGGCTCAGGCCGGGCACATCGGCGGCCTCGAAGATCAGGTCCGGCCCGAACGGCACCTCCTGACCGACCACCTCGATCCACTCCCCACGCCGGTCGTCGCCAGGGGCGAAGTGCCGTCGCTCGTAGAACTCGCGATAGGTCGGCAGGTAGGACTTCGGCGCCACGCCCAGGACCGTGCCCCGATGGACGACGACCGCGCAGTTGAGCACCCGGTTGCCCACCGCCAGCGGGGCGCCCACCACCAGCACCGACATCAACTCCGCGCTGGCATCGACGACCTCCGCCAGCGCACCCTCCACCGCATCCAGCAGGACGTCCTGCAGGAGCAGGTCGTCGATCGCATAGCCGCTCAGGCTGAGCTCCGGGAAGACCGCGACCGCTATGCCCTCGTCGTGGCAGGCCCGGGCCTCGCTGAGGATCGCCCGAGCGTTGGCCGCTGGATCGGCCGCCGTGACCGGCACCGTGCAGGCAGCCACCCGGGCGAAGCCGTGGGCGTAGGGCGAGAAGAAGTCCACGGACGCGATCTTGCCATCCGCGGGCCTTGG
>JBDHZT010000259.1:0-2762 GCA_039811985.1 Nocardioidaceae bacterium | reverse complement strand
AAGGCCGACAAGGCCGAGCAACTCGGTGTCTCGATCCTGGACGAGGACGGCTTCAAGGCGTTGCTGGAGAGTGGGCCAACGATCACGTCACCAACTGCTAACGAGGTGCCATCCGCGTAACGGCACAGCGTTAACGCGGGATGTGCTGACCGGCCGCCGTCCTCGGCCGGGTGATTGGAGCGGCATCCGACGGTGCGGTCAACCGGTGAAGATGCGGTTGGGGTTGGCGGTGGAGGTGTTGACGGTGTCCCACTTGCCCTTGGCGCTGTAGCGGATGAGCCAGTCGTTGTTGGCGGCGATGTAGAAGATGTCGGTCTTGCCGTCGCCGTTGAAGTCGCCGGTGTGGATGCGGTTGGGGTTGGCGGTGGAGGTGTTGACGGTGTCCCACTTGCCCTTGGCGCTGTAGCGGATGAGCCAGTCGTTGTTGGCGGCGATGTAGAAGATGTCGGACTTGCCGTCGCCGTTGAAGTCCACCCGCTGACTCGCCCGCGCACCTGCGCCGAGGTCCTTGAAGTGGATGAAGTTGGTTGGCCAGCCTGCTCCGGGTGTGATCTTCTTCCAGGCGAAGTGGTCGACGTTCCCGGTGTCGGTCTTGGTGTCCCAACTGTCTTCGGAAACGATGATACTGCCGTCAACGAGAACGTCTTCGACGTAGGCTACGTGTCCGGCAGAGCCTCTGCCGCCGGTCGCGTCCCACCATGCGACAGATCCGCGCGCGGGGGTGGACGTGGTAATGCTGGCGTTGTAGATGCCCCAGGTCTTCGCGTCGCCGAGCTGCGACCAGGGTCGCGAGGTGCCCATGCCGTTGGTGGTGATGAGTCGGTAGGCCACGTAGTTGGTGCAGTTGTGCCCTGGAGCCTGTCCCCAGTACTCCGTCCATAGGTTGCTCTCCCACCCGAAAGTGCTTCTGTCTGCGGTCTTGCAGCCGCTGACGGTCGAGCAGAGTGTGGTGCTAGCTGCGTTGGCGGGCGGCGCGACCAAAGCAGTCGTCATAAGGCTCCCGAACAGAAGAATCGGACCACTGGCCAGCGCGATCAGTCGACGACGCATGCTTATCTCCCCCACTACTACGCCGCGTGTTGTTCGGCCTCGTTGCCCGACTCCTCCTGACGTAGTGGCAATCTATAGGTAGGCATATAGAGATGTCCATACATATATGACAAGCGAGTGATCTTCGCAAACACGCTGGCAAATTGCTCCGCCACGGTGGGGTGTGGGGCGGGGTGGCTATTGCTCGGGTGGGTCGGGCTGGTCGGGAGGTTGGTCGGGGCAGCCGGGGATGGGGATCAGGCCGGCCGGCGTGACGTCGGTGGTGCCCGTGTGGTCGCGGAGGAACATGTAGCCGTGGGGGCTGGTCCATAGGTAGAGGCCGGGTTCGAGGATCTTGTAGCGCCAGGCGGTGTGGGTCTTCAACCGATGATGATGTCGACATAGGGCGGCGATGTTGCAGCTGCAGGTCGATCCGCCGGTGTCGTGGGGGATGGCGTGGTCGTGGTCGCAGCGTCTCGCGGGGCGGGTGCACCAAGGGAAGCAGCAGGTGACATCGCGGAGGTCGGTGCGTTCCTTGAGGCGATCCGGGATCTCGTATTGGTCGACTCGGATGTGGTCGGTCAGGTCGATGACCGGTTTGACCGTGACGACGGCGTCCGGGTTGCCGCACCAGGTCCGGATGGTGTCGGGGTCGATCGGGGTGCGGGTGTTCTCACACCGCCCCACCCCGCCGTGTGCAGCGGCGGTGAGGGCGTCCTCGGACAGGTGCAGGTAGAGGGTGATCGGCCGGCGGCAGTGCTCGCCGGCCGACCGCCGGACCGACTCCACCGAATCGGCCGACTCGACCGACTCGACTCGCTCGTCCGACTCGACCGAGTGAAGTGCTGTCGGGTCCGATGGGGCGGTCGGCTCGGGCTGATGGTCGGGGTTGGTGAGGTCGAGGGCGGGTTGGTGGCGGGCGAGCTCACCCAGCGCGGCGGCGCGGCGCACGTCGAGGGACTCTGGTGAGCCGAGGTCTTTGAGTTGTTGGGCGGTGGCCGACAGTGCGGTGTCGAGGTCGTAGGCGTCGCCGAGGTCGAGCTCGGCGTCGATGCGCACGGTGCCGTTGAAGGAGACGTCCTCGCCGTGCACGCTGACGTGTCGGGTGTCGGGCTGGTAGGTCTCGGTGGGCTCGTCGAGGGTGTCGGGCATGTACCGTCGGCGGGCCTCGGTGATGAGTCGGTCCAGCTGGACCGGGCCGATCTTCCCGGCCACGGCGGCGACCTGGCGGTCCACGAACCCGGCTGCGTCTTTGCTCAACGCGATGGTGTGTTGGGCGACCCGGCGTCCGATCCAGGCGGGAACCTGCAGGGCTTGGACCTGTTTCCAGGTCTCGGGCAGCCGGTAGGCCAGCTCGAGGGCCTGGCCGATCAGGGCTCGGCCGGCGTCGGTGGAGATCTCGGCCACGGTGGCGAACTCCGCGACCGCGTGCTCGGCGATCTCGGGGGCACCGGGCCCGGCCAGTGGGATCGACTGGCCGTACAGCAGGTAGGTGTCGCCCTCACCGGCCGGGACCTCGTGCATCCCGGCCCACTCCACCGCATCGGTGAGCACCTGGGTGGTCGCGGCCTGCTCGGCGTGGCGGGCTGCGCGCACCGAGGCCAGCACTGCCTCGGGAGACCCCGGGGTGTGCGGCTGGTGGGCGGTCTGACTCATACCAGTAAGCCAACACCCGACCACCGACAATCACGCCCCGAAACCGGCCTCTGGTCCCACCATCCGGACACTTTCCA
>JBDHZT010000258.1:0-2773 GCA_039811985.1 Nocardioidaceae bacterium | reverse complement strand
TCCGCAGACGCTGGAAGCGGAGCTGCCCGTTGGGCAGCACCTGATGCTGGTAGCCCAGGTCGTGGGCGCGGTGATGGTGATGGGAGCAGAGCAGGGCACCATCGGCGAGGTCCGTCCGGCCACCGGCCGCCCACGGTCTCTCGAGGTGGTGGGCCTCGCACCAGGTCGCGGGGATGGTGCAGCCCTCGGCGCGGCATTCTTGGTCGCGCAACGTCATCGCAAGTCGCTGCGCTGGCGTGAACAGACGGCTTGCCCTGCCGACATCGAGGACTTGTGACGGGCCGCCGAGCACCGCCGGGATGATGGTGGCCATGCAGGCCAGTCGTCTGGCCTCGCCGGCGCTGATCCGGCCACCTCCGGAGATCTCGGCCGCGCCGAGACCGTCACGGAGCTGCTCGTAGTCGATGGTGACCACCATCGTCGTCGAGCTGCCGCCGTGCTGGGGGAGCAGCTCGGCAGGGATCCGCTCGAGCAGGGCGCAGAACGCCTCGCCCAGACGCTCGGAGTAGGGCCGGCGCCGCTCGCGACCCATGTGGGAGTCGGCGTGAGGGTCCCAGCTGGGCTCCGGGTCGAGATCGGCGTCCCCGGGGCGCTGCCGGGGCGAGGTGAAGGACTCGAGATAGATGCGCAGTCGGTCGGCGATCGAATCGGGCACCCGGCCGTGGATGTCGGTGGTGCCGTCGTGGTTGTAGCGGAAGTTGAGGAAGACGCGGCGTCGAGCCCGTGCCTCCTCGGCTTCGAGCAGGCGGCGCTCGTGGTCGTCGTACGTCTCCGGGGCGACCACCTCCAGCACCTTGCGGCCGAGGATCCGGAGCTGGCGCGGGGTGTGGCGGGTCGCCTCCTCGATCAGGTGTGCCTCCGCCTTGTCCAAGATCTCGGGGTCGACATCGCGGGGCAGCGCCCCGAGCGCGGCGGCGATCGCCTCAGCCTGGTCCGAGGTCACCGCCCCGTGGAGCAGGGCGTCGTGGAGCTGGTGCCAGCGATCGACGAGTGCCTCGCCCAGGCGGGCCGACCGGACTGCGGAGCGATAGTCAGATCGGGTCGCGTGGGCGAGCCAGTCGGCTGAAGAGCGCGCGCCATGCTCCGCCGCGACGTCTTCGGAGACGGCGACCACCGCTATCGCCAGGCCGTCGATCCGATCCCGCAGTCGGAACAGTCGGGTCACCGCCTCGTTCTTCTCGCGGATGCTCAAGAACACCGGGTTGCCCGAGGCCGCCTCGTCGACCAGGGCCTCCAGCTCGTCGAGGCGCGCCACGATCGGGTTCCCCCGTGGCACCACCGCTGACCTGGACATGCATCGACGTTAGGGCAGACCTCCGACACTTTACGAGTACCAGTTCTGAAACTGTGAAACAGTGCTCTGCGGGGCCGTCTGTGAACGTTTCGCGGTGCATTCCGGGCCACGGGCCGAGCGCCGAGGGCGAGGACCCGATAGGAAGGACCCATGAACCCTTCCGTCGCGACGAGCGCCCGCGCCGATGATGCGGTGCGCACGCTGGCGCCGGGCTACTTCGCTTTGGTGATGGCGACCGGCATCGTCTCGGTCGCGATGAACAACGCAGACGAGCCCGTGCTGTCGGGTCTGTTGCTGGCGATCGCGCTGGCGGCGTACGTCGTGCTGGTGGTGCTCTATCTGCTGCGCATCGTCCGGCATCGCGACGCGATGGCCGACGACTTCGCCGACCCGGCCCGCGCCTTCGGCTTCTTCACCTTCGTGGCGGCCACCTGCGTGCTCGGCAGCAGGTTGGCGGTCGAGCAGCGCCACGGCGTGGCCCTCGGGATGCTCGTCGTCGCAGCACTGGCTTGGCTACTGCTCGGCTATGTGATCCCGTGGACCGCCGTGCTCGGCCAGGCGAAGCGGCCGATCATGCAGACCGCCAACGGCACCTGGTTCATCTGGGTGGTGGCCAGCCAGTCGATCGCGGTGCTGGCTGCGACGCTGGAGGTCGAGCTCGATCACCACCGTCGTGTGCTCGCGCTGCTCGCGGTCTTCTCGTGGTCGGTCGGCATCTTCCTCTATGCCGCGGCCGGTGTCTTCGTCGGTGCGCGGATGCTGCTCTACGACCTCAAGCCGGCCGACCTCACCCCGCCGTACTGGGTGGCCATGGGCGCCACCGCCATCACCGTCGTCGCCGGCGCCCGGATCGTCCGGATGGCCGACGCCCCGATGGTCGACGCCACCCGCGGCCTGATCGCTGGCGCGTCAGTGTTCTTCTGGGCCTTCGGCACGTGGCTGATCCCACCGCTGCTGGCCGCCGGCTACTGGCGCCACTTCAGCAACGGCATCCCGCTGCGCTACGAGGCCGCGATGTGGAGCGTGGTGTTCCCGATCGGGATGTACGGCGTCGGCTCCCGCTTCCTCGGCGAGGTCGACCACCTCCCCATCGTCCGCGCCATCGGCGTCGGCGAGGCGTGGTTCGCCCTCGCCGTCTGGGCCGTCACGTTCATCGCCATGCTCACCCACCTCTCCCGCACTCTCCTTGGTCGATTTGGAACGCCCGCCCGCGCCGGGTAGCCTTCTGATCACCGACGCGGGGTGGAGCAGTTCGGTAGCTCGCTGGGCTCATAACCCAGAGGTCGCAGGTTCAAATCCTGCCCCCGCTACAAAGTGCAAACGCGCAGGTCAGAGGCGGTTTCCGGAGTGATTCGGAGGCCGCCTCTGACGCTTCTCTGGCGCGAAATGTCAGCAGGATGTCAGCAAGCGTTGCGCTCGGTTGTGTGCCTCACATCGCGCTGTGAGGCAGATCCGGGCTTGTTGTGAGCCACTCAGGTC
>JBDHZT010000257.1:0-2892 GCA_039811985.1 Nocardioidaceae bacterium | reverse complement strand
GCCGTCTACCTGTCCCGCATGCAGTCCTCCGACGGCGAGACCTGGCTCTCCATCACTCTCGACTCCGACCACCCGGTCCAACTGCATCTCTCGCTCGGGTCGGCCGCGCGGCTCGCGTCGGCGCTGGCCGAGGTCGTGACGTCGGCCAGCGCCTAGTCAACTGACCGGCGACCCCGAGGGTCAGTCGGTCACCGGCAGGTTCGCGGTGATCCCCGTTGCCAGCGAGGCGTCGCCCGCGTCCGCCAGCTTCGCTCGCGCCTCTTGCAGGGCTGCGCCACGCAGCCCGACGCAGTCGAGCTGCCAGAACGGATCGCAGTAGACCAAGCGACCGGCGATCGCTGGTCGGTGCGCCGACAGCAGGGCCACCTGGCAGGCAGCGTCCGGGATCCGCCGGGAGGGCCGGTCGAACCCGTGCCTGCTCGCAGGGTCGAAACCTCGATCGCGGTAGTAGTCGGGGTCACCCTCGAGGAACACAGCGGGCGCTCCCGCGCGCTCCGCCTCGGCGAGCGCAGACCGGATCAGCTCGGTGCCGATCCCCTCCCCCTGCCGGTCGGGGTGCACCGACAGCGGGCTCAGCACGAGCACCTCGACCAGCTCCTCGGGAGCATCCACCCAGGACCGGCTGAGCAGCACGTGCCCGACGATGTCCTCGCCGTCCACGGCGACCAGCCCTACGCGAGCGTGGCCGCTCTGATGGAGCAGGTCCACCAAGTCAGGGACGACCGGCTCGTCGCGAAAGGCCGCGCCAACCACTCGGCGCACTCCCGACCGATCCGCGGGTGTCTCCGGGCGAACCAGGATCGTCATTGCACGCCGTCCAGGAACGCCTCGACCAGGGTGCCTAGCGTCGGCAGGTGATAGCCGCCCTCCTGGACTGCGACGACCGGCAATCCGGTGGCACCGATGAACTCTCCGGCGCTGCGATAGCCGTCATGGGTGATCCGCAACGGACTCTCGGGGTCGTCGACAGCGGCGTCCACACCGAGGGAGACGACGATCGCCGTGCAGCCCCATGCCAAGGCCGAGTCGACCAATTCCGAGACCGCGGTGAGCCATTGGTCGTCTTCGGTGCCCTCGGGCAGCGGCAGGTTCCGGTTGGCGCCCGCACCGGTGCCGACGCCGGTCTCGTCGGCATGGCCGAGCACGTGTGGGAACCAGCCGGCCGCAGGGTCGACGTGGAGGGAGCCGTAGTAGACATCGGCCCGATCCCAGAAGATCGCCTGGGTGCCGTTGCCGTGGTGGGCGTCGACATCGATGACCGCGACCCGCTCGTGGCCGGACGAACGAAACGCCTCGGCGGCGACCGCAGCATTGTTCAGATAGCACGAGCCGCCATAGCCGGCCCGCGTCACGTGGTGGCCAGGCGGGCGACAGAGGGCGTACACCGCCCGCTCGCCGCCGGTGACCAGGTCCACCGCGCTCAGGGCACAGTCGACCGCAGCTCGGGCCGCCTCCCAAGTGCCGGGACCGACCAGGGTCATCGTGTCGTAGCAGTACTCCCCCGCCCGGCCGTGCACCGCCGCCGCTCGACGGATCGGCATGCCCTGGGTCAGTGCGGGCGTCGGGAAGAAGTACGGCACCACGCGGTCCTGGCCGACCAGATCGCCGTACGGCCCGACCAGCCACTCGTCGTACACGCCGGCGAGATGAGCGAGGAAGTCCTGGTCGTGCACCCGATGCAGGACCGTGTCGTCGTGACGCTCGGCCTCGACCAGGCGATGGTCGTCCAGCACCGCCAGGATCGCGTCGACCCGAGCCGGCACCTCGGTGCCCTCCATCGGCACCCCCACCCAGACCTCGTGCTTCGGCTCATGCCGACGGGTCTCAGGAGACCACACCACCGGGATCCTCACGCGGCCAAGCATGCCAGGAGAGCCAGAAGCTCCGGGCGTCGCCGATCACGACCGGGCTGCGCACTTCAAGCCAGCGCCTACACCGCCACGCAATCAACTAATGAACTGCTGCTTGACTTTGGATGGACGCAGCTTGTTCTCACCGAAGAGCTTGAAGAACCGATCCAGCTTCCAAGCGGGCTTGTCAGGGTAGTCCTTCCAATGCCAGCTCTTGAGTTGCTTGGGGCGGATGCGTGGGCCAGCGGACCATGTCCCGTCGCTGTAGTGCTGCAACATACGAATGGGCGTCCCCGGCCTTATGCGAACCTTCACCTGGGGACCCACTGCCTGGATCCACTGAGCAGCGGGACTGCACATGTACCGCGCCTTGCGACCAACAAGCACGACGGAGCCGTGTTCAAGATTCTGAATCTTTGCCACGCGCACGTATCTCTTGGGGCCGCAGGGATACGTGTCGTCCGCGTCTGCCCTCGGAGTCACAGCACTGAATGACGTCACCGCCAACACCACGCTGACGATCACAGATAGCCGAACCGGCTGCCAGCTCATGTCTTCTCCTCGTCAGCGGCCGCCACTGGCGGCGCAGCGCGACCATATATGTATGCCATCACTATTGTCGAGGGACGCACCGTCACTGTCATGCGCAGGGCTCGCGGGCCGGAGCGCGCATGGCCTACTCCACGATGCGGCAGGATGTCCCCATGCCGCGCGCACGCGACCTGGGCATCGTCATCGGGGATCTGCCAACGGGACCGACGAACTCGCCCCTCGACGTGGCGGGCGTGGGGATCGGGCACGCCACGATCGTGCGGGACGAAGCACCACCGCCCGAGGGGCGTGGGATCGCTCGCACCGGGGTGACCTGCCTGGTGCTGGCCGAGGACGTCTTCCGGCGTCCGGTGCCGGCGGGTGGCGCGGTGCTCAACGGCGCCGGCGAGTGCACCGGATTCCTCACCGCCGCGGAGTGGGGTGCGGCGGAGACGCCGGTCTACCTCACCTCGACGCTGCAGCTCGGCCGGGTCTATGACTCCGCCTGCCG
>JBDHZT010000256.1:0-2915 GCA_039811985.1 Nocardioidaceae bacterium | reverse complement strand
GGGTCTCGCCGGGGGATGCTCACGGCCAGTTCGTGGGCGGCGCGGTCGGGCAGGTCCAGCACCAGCCGGTCGGCGAGCCGCCGTCCGAAGACGAGGCCCTCGAGCAGGCTGTTCGACGCGAGTCGATTGGCGCCGTGGATGCCGGTGGCGGCGACCTCGCCGACGGCGTACAGCCCGGGCACGTCCGTGACACCCCAGCGATCGGTCGCGATGCCGCCGCACAGGTAGTGCTCGGCCGGAGCCACCGGAACCAGGTCGTCGGCCGGGTCCAGGCCGAGCGAGGCGCAGCTTTCGACGAAGGTGGGGAATCGGGCTGAGAGGGCCCGGCCGATCGACCGAGCATCCAACCAGACATGGGCGGAGCCACTGTCCGTCGCGACCCGGGTGATCTCGCGAGCCACGACGTCGCGCGGCGCCAGGTCGGCGAGCGGGTGTCGGCCGACCATGAACCGGTGGCCGTCGGCGTCGAGGAGCACGGCGCCTTCTCCGCGCACCGCCTCTGACACCAGCGGAAGCTGCCCTGAGGCGGCGCCGGTGGCCAGGGCGGTCGGGTGGAACTGGACGAACTCCATGTCCACCAGGCTCGCGCCAGCGGCCAGAGCCAGCGCCAACCCGGAGCCGTCGACCCCGACGGGATTGGTGGTTCGTGCATACGCGTGGCCGAGCCCGCCGGTGGCCAGCACTGTGGCTCGGGCGCGCACCACGACGTCGCCCTCGGGCGTGCGCACCACGGCGCCGGTGACCTGCCGGCCGTGTGTTCCGATGCCGAGAGTCAGGGTTGCCGCGCTGCCGCGCAGCCGCTCCACCCCGGTCAACGAGCCGGAGAGCGCCCGATGCACCTCGGCTCCGGTGGCGTCGCCACCGGCATGGACGATCCGTCGACGGTGGTGGCCACCCTCGAGGCCGAGCGCGAGCCGGCCGTCGGGACCGCGGTCGAACTGCGCGCCGGTGCGCACCAGCCCTGCGATCGCGGTCGGTCCGTCCTCGGTCAACGTGGTCACCGCATCCTCGTCGCAGACGCCCGCTCCGGCCACCGAGGTGTCGACCGCGTGCTGGCGCGGGTCGTCCTCGGCGTCGATCGCGGCGGCGATCCCACCCTGGGCAGCCGCCGTCGATCCGGGACCCGCTTCGACCAGCAGCACCCGACGTGTCCCCGCTACTGCTCGGGCGACGGTGAGGCCCGCGACACCGGCGCCGAGGACGAGGACGTCGGTCTCCCGCTCCGTCGTCGGCCGGCTCGCCGCGTTCACTCGCCACCGCCGGGGTTGCCGATGGCGATCATCCGCTCGACCGCACGTCGAGCCCGCTCGGCGATGACAGGATCGACGGTGACCTCGTCGCGACCGTCCCGCAGCGCGCGCAGCAGCAGTTCGGGCGTGGTCATCTTCATGTAGCGGCAGGACGCCTGCGGGTTCATCGGCAGGAACGTCGTGTGCTTGTTGACCTGGCGCAGCTGGTGCAGCATCCCGATCTCGGTGGCGACCAGAGCGGTGCTCGCCTGCATCGACCGGGCGGCGTCGACCATGCCGCCGGTGGACAGGATCTGGGTGCGCGAGGCGGGCAGCTCCCCTTCGCCGGTGAGCCAGAGCGCGGACGTGGCGCAGCCACACTCGGGGTGCACCAGCAGTGCGGCGTCGGGATGGGCGGCCACCTGGCTGCGCACGTCGGCCGGACTGATGCCGGCATGGACGTGGCACTCGCCCATCCAGACATGCATGTTGGTGCGACCCGTCATCCGGCGCACGTGCGCGCCGAGGAACTGGTCGGGCAGGAACAGCACCGGGGTGTCCTCAGGGATCGAGGCGACCACCTCGACCGCGTTGGAGGAGGTGCAGCAGATGTCGGTCTCCGCCTTCACCTCCGCAGTGGTGTTGACGTAGGCAACCACGACGGCGCCGGGATGCTCCGCTTTCCAGGCACGCAGCGCCGCGGCGTCGATGCTGTCGGCCAGCGAGCAGCCGGCCTCCCGCGTCGGCACCAGCACGGTCTTCTCGGGGGAGAGCAGCTTCGCGGTCTCGGCCATGAAGTGCACTCCGCAGAACACGATGGTCGAGGCGTCGGTCGCGGCGGCGATGCGGGAGAGGGCCAGCGA
Source organism: Nocardioidaceae bacterium (assembly GCA_039811985.1). Taxonomy (GTDB): domain Bacteria; phylum Actinomycetota; class Actinomycetes; order Propionibacteriales; family Nocardioidaceae; genus Nocardioides. The sequence goes on along the minus strand of JBDHZT010000256.1, from coordinate 823 downwards.
GTCGCCGACATGGTGGGCGACGTCTTGGATCTCGGGGCGCATGTAGTTGTGCGCGAGCACGACCGCGTCTCGCTCGTCGGCGAGGTGGCGCACCTCGTCCTGCCAGGTGCGCTCGGGGGTGATCGTCATCGTCGCCTCCAGGTTTGCGTCTATCAGTCGAAAACTGCTCGAGAGCAGGTTAGCATGACCGCGTGCCAGAGCGTGAACGGGAGCTTCCCGCCGAGACGGCAGCCGGGATGGAGTTCGACGGACCGCCCTTTCCGGCGTACCCCCATGAGGTCCTCTCGGTGGTCCTCTCCGTCCGCGACGATCGGCTGCAGGTGCTGTTGTGGCAGCGGCGATTGCCGCCGGCAGCCGACGCCTGGTCGCTGCCCGGCGGTGGTGTGCCCGCGGAGCTGAGGCTGCGCGACGCCCTCGGCCAGCACCTTGCGAAGAAGGTCGACGTGCGCGAGATCGCCTGGCTCGAGCAGGTCGCCACACACAGCCGTGTCGATCGGGATCCGCGTGGCCGCGTGCTCGCCACCGGCTACCTCGCCCTCGTGCCCACCGGCAGCGAGCCCGACCTCCCCGAGGACACCAGGTGGTTCGACGTGGCGGCGCTGCCGGAGACCGCGTTCGACCACCACTACTTCATCGAGGCCGCGGTGGAGCGGCTGCGCGCAAAGCTGTCCTACACCAACATCGGCTTCGCCCTAGCGCCGCCGGAGTTCACCATTGCCCGGCTGCGCGGCATCATCGCCGCGGCCCTCGACCACCCGGTCGACCCCACCAACCTGCATCGGGTGATGACCAGGCGGGACATGATCGAGCCGACCGGTGCGCG
>JBDHZT010000255.1:0-3000 GCA_039811985.1 Nocardioidaceae bacterium | reverse complement strand
AGCGGTCGACGGGTACGTCGATCGACCCCGGCTCGTCGAAGGTGAGGCCGGCCCGGACTCGAGCGCCACGGATGTAGCCGAACCAGCCGAGCCCGAGCAGGACCACCAGCGTGCCGATCGTGAAGACCTCGAAACTGGTTCGGCTCACGCCCCAGTAGTCGAAGAAGGGATAGTCGATCCCGAACACCCTCTCCAGGGTGCCGGGGAAGATCGCCACCCACGAGCCGAGGGCGATCCAAATGAAGCAGATCGCGCCGAGGACCGTGAAGCCGGCGTCGGAGACGGGAACGCGGAACGGTCGCGGCAGGTCCGGCACCGACGTCCGCAGTCTGATCGCGGCCGGGATCACCAGCAGATAGCTGAGCAGGAACGTGGTGATCGAGATCGTCAGCACGACGCCGAAGACCGCGCCCGCGCTGCCGCTGACCTGCATCGCGACCAGCATGAAGCTGGTGCCGACGACACCGGACAGGAAGTTCACCCGCACCGGCGTGCTGAGGTGGGCATTGAAGACACCGAAGAAACCGCCGAAGAACGCGCCGTCGGCAGCCGCGATCGCCTGCATCCGGTCGGAAATGATCATCCACGCGGCGCCTTGGGTCATCAGCACGAAGACCAGGCAGGCGGACAGCAGCTTCAACATGAAGTCAGCGGCACCGCCGTACACGGAGAAGACGGTCGCGGTGGCGTCGAAGAAGCCGCCGATGCCGGTGATCTCGTCCCCTGGCACGACCAGCAGGATCGCGAAGATCGGCAGCAGGTAGCACAGCGCAGCGATGCCGCTGGACCGGGCGATGCCGATCGGCACGTCACGGGCCGGGTTCTTCATCTCACCGGCCGCGCTGTTGCCGGACTCGAAGCCCAGGTAGGCGAACAGCAGGATCGGCGTCGCGCCGAACAGGCCGGTCAAGGTCGGCGAGAAGTCGCCGAACGACAGGTCCACGACACCGTTCTGGGCGGCGTACACGACCGTCGTGCCGACGAAGAGGACCAGCAGGCCGACCTTGAGGATCGCGCCGATCGTGGGCAGCCACTTGCCGTAACGAAGGCTGACGATGGCGGCGAGCACGGTCAGCCACAAGAAGACGAGCTTGAACAGGTAGTCCGCGAACGAGCCTTGGCTGATGTGGGAGAGGTTGACGTTCCAGCCCTCGGTGGCGAGGAAGGCCATCGAGCCGCCGACCCACACGGGCTGGGTCACCCAGGTCAGTAGAGCCGCGATGGCGCCGGTGCGCCGACCGAACGCGTCGCGCACCCAGGTGTACGCGCCACCCTCCTCGGTGAAGGCGCCGCCGGTCTCGGCGAACACCAGGCCGTAGGGGATCAAGAACGTGATCGCGAGCACGAGTGTCCAGGTGAACGCTTCCGCGCCGAAGCTCGACACCGCCCCCAGCGTCTCCAGCCCGACGACGGCTGCGATGAGCAGGAAGACGATGTCGAACCGGCCGAGGGTCTTTCTGAGTTTGTGTTCCTGTTCCTGGGCGAGCGCAGTGGGTGTGGTCGTCATCGCATCCTCCTGGTTGCCGGTAGGCCGGCCCTCGATAGACCGTTCCAAGGTTGAGTGCTGCGCTGGGATCTGTCCAAACAAACTTTCCGAACCACAAGTGCGATTCCTTAGATGCAGCCGCGCTGGCGATCCCTCCCGCACCGCATCGGAAAATCCGAACCACAGAGTCAAGAACATCTGTTGGACAACGCTCCGGCGCCACCGCAGTATCGAACCGGCGACCCTCACCAGAGGTCTGCCCGTTGAGTGGAGGTCACCATGGCGAACGAGCAGGTCGAGGTCCTTGTGGTCGGTGGCGGCCAGGCCGGCCTGGCGATGAGCGAGCACCTGGGCGACGCCGGAGTGCCCCACCTCGTGCTCGAGCGGAAGCGGATCGCCGAGCGCTGGCGCTCGGAGCGGTGGGACTCCTTGGTGGCCAACGGTCCGGCCTGGCACGACCGCTTCCCCAGCTTGGAGTTCGAGGGCATCGATCCGGACGCCTTCGCCAGCAAGGACCAGGTCGCCGACTACTTCGTGGCGTACGCCGAGAAGATCGGCGCCCCGATCCGCTGCGGGGTGGAGGTCACCTCGGTGCGGCGCAGGTCCGGTGGCCGAGGCTTCGAGGTGGAGACCTCCGACGGTGCGGTCGAGGCGAACTACGTGGTCGCGGCGACCGGACCCTTCCAGGTGCCGGTCATTCCGCCGATCGTGCCGGCCGACGCCGGCCCCGTCCAGATCCACTCGAGCTCGTACCGCAACCCCGCCCAGTTGCCCGACGGCGACGTGCTCGTCGTCGGCGCTGGATCCTCCGGTGTGCAGATCGCCGACGAGCTACGGCGCTCCGGACGGTCGGTGTATCTCTCCGTCGGGCCCCACGACCGTCCACCGCGCAGCTATCGCGACCGTGACTTCTGCTGGTGGCTCGGCGTGCTCGGGAAGTGGGACGCCGAGACACCGCCCGTCGGCGCGGAGCACGTGACGATCGCGGTCAGCGGCGCCCGCGGCGGCCACACGGTCGACTTCCGCGCGCTGGCCGACCTCGGCATCCAGTTGGTGGGACGCACCGAGGAGCATGTGGACGGCACCCTGCGCTTCGCGGATGACCTGGCCGAGAACATCACCTTGGGCGACAGCAACTACCTGGCGCTGCTGGAGGAGGCGGACGCGTACGTCGAGCGGACCGGGCTCGATCTGCCCGTGGAGCCGGAGGCGCACTTGCTCGGCCCGGCCCCGGACCGCGTAGCCCACCCGCTGCGTGAGCTCGACCTCGGCAGCGTCGGCTCGATCGTCTGGGCCACCGGCTTCGGCGTCGACTACGGCTGGCTCCAGGTCGACGCCTTCGACGAGCGCGGACGACCCGAGCACCGGCGCGGCGTCTCCCGGGAGCCCGGGGTCTACTTCCTGGGGCTGCCCTGGCTCTCCCGGCGCGGGTCGAGCTTCATCTGGGGCGTCTGGCACGACGCGAAGTTCGTCGCCGACCACATCAACACCCAGCGCCGCTACCTCGCCTACCG
>JBDHZT010000254.1:0-3054 GCA_039811985.1 Nocardioidaceae bacterium | reverse complement strand
CAAGCCCTTGGTCTGCTGCAACATCACTGGCGCGAGCCTTCCCGAACCGGGACACCCAACGTGGGGATAGCCCAGGGCGTGGCCAGTCTCGTGGTTGACGACGTAGCGCCGGTATGCCCGCAGGTCACCGGCGTATCCGTATGCGCCGAACTGCCAGCGCCAGGCATTGAGGACGACGTCCCCGCCGTTGCGGCACGACAGCCGACCGCCCGTGTCGAGCGGTGCGCAGAGTTCATCGGCCGTCTCTGGGGTGGCCAGGACGATCCGGAGGTCGGCATGGCCATCGACGCGGACGAGCGTGTGTCGCGTCGCCCAGCCGCGCCCATCAGACAGGGTCTCTTCGACCAGCCGCGCCACATCCGCCGTGTTGAAGGGCAGGCCCTGCTCGACCTCGACCCGGTACGTCACCCCGTTCTGCGAGCCGCGCGGCGCGGCGGCGGCGACTTCAAAGGTGCCTGCGCCGCGCTCCGGAATGCGAGTGGCGGGGGAGGGGGGCCCACTCGGATCTGGGTCACGATCTCGACGGACCTCCACCTCGCCGTCGGTCCGCTCGCGCCTGACAGCCTGTTCAGCGGAAGGAGATGCGGCAATTGCAGTGCGGCCGCCCGCGTCTTCGGTGTCCGTCGGGCGGGGGATGAGAAACGCGACGGGTACAGCCACGGCGGCAGTCGTCGCCAGCACCGCCAGGCCGGTGAGCGCTGCCGTGGCACGCCGACGTGGCGCGCGATGGGAACCCGCTCGTCGATGCGTGGCTTTGCGCCTACTCATCGTCCCTGCACCGTCAGAGCACGCGGGACCAGGTGTGGCCGCCATCAGTGGACTGGTAGACGGTGGTCTCGGTCGCGGCGAACCAGCGCTGGGCACTGATGGTGAACGCGGCCGGCTGGCCATCGATCGATCCGACCTCGCGCCAGGTTCGACCGGTGTCGGTGCTGACCCGAACGACGCCGTCGGGGTCGACACCCGCCAGGCTCCCGTCGGGAGTGGTGTCGAGGTACATCATGTTCGGGCCGCCAAGCTCGACGGTCTCCCCGGACCTGGGGTCGATGCCGAGGAGCTGGCCGTTGCCGTCGGTCGCGATCAGCGGGCCGTTGTCGTCGACCGCCGCGACGCTGATCAGTGGACCTCGGACCACTTCGTCGAAGCTCTTCCGGTCCTCGGTGCGCAGCAGGCGACCAGAGGTCGCGTCGTATGCGTAGAGGGCGTCGCCGGCGGGCTCGAGGATGTGGAAGTCCGCCTCACCCTGGAGGGCGAGGGGGGTCCAGGTCCCTCCGGCGTCGGTGGATTCGATCAGGCCCAGGTGGGCGGGCAGGTCCTCGCGGAGGTCCGGGTGCCCGCTTCCCAGGAAGTGGCCAGGGCCGACGACTGTGAACGCCATCGTGTCCTGATACCGGTCTGCGACGCGGCTCGGCCGGCCGCTCTCGTCGACGTGGAAGAGGCCGAAGTGGGTGGCGACGTAGAGGCTGTCGTCGGCCGGATCGACGCCGAGACCGTGGATGTGGCCGACGCTCGTGTCCTCATCCACGGGCGGTGTTGTTGCCGGGGTGTCCTTGGCGCAGGCGCCTGAGAGTAGAGCGGCACCGAGGAGGACGGCTGTGAGGGCGACATGGGGTCGGTACATAGGGCGGCTCCGAGGTAAGGATGGCGCCGGGCTGGCGGAGTAGCTCCGTCCTGCCCGGCACCAGGGACGAGATCAGGACTTCAGCAGGTCCTGCATCGTCTGGATCTCCTCCGCCTGTGTCGTCTCGATCTCCTTGGCCATGTCGACAGCCTCGGGGAACTCGCCCTCGGACTGCTCGGTCTTCGCCATCTCGATCGCACCCTCGTGGTGCTCGATCATCATGGTGAGAAACATCTGGTCGAACTCCGCGCCGGACGCCGACTCGAGGTCGGCCATCTCGTCCTCGGTCATCATTCCGCCCATGTCGTCGGAGGACATGTCGCCGTGATCCATGCCCGACATGCCCTCATCCGGGACGTCCTCGCCCCATGACTCCAACCAGCCGGTCAGTGTCTCGATCTCGGGGCCTTGGGCTGCCTCGATGTCGGTGGCGAGGTCCTTGACCTCCTGGCTTTCAGCTCGTGACTCGGCGAGGTCGGCCATCTCGATGGCCTGCTGGTGGTGGGGGATCATCTCCTGGGCGAAGGTGACGTCGGCCTCGTTATGGCTGGCCGCGGTGTCAGTGTCGTCGTCGTTGCCGCAGGCGGCAAGGGTGAACAGCGAGGCCGCCACAACGGCGGTGATCAGCGACATGCGCATGAGTGTTTCTCCATCTGTGTGATCAGGTGTCTGGGCAGGCGAAACCACGAGCCGCCCAAACGTGGGCGCCTCGTGACGAATGCCTGTCAGCAGCGGATCACACAGAGCATGCCGAGGCTGGGCGGGTCCCGGTCACGCCCGATGAACAGTCGGGGCTGCCATGCCGGCAGCAGAGTCCGGGGGATGCGGACACCCCGACGCACCAGCAGGAGTGCGATCCCGAGCACCAGGCCGGCCAGCACGGCTAGGCAGAGGCCAAGAAGCCCCGCACCGTTCTCGCCGATGGGCTCCTCAGAGCTCATTCCCACTGGATGACCCGCGACGATCGGTTCGGAGGTATCCGGCTCACTGGCCGCTGGCCCGGAGTGGTCATGACTGAGGGGGCCGCTTGCGGCGATCATGACATTCGCACTCGGGGATGTTGCCCCTATGGTGTGGGCGCCGGTGTGAGATCCCCAACCATGCATCGACAGAAGACCGAACAGCGCGACGGCCACGGCGGCCAGCGCGTAGCGCGCGCCGCGTGTCCCGGCCGGTGCTCGGAGGTCCCGCATGCCGCCGATCCTAGTTGGGGCACGAACAGGCACGAATCGTGGCTCATCCTCCGAGCCGACTGCGATTCGAGTCACGCCGCGCTTATGTCCCGAAAACGCCAGCACAAGCCGGCTGATCCGAGCAGAAAACGTCAAGATGATCTGGAGCCGACACGGCGGGTTGTGCGCATCTGTGCAGGTCAGAGCACACATCGGCAAGTGGGGTCAAAAGCGCCAGCGGCGGAACGCGCACGCGCTGGA
>JBDHZT010000253.1:0-3095 GCA_039811985.1 Nocardioidaceae bacterium | reverse complement strand
AACGGAGGCACGGCATCGAGCAGCAGTACCAAGACCTCCTCGGCGACTACCGCTCCCGCCATGGCCATGAGCCGTCGGGCCCTTCTCGACATGCGCTCTATCAGCAGGCGACCTTGAACAATCGGCCGGAGAAGCAACACGACCGCTCGCTCCAGCAGATGCTCGCCAGTTGGAACACTGAGGCCACGCGGATCCTGGGCACACCCGATGTCGGACAGACCATCGAGGGACTCACGATCAACCAAGGCTCGGCAGCCGGCGCCGTCGATTGTGACGACCTGGCTGACAGGGTGCTTGCGTCCCTCAGCACGGCGCGGTCGACCTGGAACATTCATCATGTCCGTGCCGAGGCCCATCGCCAGTCTCGTGGCGCGCGGACGGCCGACCGTGATCGACTAGTCGAGACGGTCGTGGCTCGCGCGACGGAGCCGGTGCGGTCGGTTCAGATCGTGACGCCGCGGGCCGTGGCCGAGCCGGAGGAGTTGCGTCGAGCTGACGGGGAGTCGGTGTTCGTCGAGCACGCGTCGGCTGTGTACACGACGACCGAGATCCTCGACGCCGAGGAACGAATTGTCGCCGCGGCCCGCGACGACAGCGGACATCGCTTGCATGTTCGCCAGGTCGCCGACGCCATCGAACAAGCCCGAAAGGACGGCCGGGACCTGAACGCCGGGCAGCGGTCCATGGTGCGCGCCTTCTGCTGTTCGGGTCGGGTGGTTCAGCTGGGGATCGCGCCGGCCGGGGCGGGCAAGACGACCGCGATGCAGGTGGTCGCGGACGCGTGGCGTGATGCCGGGGGAGAAGTGGTCGCGTTGGCACCATCATCGGCGGCAGCCGCCGTGCTGGCCGAGGAACTGGGCACGTCCGCGGACACGCTGGCCAAGTTCGACCACGACCAGCCGACCATCAGTGCGGAGACACTGCTGCTGGTCGACGAGGCGGGGATGGCCGGCACCCTCGTCCTCGACCGCCTGGTCCAGCGCGCACGACAGGCGGGCGCCGTCGTACGGCTGCTCGGGGACGACCAGCAGCTGGCTGCGATCGAAGCCGGTGGAGTCCTGCGCCACCTCTGCCACGAGGTCGGCGCGGTGCGGATGGAGGAGGTCGTCCGCTTCGCCGACCCGTCGGAGGCGACGGCAACGTTGCAGGTCCGCAGCGGCAACCCCGAGGCCGCCGACTTCTACCTCGACCGGCAGCGTGTCCTCGCCGGCACCGACGCCACGATGCCGGAGGTCGCGTACGCACGGTGGCTGGCCGATATCCGCGCCGGGCGGCACAGTCTGCTGCTCGCCTCGTCCACGGCAACGGTGGTCGAGCTGAATGCTCGGGCGCGGGCTGACCTGATCGCGGCGGGGAAGGTGGCTGTCGACGGCGTCCGGTTGCGTGACGGGACTGCGGTCGGGATCGGCGACCATGTCGCGACCCGACGCAACGAGCGCCGCCTCGCCGTCAACGGCGGGCGAGACTGGGTGAAGAACGGCGACAGCTGGCGCGTCCTCGCCACCCACCCGGACGGGTCGCTGACGGTCGAGCACCGCACCCACCGTGGCCGTACGGTCCTACCTGCCGACTATGTGGCCGCACAGGTCGAACTCGACTACGCCCGCACGATCCGACGTGCCCAGGGACTGACGGTCGATCACGCGCATCTGGTCGTGACGCCGCAGCTCACCCGGGAGGAGTTCTACGTCGGTGTCAGCCGGGCCAGGAACGGCACGTACCTGTATGTGGCGTCCATGGCCGACGACCGCCCGGACCACCTGCCCGACATGGCCGGCGCGACCCGCGACGTCCTCACGAGCATCATCGAACGCACCGGACTCGAGCCGGCCGCGCACGAGGCCATCCGCGCAGCCCTCGCCGCAGCCGGAGACCTGCGGCGGATGGCCGTCGAATATGAGTACGCACTCGGCCAATGCGTCGGCGACCGCTATCGCGATGCCGCCGAAGCGGTCCATCCAGGCATCACCGCGGACGCCGCCTGGCCCAGCGTGGCGCAGCGACTCCACCAGGCCGAGGCCGCCGGCTGGCAGATCACCGACATCCTCCAGCGCGCCGACAAGCTGGGCGACTACGCCAACGCACGCTCCGAGACCAGTGTCCTGGTCTTCCGCCTCGACCGGCTCCTCGCCCGGACCAGCCAAGACAGCACCAGCGATGCACCGGTGCCGACCTGGCTGGCGACCAAACCGCCCAGTAGCGCTGGCCCGCCGTGGGACGGCTACCTGCCGGCCCGATACGCCGAGATGAACCAGCGGATCACCGGACTCGCCGGGGAGGCCGACCAGCAGCTGCCTCCTTGGCTGGACGGTATCGGCGACAGCGATGCCCGTGACGCGGCGATCCGTCACACCGTCGCCTACCGCGCGGTCTACGCGATCAGCGGCGACGACCCACTCGGTCCCGAACCCGAGCACCAAGGACGCCAGCACATCGCCTGGACCGCCGCTCACCAGGCCATCACCGCGAGCCACCGCGTACCGGACAAGGCCGGGAGTGCGTCACGGATCCTCGACGTGCTGGCGGACCGCCCGACAGCTACCGACGACCGCCCGACCGATGTCAGATCGGGACCGACCCGCCATCTCTAGCAAGGGAGAACACCATGCCCAACCCGCCCACCGATGCTGTACGTGAGTCTGCCGTCTTGGACCTGCCGTTGATCATCGAGCAACTCCAGGACCAGCTCGATCAGCTCCGTGCCACCATCGAGACCCAGCAGACCGTGATCCAGCAGCACGCGGCTCGACTCGCCGCGCTCGAGCGCTGATCGCCATGAGCACAGACAAGACTTCCCGGCGCAGCCGCGAGGGGACGCATCCACCGACGGTGTCGGTGGAGGAACTGCACCAGCGACTCACGGATGCGATCGGTGCGATCGAGACCGGTGACCAGTGGCGAGACTGGCTCGACTTCGCCCAGCGGCTGCACAAGTACAGCTTCAACAACGTGATCTTGATCTGGATCCAGCGCCCCGACGCGTCCGCGGTGGCCAGCTATCAGACCTGGCAGGCCCTACACCGGCAGGTCCGGCGTGGGGAGAAGGCGATCCGTGTGCTGGCGCCCATGATCCGCCGTTCGCCTGTGCTTGACGA
>JBDHZT010000252.1:0-3264 GCA_039811985.1 Nocardioidaceae bacterium | reverse complement strand
CCGCCATCAACCGCGGCGGCTACGTCGCCGTCCAACCCACCGACATCCCCAACCTCGACCGCACCTGGCGCCTCGCGTGCTCGTCCCTCGACTGGGCCCTCACCACCGACCGCCTCACCGCGCCAAACCGACAGCCAACGCCGCACGAACCAATGGCCATCGGCCGATGACCGAAGTTCTCCTTGCCGACCCCCTCCCACAACGGCCAACTGCGTTCCTCCGTGGCTGAGCGCGTGCGCGGTAGACGGGCCTGCTTGGCGCTCTCGTCGACGAGACCACCAAGGCGATCCGCGATCTCACCGCCGGCTCCCCCACAGGACTCAGTCCGACTACCTCGGCGGGGTTGTCTTTGGTATCCAGCGTCTTGTCAACTCCGACCCACTGACGGCGTTGCAAACCTCGTGAGGCAGTCACCACAACGGGATTGACGTCGGCCGAACACGAAAGGAGCGTCCAACTTCCAATCCCGACGTCGGCACGTGAAGTCGGCAAACCAGAGCCCGGTCCCGGACCGAGGCTATGACCCTCGGCTCACGCGGCCGTCCGCTTCGACAGCGGACGGCTGCGGGTCTCGTAGGAGCTCGACAGAGCGACCTTCACCGCGTGTTCCGACAGCACGCGGCAGATCGGCTCGACTCTGTACAACTCTCGGTGCTGGTCCATGAGCTCGATCAGCACCGGGGTTGGCGGTCCAGCTCTGAGCGAAGAAAGCCGACGCGCTCTTCAAGATCTGGTTCGCCCGCCGCAGCTCGGCGACCTCCTTCTTCAGCGACTTGATCTCAGCGATCTCCTCGCTCGTCTTGCCAGCCCGGACACCGCCATCGATCGCGGCCTGTCGGACCCACTTGCGCAACGACTCGGTTGAGGTGATGCCCAGCTTCGCCGCAACCGACCTGATCGCCGCAGCCTCGTGCGGATAGTCGGCCCGGGACTCCATCACCAACCGCACCGCGCGCTTACGCAACTCCGGGTTGTACTTCAAGGCACGTGCCATGAGAGTGATCCTTCCAACGAATCAGCTCTCCGGACACGCCGAGGCGGTTGACCCTGTCACCACTGGGCGTACTGGCCTGGGCGCCGTCGTGGCTATGGCAACCTTTCGCAGCGGTCATGCCGGCGTTCAGGCTGTGGTGGTTGTGGCGGGAGGGACAGTTGTAGGGCCTGCAGGCCGCCGAGGCGGCGGGCGATGACCGTCGTGGTCGGCGTGTCGTGGCCCACTTCCGCGGACCGGGCCGCGATAGGGTTCATCGTGGTGCGTGTCGCTGTGCCCGACGAGGTGCAGAACCGGTACCAGCACATGCGAGATCACGGCTGGCCTCCGGAGCAGCGCCAGCGGTGGTTCATCCTTGAGATGCATGGATTCTTCATGATTCATCTGTCGATACGATCAAAGGTATGGAACTCCGCCAGCTGCGCTACTTCGTCGCCGTCGCGGAGGAGATGCACTTCAACCGTGCCGCCGTCCGACTGCACATTGCTCAACCGGCGCTGAGCCAGCAGATCCAGCGACTCGAACGGGACCTGAAGGCCCAGCTCTTCGTGCGCACCACTCGCTCGGTCCAGCTCACTGACGCGGGCCGGGTGCTCCTGGTGGAGGCCCGCCGCCTGATCGCCGACGCCGAGCACGCGGTGATCGCTGTCGAGCACGCGACCGAGGGCCGTAGCGGGGTGCTGCGGGTCGGCTTCGTCAGCTCGGCTGCCCTGCACATCGTGCCCCGCCTCGTCTTGGGCCTGCACGACCAGTGGCCGGCCGTGCGCCTGCAGCTGCAGGAGGGCACCACCGAGATGCAGATCGACGCCATTCTGGAGGGGCGCCTCGATGTCGGGATCGTCCGCGAGATGGGTTCCCATGAGGGGGTATGCGTGCGGACCCTCGGCTGCGAGGCTCTGGTGCTGGCCGTCCCGGAGAACCACCGTCTCGCCCATTGCGCGAGCGTGTCGCTGGCCGAACTCGAAGGGGAGCGCTTCGTTGTCTTCCCCCGCGGGCAGGTTTCCCGGCTCTATGACCACATCGCGGCCCTGTGCCACCACGTCGGGGTTCACTTCGAGGTCGCCCAGGAGGCGGTGCAGTTCCCCACTATCCTCGGATTGGTGGCGGCCAGGACCGGAATAGCGATCGTTCCCGATGCACTGCGCTCACTGCAGATCCCCGGGCTGCGCTATGTTCCGTTGAGCGACGACGAGGCCGTCTCGACGGTCTCGATGATCTGCGGCACCGAGCGACGTCACTCTGCCCTGGTGGCCAACTGTCTGGACAGCGCGAACCATCTGGATCTGGTCGGCGGGCAGTGACGCGAAGGATCCCGAGCGGCTCCGGCCCGGTGACACGACGGGCGGACGTGCACCGGAGCCGAAGCCTCACGTCACAGGGCGGACGACTCGTGGAGGGCCTTGCCGCGTGTCTCAGGCGCCATGAACACGCTGACGACCGCACCGACCAAAGCGATGCCGGCGGCGATCCACATGGTTCCGGAGATGCCGAGGTTGTCGAGGGCCCAGGGAGTGCCGAAGGTGCCGATCGATGCGCCGATCCGGCTGATGCCGGTGCACACTCCGACCGCGGTGGCCCTGATCTCGGTGGGGAAGAGCTCGTTGGGATAGATCCACTCCAGGATCGAAGGTCCGCCGTTGAAGATCGCATAGACGGCGAAGGCGACCGCGACCAGCAGCACCGATGCGTCGGGGAACATGGCGAGGTATGCCAGGCCGAGACCCGACACCAGGAAGCCGCCGATCAGGACGGGGCGCCGACCGAGCCGGTCGACGACGAGCAGGGCGATGATGTTGCCGGCGAAGAAGAAGAGGTTGATCAGACCGTAGCCGAGGTTCGCCTGGTCGCCGGATTCCAGGTTGAACAGGGCCAGCATCTGGGGGCCGAAGGCGTAGATGGCGAACAGCGTGACGATCGTGGCCGTCCAGAAGATCGAGATGAACACGACACGGCTCAGGTAGCCGGCGCTGACCACCGCCCGGAAGGAGGTGGTGCTCTCCTGCTCGGGCAGGTCGTCGAGCGTCGCCTCCGCGCCGATCGTGCTGTGCAGCACGTCCAGCGCCTCCTCTCGCCGGCCCTTGCTCATCAGCCAGCGAGGTGACTCCGGGATCGTGGTTCGCGCGATGACGATGACGAGCGCCGGGACGGCCGATGACAGCAGCATCCAGCGCCATCCCTCATCGAACTGGAGCAGCCAGTACCCGACGAACGCCGCGACGGTCGCTCCGACGAACCACATCGCGTTCAGCCCCCCGAGCAGCCTGGCACGCCAG
>JBDHZT010000251.1:0-3274 GCA_039811985.1 Nocardioidaceae bacterium | reverse complement strand
GCTTCGTTGAAGATGCTCAGTACCTGCGCCGGGCGGCCGCCTACGGCGTTCATGGCGTGCGGGACCCTGGTGTCGAACTCGGCGGCCTCGCCCCTGCCGAGCGTCAGATCCTGGTCACCCAGCCGCAATCGCAGCCGGCCGGTCAGCACGTACAACCACTCGTACCCGTCATGCACGCGCAGTTCGGGCAGCTCAGCGACCGGTGAATAGGTGATCTTGTAGGTCAGGACGGGCGAGCCCTCGGGGGCAAGTGGTGTGACGATCAAGCCGTCGCGCCGGATCGCCGGCCGCCGCACTCGCGGGTCGGGCACCTGCGGGTGGATCAGGTCGTCGATGCGGACGCCCAAGCGTCGGGTCAACGGCACCAGCAACTCAAGACTCGCCTGCCGTTTGCCGGACTCCAGGCGCGACAGCGTGCTCGGCGACATGCCGGCCTGCGACGCCAACTCCTCGAGGGTCCAGCCGCGCGCCTGCCGGAAGCCCCGCAACCGCGCTCCTACCTGCTTGAGTTCTTCGCTCACCGTCCGCACCTTTCCACCACCTCGCATGTCGCTTCATGCTAATTCTGCAAGAATGTTTGCGATATTGCTACCGTCGGGCAAGGGTAGACGGCATGAAGGACACCAACCACGACTGGGACGTGATCGTGATCGGCGCTGGCGCCGCCGGACTCTCGTCCGCGCTGATGCTGGGCCGCGCACGCCGCCGGACCCTGGTGATCGATGCCGGCAGCCCCCGCAACAGATTTGCGACGCACATGCACGGCGTCCTCGGCAACGAGGGCACACCGCCCGCCGAACTGCTCGCTCGTGGCCGGGCAGAAGCCGCAGCGTACGGCGTGCGCTTCACCGACGGGACGGTGGAGAAGGTCGAGGACACCGGCGCCGGGCTCACCGTGGCCGTGGCCGGTCGGCCACCGCGCAGGACGCGCGCGCTGATCGTGGCGACCGGGCTGACCGACGAGCTGCCGGCGATCCCAGGATTGGCCGAGCGCTGGGGGCGCAGCGTGCTGCATTGTCCGTACTGCCATGGCTGGGAGGTCCGCGACCAACGCCTCGGTGTGCTGACAACCTCACCTCTGGGTCGGCACCACGCCGAGCTCCTTCGCCAGTGGAGCGACCAGTTGGTCGTCTTCACGGCCGGCCTCGGTGACCTCGACGTGGCCACCGAGCAGCGGCTGCGTGCACGAGGAATCGAACTCATATCAGAAGCTGTGACCGAGATCATCGGCGACGTCACGCCTTTCACCGTTCGGGTCGAGGGCGGCACCGAGATCGTGCTGGACGCGATCTTCACTGCCGCGACGCTCCGCCCGCACGACGACTTCCTCGCGCCGCTCGGGCTGGCCCGGACGGATGGGCCGATGGGCAGTTTCCTGTCCGTGGACGTGGCCGGGAGGACCAGCAACGACCGCATCTGGGCCATCGGCAATGTGGTGAACCCGGGCGCCAACGTTCCCATGGCGATCGGATCAGGCGCGATGACCGGTGGGGCGGTGAACGCAGCCCTGGTCACCGAGGACTTCGACGCCGCCATCCAGCCGACCGACTCCTGGCCCGCGGTCGCACCGGCACAGTTCTGGGAGGAACGGTATGCGGGGTCGGATCAGGTCTGGTCGGGCCGGCCCAATGCCGTCGTGGTCGACCTCGCCTCGCAGCTCACCCCCGGGCGATCACTCGATCTCGGCTGCGGCGAGGGTGCGGACGTGGCCTTCCTGGCCCAGCAGGGTTGGCAGGCAACGGGTATCGACATCTCCCCCACCGCCATCCAGCGCGGCAGCCGCGCCGCTAGCCACCTCGGCCTTGCCCCTCATCAGGCCACATTTGCGGTATCGGACCTTGCCGGCTGGCAGGATGCGGAGTCCTACGATCTGGTCACCGCGAGCTACCTGCACTCTCCGGTGGCGCTGCCACGCACCGAGATCCTGCGTTCGGCGGCCGGCCGGGTCGCGACCGGTGGGCACCTGCTGGTCCTGTCGCACGCCGACTTCCCGCCGTGGGTGCCACCCGCCGACCGTCACGAGCACCATTTCCTCACCGCCGAGCAGGAAATCGAGGAGCTCGCCCTCGACCCGGACGACTGGGAGGTGCTCGTCGCCGAATCACGGCCGCGCACGACGCTCGGACCCGACGGGCAACCGGCCAAGCTCGACGACACCGTCGTACTCCTGCGTCGCACCTGACCCACCGGTCGGGCCGCGGTCAGGTCGGGACGTGGCGGGAACGGATGGCCCGGGGTGGTGAGAAGCCCCCTGCGATTCCAGCATGTGCGGCACAGTGCGTCGTCGTCCATGTAGCGGTCGTCAGTCGGGCAGCAGTCCACGCAGGAGGGTTTGCAGGACGTCGGGGAAGGTGTCCGGTCGCTGGCCGATCGGGGGCAGGCTGGCCCAGACCTTGGCGGCGGCGGGCAGCACGAGGGGGTCAAGGCGAGCGACTGCCTGTTGCCGCTGGTTGGGTTGGCGTGGTGGTTGCAGGGGATGCGTGGCCAACAGCTCACCGATGGTCAGGTGCCAACAGGCGTTGAAGGCGTTGGCGGCCTTGCGGGGGCTCAGGCCGGCCGCGAGGAAGTCCGACAGGCAGGCATCGACGAATCGGAAGGCAGTCTCGGCGACCATCTCGCCCTGGATGAGGATGTGCACCACCCAGGAGTGTTCGGCGAGATAGTCGTGAGCCCGGATCCAGCGGCGCCGCAGCCGGGCCTGGGGCGTGCGGCCCGGAACGACGACCGGCATGCCCTTGGCGACGTCTTCCAGGATGCCCACGAGCAGTGCATCCCGGTCGGCGACGTGCCGATACAGCGAGGTCGCCGCGGTGTCGAGCTCGGCGGCGACCGCTCGCATCGACAGGGCGTCCAAGCCATCGCGTTCGATCAACCGGCGGCCCGCAGAGATGATCACCGCAGGTGTCAGGCCGGGCCGGGAGCGGCGCCCGACGGGTGCAGGTGGATCTGTACCGATCGATGGCATGTCGGGGCTCGGCCGGGCAGCTGGCATGGCCTGATGGTGCCACTACCGCGTGCAGCGGACGGAGCGCACCTGCCTCTGGACTAGATGCGTACAGTGTGCGCATGATGATGCGTACACTATTCGCATCACCAGGGAGGCCTCCGTGGACGAGCACGACGGCGCAACCGTGGACGGCCACACCGGCCTGGCGTCCACCCCGGCAACCTCAGGCGCTACCGTCACGAATGACCCCAGCGCGACCGGGATTTCGAACGGCGAGGCCCGCGCGGCGGCGCCTGCGCAGGGCGGACTGATCCTCGCCACGGTCTG
>JBDHZT010000250.1:0-3279 GCA_039811985.1 Nocardioidaceae bacterium | reverse complement strand
ATATGCTCGCGACCATGGATCTCACGGGAGCATCGGCGATCGTCACCGGAGGTGCGTCAGGCATCGGCGCGGCCGTCGCGCGGGCGTTGGCCGAGCATGATGTGCGGGTCGTGGTGGCCGACCTGCAGGAGGACAAGGGCATCGCTCTGGCCGAGGAGCTGGGCGGGGCTTTCGCCCGCGTCGACGTCACGGATACCGACCAGGTCCGCGCCGCCGTCGAGAGAGCGGCCTCCCTCGGTCCGCTCCGTGCGCTGGTGAACTCGGCGGGGATCGGCTCGGCCCAGCGCACCATCGGCCGAGACGGGGAGTTCGACTCGGCCCACGACCTGGCTGCCTTCGCCAAGGTGATCGCGATCAACCTGGTCGGCACCTTCGACACCATCCGACTCGCTGCGACGGCGATGAGCCGTCTTGAGCCGCTGCCTAGCGGCGAGCGCGGCGCGATCGTCAACATCGCCTCGGTGGCAGCGTTCGACGGCCAGATCGGGCAGGCGGCGTACTCCGCCTCGAAGGGTGGCATCGTCGGCCTGACCCTTCCCGTCGCGCGCGACCTTGCCGCCGTCGGCATCCGGGTCAACACGGTGGCGCCCGGCCTGATCGACACCCCGATCTATGAGTTCGTGCCCGATCCCGAGGAGTTCAAGGCCAAGCTCGGTGAGAGCGTGCTCTTCCCGCGGCGGCTCGGGGCGCCGTCCGAGCTCGCCTCGATGGTGATCGAGTGCCTGACCAACTCCTACATGAACGGCGAGACCATCCGGGTCGACGGTGGCATCCGGATGCCACCCAAGTAGCTCCCTAGTCGCGCACTCGGGCTGAGGTGGGGTCGTACATCGGCCGCAGCGAGACCTCGGCGGCGTGCTGGACGCCCGCGACGTCGACGGTCCAGTCGCCCTCGGCGAGCCAGGCCGGCGTGACCGGTTCGCCGCCGCCGGAGACGAAGGCGAGGCCGACGGCGGCGCCGAGGGTCCAGCCGTACGACGCCGCGCGGACATAGCCGACCGGCACACCGGAGCGATAGACCACCTCCGCGTGATAGAGCAGCGGGTCGGGATCGGTGAGCCGGATCTGCACCAGCCGTTGCGACATCCCACCGGCAGCCTTGTTGGCCTCTCGGCGCGCGAGCACGGCGGCCTTGCCGACGAACTCCTTGTCCCAGTCGAGGGCGAAGCCGAGGCCCACCTCCAAGGGACAGTCGGTGTTGTCGATGTCGTGCCCGTAGTCGCGGTAGGCCTTCTCCATCCGCAGCGACGACAGCGCCTTGAGGCCGACCGGCCGCAGCCCGTGCGGGGCGCCAGCGTCGGCCAGGGCGTCGTACACCTTCAGCGCTGCGTCAGCCGGCACATAGAGCTCGTAGCCCAGCTCGCCCAGGTAGGTGATCCGAGCACAGAGCAACTCGACACCGGCCACCTCGATCCGACGGGCGGTGCGGAAGGGGAACGCCTCGGTGGAGAGGTCGGCGGAGGTCAGGCTCGCCAGCACCTCGCGAGAGCGCGGGCCTTGCGGGTTGAGCTGGGCGTAGTCGGCGGTGACGTCCCGCACGTCGAGCCCACCGCGGATCAACAGATCGCGGACCGCGCCGTGAGCGGTGTCGGAGGCGACCACGAAGAAGTCCCCGTCCTCGGTGAACGTGACGGTGATGTCGGCCAGGATCCGACCGTCGTCGTTGAGCATCTGGGTGTAGGTGATCCGCCCACGTTCGGCGGTCACCGGGCCCGCGCACAGCCGCGAGAGCACCTCCTCGGCCGACTCGGTGGGCCCGGACCCGACCGCGAACTTCGCCATGAAGCTCATGTCCATCAGCCCGACACCCTCGCGGACCGCGCGGTGCTCGACCTTCCAGTGCTCGAACCACGGGGCACGACCCCAGGTCGGCTCCGCCTCGGGCGCTACGCCGACTCCGGCGAACCAGTCGGCGCCTTCCCAGCCGGACACCTCGCGCAGGTAGCCGCCCTGTGCGACCAGCCGGTCGTGGACGGGGGAGAGCAGCGCCTCGCGGGCGGTGTGGAGCTGCTTTCCGGGGGTGTGCGCGGCATAGACAGTGCCGAGGATCTCGGTGGTCCGCGCCGCACGGTAGTCGTCGTCGGCCTGATAGGCCTGGAAGCGGCGCACGTCGAAGCCGGTCACGTCGACGTCGGGCCGACCGGCGGTGATCCACTCCGCCAGCACCCGGCCGAGACCGCCGGCGGACAGCACCCCGACGGAGTTCATCCCGGCGGCCACGAAGTAGCCGCGCAGGCCCGGCGCCTCGCCGACAGCCGGGGCGAGGTCCGGAGTGAACGACTCCGGCCCGCAGAAGAACGTCCGCACACCCACCTCGAGGGTGATCGGCACCCGGGACATCGCCGTCTCCAAGAACGGGGTCATCCGGTCCCAGTCGGGCTGCAGGGTGCCGAAGGAGAAGTCAGCCGGGATGCCCTCGACTCGCCACGCCGCGGCGCGTGGTTCGAAGAGGCCGACCATCATGCCGCCGCCCTCTTCGCGGTAGTAGCCGTGGGACGACGGATCCTCGAAGATCGGCCCGTTGGGGTCGATCCCCTCGATGGTGTCGGTGATCAGGTAGTAGTGCTCGGCCGCCTGGTTGGGGATCACCAGCCCGCTCCTCGCCGCGAGCTCCCGGGCCCACATGCCGGTGCAGTTGACGACGTACTCGCACTCGATGTCGCCGCGCTCGGTCCGCACGCCGGTCACCTGGGGCACCCGATCGTCGGAGAGGAGCACGTCGGTCACCCGGACGCCTTCGATCACCCGCGCGTCGAGCTGCCGTGCACCCTTCGCCAGCGCCGTGGTGAGGTCGACCGGGTTGACCCTGCCGTCGCCGGGGACGTGGAAGCCTGCCACGAGGTCGTCGGTCTTCGCCCATGGGAAGAGCGCGGACGTCTCGGTGGGGGAGATCTCCTCGACCTCCAGCCCGAGGTAGCGCTGGAAGGCCGCGACGCGGCGATACTCCTCCAGCCGGTCGGTGTCGGCCGCGGCCTCGATCAGGCCGACCGGCCGGAAGCCGGTGGACTGCCCGGTCTCCTCTTCGAGGCGGGCGTAGAGGTCGCGCGAGTAGAGCCGGATCCCGGTGTTGGTCTCCGAGGTCGAACCGAAGCAGGTCATCAGTCCGGCCGCATGCCAGGTCGTCCCGGACGTCAGCCGATCTCGCTCCAGCACCACCACGTCGGTCCAGCCGGCATGGGCGAGGTGGTAGGCCACCGAGCAGCCGATCACCCCTCCTCCGATGACGACGACGCGGGCACGGGCAGGGAGTTCGACGGTCACGGCGCTCAACCTACTGCC
>JBDHZT010000249.1:0-3282 GCA_039811985.1 Nocardioidaceae bacterium | reverse complement strand
GCTCCGCTTACCTCGGTGAACGACGCACGGTAAGTGCAGGCATCACCACATACCTTGTGAAAGCAGCAACCCGTGTGCCTGCTGTGACCAGCGTCGCGTGCTCGGGCCGGGAGGGTCATCGATTGGGCTGAAACTGCATCCCGCTCGATCCCGGATTGCGGTTTGGGCCCAAACGGCAACCCTCGACCTGCCGGAGCCCGTCTCCCGCGCCCTTGTGGGGCCCCGATGCCCATCTGCTGCGGGTCGGTAGGTGCGCGGACCCATCTGGTGCGAGGTTGTTGGGGGTGAGTACCAAGTAGACCGGGCACTCAGCACCCATAGGGGCGCAGGAGACACCACAACCCCGCAGCAGACGCCCACCGCACCGTGAGAGCCGAGCAGCAGGCCAGCGACCCGGACAACGACCCCGGCCGTGGCGGCGCTCACCCGTCGTCGCTGCCCTGTCGGTAGTGACCAGCGGCCCGGCGCGCGGTCCGAGGCCAGCAGCGCTCCGCCGGCGTCGCTGCCCCATCGGTCAGCACCGGGTCCGCCAGCAACCCAGACGGCGACCTCGACCACGGCGATGAGACGCGGCCGTCGGGGCACCACGCCGCGCGGCGCCGGGAGCCCTTCAGGCGTGGCCGTCGAACATCGAGGTGACCGAGCCGTCCTCGAAGACCTCGCGGATCGCCCGGGACAGCAGCGGGGCGATGGAGAGCACCGTCAACTTGTCGAACTGCTTGTCGGGGCTGATCGGGAGGGTATTGGTGACCACCACCTCGGTGACCGGGCTGTTCTTGAGCCGGTCGACCGCCGGGTCGGAGAGGATCGGGTGGGTAGCCGCGACCAGCACCCCGGCCGCGCCGGACTCCATCAGCGCCTCGGCCGCCTTCACGATGGTGCCGCCGGTGTCGATCATGTCGTCGACCAGCACGCAGACACGGCCCTTGACCTCACCGACTACTCGGTTGGCCACCATCTCGTTGGGTCGGTCGATGTCCCGCGTCTTGTGGATGAAGGCCAGCGGCGCGCCGCCGAGGCGACTCGACCACCGCTCTGCCACCTTGATCCGGCCGGCGTCGGGGGAGACCACGGCGAACGGCTGGCCGGCGTACTTCTCGGCGACATAATCGGCGAGGATCGGCAACGCCATCAGGTGATCGACCGGGCCGTCGAAGAAGCCTTGGACCTGGTCGGCGTGGAGGTCCATCACGATCAGACGGTTGGCGCCTGCGGTCTTGAACAGGTCCGCCATCAGCCGCGCCGAGATCGGCTCCCGGCCCCGGTGCTTCTTGTCCTGTCGCGCGTAGGGGTAGAAGGGCATCACGACCGTGATCCGCTTGGCCGAGGCACGCTTCAGCGCGTCGACCATGATCAGATGCTCCATCACCCACTCGTTGATGGGCGCAGTGTGGCTCTGGATGACGAAAGCGTCGCAGCCGCGGACCGACTCCTCGTAGCGGACGTAGATCTCGGAGTTGGCGAACTCGTAGGCCGAGGTCGGCACGAGGCCGGTGCCGAGCTGCTCAGCGACCTCCTCGGCGAGCTCCGGGTAGGCCCGTCCGCTGAAGACCATCAGATTCTTCTCGGTGGCTCGCTTCATCCCGCTCACGAGTGGATCTCCCTGGTCGCCGGCCGATTGGAGGAGTGCTGCTTGTCGATTCTCGCGCACCGGGCCGCGCAAGAGAACTCTGGGTGGACTTCGATGGGATGGACTTCGATCTGGTCGGGCGGGGGTACGGCGATCGCTACTGCTCCTCGCGTTGGAGCCCCTGCTCGGCTGCCTCCGCCTGAGGGGTGCCCGCTCGGCGGCGCAGGGTCCAGCCTTCGAGGTTGCGCTGGGGACCACCGGACACCGCGAGCGCACCCGGGGGCACGTTGCGACGAACCACCGCCCCGGCACCGGTGGCGGCGCCGTCGCCGAGCTCGACCGGGGCCACGAACACGTTGCCCGAGCCGGTCCGGACGTGGCGACCGACCTTGCTGTGATGCTTCTCGACACCGTCGTAGTTGGCGAAGATCGTGCCCGCACCGATGTTGCTGGCCGCTCCGATCTCGGCGTCGCCCACATAGGACAGGTGGGGCACCTTGGCGCCGTCACCGAGCTGGGCGTTCTTCGCCTCCACAAATGCGCCCAGCTTGGCTCCGCGGCCGAGCAGCGTGCCGGGCCGCATGTAGGTGAACGGCCCGACATTGGCCTCCGGTCCGATCACCGCCAGCTCGCCATGCGCCCGCACGACCCGGGCTCCCGAGCCCACCTCGCAGTCCTTCAAGGTGGTGTCCGGACCGATGACCGCGTCCTCTGCGACCACCGTGGCGCCGAGCAGCTGGGTGCCGGGGAGGATCGTCACATCCGACGCCAGCTGCACGTCGGCATCGATCCACGTCGTCGCGGGGTCCATCACCGTCACGCCGTCCAGCATCCAGCGGGTCACGATGCGCCGGTTGAGCTCACGGCCCAGCTCGGCCAGCTGGACCCGATCGTTGGCGCCCTCGGTCTGCCAGACGTCCTCGATGGGGTGCGCCCCGACGGTCAGTCCGTCCTCCCTCGCCACCGACACCAGGTCGGTGAGGTAGAACTCGCCCTTGGCGTTGTCGTTGCCGAGGCGCGGCAGGGCGTGGCGCAGGAACTCGGCGTCGAAGGCCATGATCCCGCTGTTGATCTCTCGGATCTCCCGTTGGTCGACCGTGGCGTCCTTCTCCTCCACGATCGCCTCGACCTCGCCGTCCACGCTCCGGATCAGGCGCCCGTAGCCGAACGGGTTCTCCACCACCGCGGTCAAGATGCTCACCGCACGCTCGGCCGCGTCGTGCTCGGCGGCGAAGGTCCGCAAGGTGTCGCCCTCGAGGAGCGGAGTGTCGCCGTACGCCACCAGCACGGTGCCAGTGCTGACCCCGACCTGCTCCATCGCGACGCGGACGGCGCCGCCGGTGCCGTCGAGCTCTTCTTGGACCGCGAGCTGGCAGTCGGGGCAGTGCTCCTGGATGTGTGGCCCGACCGTCTCCCGCTGGGTGCCCACCACGGCGACCACCTGCTGCGGCGAGACGGAGGCGATCGCGGTGAGCACGTGGCCGACCATGCTCCGGCCGCCGAGCCGATGAAGCACCTTCATGGTCTTGGACTTCATCCGAGTCCCGCCACCCGCGGCCAACACGATCACGGTCAGGTCGTTGGTCATCTGCATGCTCTCCCTACCGTCATCGGCACCGTGCCGCCTGCTCACGGAGCTCCCCGGGTAGGAGTCGAACCTACGTCGCTAATCCTGATTCAAAGTCAGGCGGGCCCTGCCGGCAGACCAACCG
>JBDHZT010000248.1:0-3357 GCA_039811985.1 Nocardioidaceae bacterium | reverse complement strand
GAGACCACCTGCAAGGCGGTGTGCAGCACGGTGTCCCGGCGGGCCGGGTCGGCCTTCAGCTTCCACGGCTCGGTGTCGGAGAGGTACTTGTTGGCTGCCCCGACCACCCGCATTGCCTCGGTGATGGCCTGCTTGAACCGGCTGCGGCGGAGCAGCGCGCCCACGGTGTCGAAGCCCTGCTTGGACACCCCGAGCAGATCGTGGTCGACATCGCGCAGATCCAGCGCTTCCGGGACGGCGCCGACATTCTTGTGCGCCATCGAGACCGAACGGTTGACCAGGTTGCCCCACTCGTTGGCCAGCTCGAAGTTGTTGCGACGCACGAACTCGTCCCAGGTGAAGTCGGTGTCCTGGTTTTCCGGCCCGGCCACCGCGATGAAATAGCGCAGCGCGTCCGGACCGAACTCCTTCAAGAAGTCGCCGACGTAGATGACCTGCCCGCGCGAGGTGGAGAACTTCGAGCCGCTCATGGTCAGGAACTCGCTGGAGACGATCTCGTCGGGCAGCCGCAGGTCCCCCATCGGACCGACGTGACCGCCATGATCGCCCTGGCCGTTGTGGCCGAGCAGGATGCCGGGCCAGATGACAGAGTGGAAGACGATGTTGTCCTTGCCCATGAAGTAGTAGCCGAGGGCGTCCGGGTTCTCCCACCACTGCCGCCACGCCTCCGGGTCACCAGTGCGGTGCGCCCATTCGACAGAGGCCGACAGATAGCCGATCACCGCGTCGAACCAGACGTACAGCCGCTTCATCGGCTGGTCCTCCCAGCCCGGCAACGGCACGGGTACGCCCCAGTCGAGGTCGCGGGTGATCGCCCGTGGCTTCAGGTCCTCCAGCAGATTCTGGCTGAACTTGAGCACATTGGGCCGCCAGTCGGTGCGGGACGACAGCCAGCTGCCGAGCGAACCGGACAGGGCCGGCAAGTCGAGGAAGAAGTGCTCGGTCTCCACGAACTTCGGCGTCTCGCCGTTGATCCGGCTGTGCGGCTTGATCAGGTCGGTCGGATCGAGCTGGTTGCCGCAGTTGTCGCACTGGTCGCCGCGGGCTCCGTCGTACCCACAGATCGGGCAGGTGCCCTCGATGTAGCGGTCCGGCAGCGTCCGCCCGGTCGACGGCGAGACCGCACCCTTGGTCTGCTTCGCCACCACGTACCCGTTGTCGTACAAGCCCTTGAACATCTGCTGCACGACGCGGTAGTGGTTCTTGGTGGTGGTGCGGGTGAACAGGTCGTACGAGAGTCCGAGACCCTGCAGGTCCTCGGCGATCACTCGGTTGTACTTGTCGGCGGTCTCCCGGGTCGACCGACCCTCTCGCTCGGCCTGGACGAGGATCGGGGTGCCGTGCTCGTCGGTGCCGGAGACCATCAACACGTCGTGGCCGCTCATGCGCATGTACCGGGAGAAGACGTCGGAGGGGACACCGAATCCGGAGACATGACCGATGTGTCGGGGGCCGTTGGCATACGGCCACGCGACAGCGGTCAACACGCGTGAACTCATGGGCGCCAGCCTAGTGGGGCCGAAGCACCCTGCCTGCCGGATTTCAGTCGGTCGGCTCAGCGCTTGGGCTCACACGCGATTCCGTCGTTGTCCCCATCAAGGTCGTGCTCGCCCGTCTTCTTGCTGCGCGGGCCGTTGTTGAGCTTGTAGAGCCAATCGACCTGGTAATAGTTCTTCACCGGCGTACCGTCGGTTTGGTCCACGGCACCCTTGCGGCCGACACCGCTAGGAAAGTCACGACGCAGCGCAGCGCACGACGAGTAGGTGTAGTCGACTCGCTTCCGCCAGTCCTTGTAGTAGACCCTGCCGTCCGACATCAAGACGTACACGTAGCGGCGCTTCTTGGTGGTCTTGAACTCGTAGGTGGTCATGCTCGCGCACAGGATTGGCTCTTCGCCACTGACATCGGGGTCGCACTCCCAGATCACCTGGAGCTTCTTGCCCTTGGCGCCGATGGTCTTGCGGACACGCTTGAGGGTCCAACCCTCCTTGATCTTCTTGTACTCCGCTTTGGTTGCGACTGATTTGCGAGCCGCGGCAGCGGGCGACGGTGCCAGTGGACCGACCAGACCCGCCAGAACCACCGCCACGAGAGCGATGATGAGGTGTCGCGGCAGAACTCGCATCGCCCAACTTCTCCTTGGATAGCCGGCTTCAGCCGGGAGACATCAAGAACAGAATACTTTACTCATCGAATTATGAGCCATCCACCGGCACCCCGGCAACTCCAGCAGCCGGTCAGCGCGGCTTCGTCGCTTGGAGGGTGTACGTCAGCGGCATCCGATCTGGACGGTCCGGCAACCGGAACTCCCCGTCCTCGCCGGCCACCATGTCCGGCATCGCCTGCCAGGGCACGCTGCGATGCTCCTCGAACCCGGTGATGGTCAGGCCGGCCTCCAGCACCGCGGTGAGGATCTCACCGATGCCGTGGTTCCACTCCGCCGACCGGGTGTTGGCGAACTCGGTGTCGGTCGCGACGTAGGTGCCCGGCTCGTCCCAGATGGTCGGCTCGGACCGCTCGAAGTACGGGAAGTCGATCACCAGCGAACCATCCAACCGGTCCTGGTCGGCCGCCCACAGGATCGGATGACCCTCGCGGATGAACAGCCTGCCGCCTGGCTTCAACAGTCCTGCGACCACACGCGCCCAGCGGTTGATATCAGGCAGCCAGCCGAGCGCGCCGATCCCGGTGAAGACCAGGTCGTACGCCTCCGCACCCAGCACCTCGACCGCGGCGTAGACGTCGCTGACATGGAAGTCGATCGGCGTACCAGTCCGCTCGGCGAGGGCCCGCGCCTGGGTGATCGAGGCCTCCGAGAAGTCCAGTCCGGTCATGGTCGCGCCCAACCGCGCCAGGGAGAGCGTGTCGGTGCCGATGTGGCACTGGAGATGCACGCCCCGCAGCCCGGAGACGTCACCCAGCCGCGGCCGGTCGAACGCCACCACCTGGGAGATGTGCTCCGGGTCGCTGAGAAACTTCTCAACTTGGTAGTCGGGAGAAGCGGCATGCGCGGGCGCCCGCTCGTCCCACATGACCCGGTTCAGCTCGAGGTACTCATCCACATTTCCGACCCTAGAACCTCAGTCCCTGGTCCGACCTGATCGCGCCAACTGCTGGACCCGTTGGTGCCGACTCACAACAACGGTGAGACCAGTCGCGAGATGCCCTCCTTGACCGCCCACCAGCGTCGGTGGCTGCCAAAGGCGGTGTTTCGGTCGAAGGGCGTACACAAGGTCAGGTCGTCGAGATAGATGTCGCGTAACCGGGCACCCAGCTCGGCGTCGTAGAAGAAGGCGCACACCTCGAAGTTGAGCCGGAAGCTGCGGTAGTCCATGTTCGCGGTCCCGACCGAGCCCA
>JBDHZT010000247.1:0-3363 GCA_039811985.1 Nocardioidaceae bacterium | reverse complement strand
CGACCAGCAACCCGGCCGACCCGGAGCATCGACCTGTCTCCCCGTCGGAGCCCTATCGGTCGTGACCCAAAGCGACCGGTAGCCCGGCAATCGACAGGGACAGCGAGCGCTGCGTGTCCGATCGCTGCCTGGTCAGCCCGCCGGCACACTCACCCGAGCGCCAGCCCGCGGCTCCGCCATCAGCCCCGGGAGCCCGGCGCCACGATGACAACGGGCTCGATGTCGACGGGGAAGTTGACCGAGGCGGCGATGAAGCAGGCCTCGTGGGCGTCCTGGTGGATCCGGCGGGCGGTCTCGACCATGTCAGGAGACGCCACCGTGACCTGGGGCCGCAGCAGGACCCGGGTGAAGCGACCACCGATGCCCTCTTGGGTCATGGTGCCGACGGGCTCGTCGGAGTACGCCGTCACGACCACGTCGTTCACCACCGCGATATGCAGGTAGCTCAACAGATGGCACTGGCCCAGCGCGGCGACCAGCATCTCCTCCGGGTTCCACCTCGCGGGGTCACCGCGGAACGGCTTGTCCGCCGAGCCGTCGATGGCCGGCTTGCCGTCCGACTCCAGCAGCACCTCGCGCCCGTAGTCCCGGTAGCCGGTCGTCCCCGGCCCGCGGTTGCCCTGCCAGGTGAGCCGCAGCAGATAGGAGTGCTCCACGCCGACAGGGTACGGCGACGCGTGGGCGTCAGCCGCCGGCCACTGCCGGGATGATCGAGATCTTGGTGCCGTCCGGCGTGCCCGTGGCGAGGTCGTCGAGGAAGCGGACGTCGTCGTTGCCGACGTAGACGTTCACGAAGCGGCGAATCGCCCCCGACTCGTCGAGGATCCGCTCTCGGATCCCGACGAACCGGGCCTCCAGGTCGTCGAGCACCTCGGCCACGGTGCCCCCATCGGCACTCACCTCGGACTCCCCGCCGGTGTAGCTGCGCAGGATGGTCGGGATGCGGACGCTGACACTCACGAGTGTTCTCCTGTGGCTCGAGGGTAGGTGACTCAGGCGATGTCGGTGGCGGCGAAGGCGGCGTACGACGGCTCGATCACGGCGGCCGGGCCGACCCGGTCGGAGACCGCGTCGAGGGTCTTCAGACCCATGCCGGTGTTGATCACGACGGTCTCGAGAGTCGGGTCGAGCTGGCCGGTCTCGACCAGCTTCTTCAGGCAGCCGACGGTGGTGCCGCCCGCCGTCTCGGTGAAGATCCCCTCGGTGCGGGCCAGCAGGATGATGCCGTCACGGACCTCGTCGTCGGTGATGTCCTCCACCGCTCCGCCGGTGCGGCGGCAGATGTCGAGGACGTACGGCCCGTCGGCGGGGTTGCCGATCGCCAACGACTTGGCGATGGTGTCCGGCTTCACCGGGCGGATGACCTGGTGGCCCTCCTTGAAGGCGGCGGAGACCGGCGAACAACCGGTCGCCTGGGCGCCGTAGATCTTGTAGGGCTTGTCCTCGACCAGGCCGAGGGCGATCAGCTCCTGGAAGGCCTTGTCGACCTTGGTCAGCTGGGAGCCGGACGCCACCGGGATGACGACCTGGTCGGGCAGCCGCCAACCGAGCTGCTCGGCGATCTCGTAGCCGAGTGTCTTGGAGCCCTCGGCGTAGAACGGGCGGACGTTGACGTTGACGAACGCCCACCCTTCCTCCTCGCCGGCGATCTCCGAGGCGAGTCGATTGACGTCGTCGTACGTGCCGTTCACCGCCACCAACTGCTCGGTGTAGACCGCGGAGTTGATCTGCTTGGGCTGTTCGAGGTTGCTCGGGATGAACACGACCGTCTTGATGCCGGCCCGGGCGCCGGCGGCCGCGACCGCGTTGGCGAGGTTGCCGGTCGACGGACAGGCGAAGACCTTCGCGTCCAGCTCACGCGCGGCAGACAGGGCGCACGCGACCACCCGATCCTTGAAGGAGTGGGTGGGGTTGGTCGAGTCGTCCTTGACCCAGAGCCGATCGATGCCCAGCGCGGCTCCCAGGTTGTCCGCCTGCAGCAGGCGGGTGAAGCCCGGCTCGGTGTTGGGGCTCTCGGTGATGTCGGTCGGCACCGGCAACAGCGCCTGGTAGCGCCAGATGTTCGGTGGCCCAGCCTCGATCTGCTCACGGGTGATCGCCGGGAAGTCGTAGGAGACCTCCAGCGGCCCGAAGCACTCGGGGCAGGCGTAGTGCGGCCCAAGCTCGCGCCGGTTGCCGCACTCGCGACAGGTCAGCCCGGTGGCGTTGCCGAACGCACCGTCGCGCAGGCCTTCGGCTCGGACGGTCTCGCTGGGGGTGTCGCTCCCGGTGGGACAGTCGTCGACCAGCACGGCGCTCATGGGGATTCCTCCTCCTCATCTATCCCTCGGCGTCGATCGCCGTGGGCCGGATTTGGCACCGTCTCCACGTCCGCGTCGGTGACGCGGGAGGCTCGTGGCGGTTGCCGGGACGTCGTCGGGCCGTTCCCTCGGTCCCTCGTGATGAGCTGCGCTCAGCCTATGTCCGGCCGTCTCACGATGCGTACTCCATATCCACGATATGGACATGATGGGATGAGGCACGTGGAGTTCACCTCGGCAGCCGCGCGCGAACGGTACGACGTCTTCGTGGCCGCCGCTTCCCAGGCCGTGGTCGGCCTCGACATGGACGGCACGCTCGCGCCCATCGTCGACGACCCCACCCAGGCCTACATCCACCCGGATGCGCCGGCGGCGCTGATCGGCCTGGCGCCGTACGTCCGAGCGCTGGCCGTGGTGACCGGACGCCCCGCCCGCCAGGCCCTCTCCCTCGGCCAGCTCGACGAGGTGGGCGATGCCCTGAGCGCGCTGGGACGCGAACTGTTCGTCTTCGGCCACTACGGCAACGAGCGGTGGAGCTCGGCTGCCCGGCGCATCGTCTCACCCCGCCCACCACATGGACTCGCCTCCTTCGAGGCGGACATCGGCAGCGTGCTTCGCCGGGCCGAGGCCACCGACGCGTTCGTCGAGGACAAGGGCCTCGCCGTGGCGATCCACACCCGTCGTTTGGCCGACCCGCAAGGCACCCTCGACCGCCTGGTCGGCCCGGTGAGCGACCTGGCCCGCAACCACGGCCTCGCCGTCGAGCCAGGTCGGGCGGTGATCGAGGTGCGCGCCCCCGGCATGGACAAGGGCGACGTGCTGCGCTCGCTGGTCGCCGAGGTAGGGGCCGAGGCCATCTGCTTCGGAGGCGACGACCTGGGAGACCTCGAGGCCTACGCCGCCGTCGAAGAGTTCCGCGCCCAGGGCATGCCGACCCTGCTCGTCTGCTCCGCCTCGGACGAGGAGTCGGCCCTCCGCGACCGTGCCGACGTCGTCGTGCCAGGACCACCCGGAGTCGTCGCCCTCCTCCGCCAACTCACCCAGGACGCCGCCACCCACTGAG
>JBDHZT010000246.1:0-3415 GCA_039811985.1 Nocardioidaceae bacterium | reverse complement strand
CCGTCGGAGTCGACGCAGCCCTGGTAGTCCTTCGGCAGGGTGCGGCCCTTGACCCAGATCTGGTGGCAGGCGGGCAGACTCTCGCTCTTCGGGGTCGCTCCCGGATCGGCCGGGTTATGGTCGGCCCCGCAGCCGCCCAGCACGAGGGCAGCAGCGATCGTCGCGAGGACCGATCCGGTGAGATGACGCACGCTCCGAGGCTAATCGGCAGTGCCCGGACTCCGCAGGCGAACACCAGGAGTCATCGGCTGCTCCCGCTCCTGCCCTGACGGGGGCGCAGATAGCCGGACTCGTAGGCCAACACCACTGCCTGCACCCGGTCACGCACCTCGAGCTTGGCCAGGATCCGGGCGACGTGGGTCTTCACCGTCGCCTCGCCCAGGAAGAGACTCTCGGCGATCTCGGCGTTGGAGGCACCGCGCGCGAGCTCTCCGAACACCTCCAGCTCTCGGGGGCTGAGCACTGCCAAGGCAGCTGGCACTCCGCTGGCTGGTGGAGGGTCGGTGACGAAGCGGTCGACCAACCGACTGACCAGCGCGGGCGCCATGATCGCGTCGCCTCGAGCCACCATCCGCACCGCTGCCACGAGCTGCTCGCGAGGCACGTCCTTGAGCAGGAAGCCGCTGGCGCCAGCCTTCATCGCATCGTAAACATGCTCATCGAGGTCGAAGGTGGTCAGCATCAGCACCCTCGTCGGTGACCCCGCGGCCACCAGCCGTCGGGTCGCCTCGACGCCGTCCATGCCTGGCATCCGGATGTCCATCAGCGCCACGTCCGGTGTGTGCTCGGCTACCTGACGCAGGCATGCCGACCCGTCCGCCGCCTCGCCCACGACCTCGATGTCGTCGGCGAGATCCAGGATCAGCCGGAAGCCGGCGCGCACTAGCTCCTGGTCGTCGCACAGCACGACCCGGATCACGAGACGCTGCCATTCAGGGGCAGGTGCGCCACCAGGGTGAAGCCACCGCTCTCGGTCGTGCCAGCCTGCAGCGTGCCGCCGACGGCGAGGGCACGTTCGCGAGCGCCGATCAGACCGTGGCCCGTCGACGAGTCGGTGTCGACCGCCCGGGCTGGGACGGTCGCCGGCGCCTCGTTGCTGATCTCGACTCGCACCTGGTGACCCTGATCGACCACTACCAGCCGGGTCCGCACCGGCCCCGCGTGGCGTCGTACGTTGGTCAGACCCTCCTGGGCGATCCGGTAGACCGCGAGACCAAGGCCTGCGGGCAGGTCGTCGGGCAGCCTGATCTCGGTCTGGATCTGCAGCCCGGCCTCCGCCATGCCGTCGACCAGCTGGGTGAGGTCGGAGACGCTGCGCGCTGGGGCGCGGTCCGCTGGCGCGTCGGTGTCCTCGGCCCGGAGCAGGTGCAGCATCTGGCGCATGTCGGTGAGCGCGTCGCGGGCGCTGGACCGGATCGCCCGCAGCGGCTCCGCCGCCCGGGTCGGGTCGCGCTGGAGAGCCGCTTCGGCGGCGTCGGCCTGGACGGCAATCACGCTCAGGCTGTGGGCGACGACGTCGTGGAGATCGCGGGCGATCCGCGTGCGCTCCTCGGCCACGGCGAGCCTGGCCAGGTCGCGTTGGTGCTGCTCGGCGTAGGTCGCGCGCGACCGCCAGCTCCGGGCAGCCCGACCGAGCAGCCATACACCCGCGATCTCGATGGTGATGAAGGCGTAGTCGGAGCCGTGGTCGAGCCACTCCTGGACCAGCGAGGAGCCGAGCACCAGTGCCAGGCCGACCGCCGCCGCCCCCTCCTCGCGCTCCGCTCCAGCCGAGTAGACCACCAGCAGTGTGGCGACCAGCGCCATCAAGGTGCCGGGAGACTCCGTGCCGCCGAGGGCCTGGGCCAAGCCGGCGAGCGCGACGGTCGCCGCTGCCCAGATCGGCCACGTGGTCCGCATCGCCACCGCGGCCGCGCAGGCCAGAGCCACGGGAAGCGTCAGCCAGACCGGGCCCTCGACGACCTCGCCGGTCAGGATGGAGCCGGTCGAGGCCACCCCCAGCAGGAGCGCCAGCACGAGGTTCGCGGCCGACTGTCCGCGCAGGGGCCGGAAGGACAGAGTCCGGGACACCTCCTGAGAGTACGACGAGCGCGGGCGCGACGGTGTCCCCTGCGAGGTGGAGGCTGGTCCGTCTGCTGGGGGAGTCGAATCGACTCCGGAGCCGACGCGCCGTGGCCTTGTTCGCGTCGAACCTGAGGATATGACTCAACACACCTTCCAGAAGATCTCTGCCCTCTGCCTGGCGACAGGCCCGATCCTGTTCACTCTCGGCGACCTGGTGCGCCGGCTGGTCGAGCCGTCCGGCACTCCGTCGGCCGCGGCGATCACCAGCGCCGTCACCGATCACTCCGGTGCCTGGCTGCTCGCCGGCTTCGCGAGCCTGCTGGCCGGACCGCTCATCGTGGTCGGGGTGGCCGGGTTGGTGCCTCAAGCCGAGGGCAGGGGCGGGCGGACGTCGGTCGTCGGCGCCGTCCTGGTGGTGATCGGGGCGTTCGCGTCGATCGGGCACGCGGTGGCTTTCTACGCGCCGTACGCGCTCTATGGGCGGGCCGGCACCGACGCTGCCGCGCTGAAGGCCCTCGACGACGCCTCGGAGGGATACCCGTTGCTGGTCGCGCTCATCGTGCTCTTCATCGTCGGGATGATGCTCGGCTCGATCGTGCTGCTGGTCGGGCTGCGCCGGGCGAGGCGGGTGCCGATCTGGTCGGTCGTCGCCGCGGTGGTGTTCGTGGTGGCCGGGAGCAGCAACGGCCTGGTCACGGGTGTGATCGGCGTGATCGCCGCGGCCGCTGCGTTCGTCCCCGCGGCACGCTCCCTGCGGCACTCGATGGCCGCAGTCCAGCCCACCACCAGCGGGGCCACCCCGCTCGGGTGAGCCGCCGGCGGCTCGAGTCCGACGCCGTCAGCTCGAGTCGTCGTTGTGGCGGCGCCGCCGCTCCAGCTCACGGAGGAAGTCGGGGTCGTCGTCCGGTGCGACCGGGCGGGTCGGCGGCTTGGTCCGCTTCGGAAGGGAGGTGCCCGCACCGCCCTGGAGCTGGCGGATCGCGATGTAGATCGCGACTCCCAGCACCAGGAGCAGAAGGATCAGCTTGAGCACACCTCCAGGGTAATGAGCAGGTGGTAGCGGCGTCGCCGCGGGTGGGGCCTATCGTTGGGGAGCGTGAAGCCGTTCCTCGTCTACACGCTGCTGCGGACCCTCCTCTTCGCGGGAGTGCTGGCCGTCATCGTGGCGCTGTGGATCCTGATCTTCGGCAAGGAGTCCTCGATCATTTGGCCGGTCGTGATCGCGCTGCTGGTCTCCGGTGGGCTCTCCTACTTCTTGCTCAACCGGCAGCGCCAGGAGTTCGCCGAGAAGGTCGACGCCCGAGCCCGCCGCGCCTCTGCGCGGTTCGACCAGGCCAAGGCCAAAGAGGAC
>JBDHZT010000245.1:0-3453 GCA_039811985.1 Nocardioidaceae bacterium | reverse complement strand
CCCTGCCCGTGGACGAGCAAGGCTCCATGCGCACCTACTCGGTGCGGGAAGTGCGCGGCGAAGGCACCGACAAGCGACTGTTCGTGGACTTCGTGTTGCATCTGGAGCCGGGTGCCGCCGGGTCGGCCGCGAGCTGGGCGGCAGCGGCACAACCGGGCGACAACCTCATCGTCGTGGGGCCCCGACTCGGAGCCGACTGGGGCGGCATCGAGTACGAACCTGGCGACGCCGACCGTGTGGTGCTCGCCGGTGACGAGACAGCCGTCCCCGCCATCTCCCGCATCCTCGGTGACCTCGGTGACGACGTACAGGGCCACGCCTTCTTGGAGGTCCCGGTCAGCGCCGACATCCTTGACGTCTCCGCACCCGCAGGCTTCGCCGTCACCTGGCTTCCACGCGATGGCATCGACCACGGCGAACGGCTCATCCCGACCGTCCTCGACTACCTCGGCACTCAGCAACACGAGACCGTGTCGGACGAAGAAGTCGACGACGATCTCTGGGAGACCCCCACCTACTCGTCGTCCGAAGAAGACCTCGGCACCCCGGCCACCACGGGAGTTCCCGGCCTCTACGTCTGGATCGCGGGAGAGAGCAAGGTCGTCACCACTCTGCGTCGCCACCTCGTCAACGACCTCGGCGTCGATCGCAGACAAGTCGCCTTCATGGGCTACTGGCGACGGGGCGTCTCCATGCGTGGGTGACATCCGTCCCGAGTCGAGACCGGTTGGCTCGCCCCTCGCGGACTCTGCATCTGCTGGGGGACTGAGCCTCGCGCATGTGGCGACCCCGACGGGACTCGAACCCGCGGCCTCCGCCGTGACAGGGCGGCGCGCTAACCAACTGCGCTACGGGGCCTTGGTGGCCGGATGGAACTCTAACTTATGTCTCACCCTCACACCCAATCCGTGAGGGCTGGCGGCCAGCGGGCCGGCTACTGGTGTGTACGACACGTCTGGTGCGCCGTACACACCAGTAGACTCCCCAACCCTCACAGGGAGCTGCGGAAGCGCTTGAGGCGCAGGCTGTTGCCGACCACAGAGACCGAGGAGAAGGCCATGGCGGCGCCGGCGAGCATCGGGTTCAGCAGACCGGCGGCCGCGATCGGGATGGCCGCGACGTTGTAGCCGAACGCCCAGACCAGGTTGCTCTTGATCACCGCGAGCGTGCGGCGGGACAGCCGGATCGCGTCGACGGCGACGCGCAGATCACCGCGGACCAGGGTGAGATCGCTGGCCTCGATGGCCACGTCGGTGCCCGTCCCCATCGCGAGGCCGAGGTCGGCCTGTGCCAGCGCTGCGGCATCGTTGATGCCGTCGCCGACCATCGCAACGATCCGGCCCTCGCCCTGCAGTCGCTTGATCACGTCCACCTTCTCGGCGGGCACGACCTCGGCGAAGACGTCGTCGGGGTCGATGCCGACCTGCGCGGCGACAGTGCGGGCGACCCGGCTGTTGTCGCCGGTGAGCAGGAGCGGGCGCAGCCCGAGCTCACGGAGCTCGGCTATCGCGGCAGCCGAGGTGTCCTTGACCCGATCCGCAACCACGAGCACTCCTCGTGCCTGTCCGTCCCAGCCGACGGCGACCGCGGTCAGGCCGCGGTCCTGCGCCTGGTCGAACTCCTGCTGGAGACCGGGAGCCAGGTGCTGGGACCACTCGGCGAGCAGCTGCGGTCGGCCGACCAGGACGGCGTGGCCATCGACGATGCCCTGCACACCCAGGCCGGGCACGTTGGCGAAGTCCTCCACCTGGCCGAGCTCACCCTCCTGCCGGGCGGCATCGGCGATGGCTCGTGCGATGGGGTGCTCGGAGGCATCCTCCAGTGCGCCGGCTAGCAGGAGCACTGCGGCGGGATCCTCGCCTTCGGCGACGTGAGTCTCGGCCAGGGCCATCTCGCCGGTGGTGACGGTCCCGGTCTTGTCCACGACGATGGTGTCGACCTTGCGGGTCTGCTCGAGCACCTCGGGGCCCTTGATGAGGATCCCGAGCTGGGCACCCCGACCGGTGCCGACCATGAGCGCCGTCGGGGTCGCCAACCCGAGAGCGCACGGGCAAGCGACGATGAGCACGGCCACCGCGGCGGTGAGAGCGGCGGCAGCGCCCACGCCGCTGCCCAGCCAGAACCCGAACGTGCCGACTGCGATCGCGATCACCACCGGCACGAAGATCCCGGAGATCCGGTCCGCCAGCCGTTGGACCGACGCCTTCCCGGTCTGCGCGTCCTCCACGAGTCGCGCCATCTGGGCGAGCTGGGTGTCGGCCCCGACCCGTGTCGCACGCACGACGAGCCGTCCGCCGGCATTGACGGTGGCGCCGACCACGGCGTCCCCGCCAGCCACGTCGACGGGGACGGACTCACCGGTCAGCATCGACTCGTCGACCGCCGAGCTGCCCTCTTCCACGACGCCGTCGGTGGCGATCTTCTCGCCGGGGCGTACGACGAAACGGTCGCCCACAGCCAGCTCGGTGATCGGGATGCGCCGCTCGGCACCGTCACGAAGCACACTGACGTCGCGGGCCCCCAGGTCGAGCAGGGCACGCAGCGCGGCGCCTGCGCTGCGCTTCGACCGGTGCTCGAGATAGCGGCCCAACAAGATGAAGGTGATGACGCCGGCCGCGGCCTCGAAGTAGATGTTGGACGTGCCGCTGGTCCGCTCGAGCGTCAGCCGGAACGGGTGCGTCATCCCCGGCATGCCGGCGTCGCCCCAGAACAGCGCATAGACCGACCAGCCGAAGGCAGCTGTGGTGCCGAGCGTCACCAGCGTGTCCATGGTGGCGGCACCGTGCTTGAGGTTGACCCAGGTGGCCTGGTGGAACGGCCATCCGCCCCAGACCACGACGGGCGCGGCCAGGGTCAGCGATAGCCACTGCCAGTTGGTGAACTGCAGGGCCGGCACCATCGCCATGGCCACCACCGGGATCGAGAGCAGCGCGGACACAATCAGTCGTGTGCGCAGGCTCTGCAGCATCGC
Organism: Nocardioidaceae bacterium; assembly: GCA_039811985.1. Classification (GTDB taxonomy): domain Bacteria; phylum Actinomycetota; class Actinomycetes; order Propionibacteriales; family Nocardioidaceae; genus Nocardioides. The sequence continues at coordinate 482 of JBDHZT010000245.1, read as the reverse complement.
ATCGGCCTCGCTGGGCGCCGTGCCAGTGGACTCGGACTCGGTGGCGACGGGCGGCGGAGCCGGCACGCTCGCGCCGTACCCCGCGGACTCGACCGCCGCGACCAGGTCGTCGGTGGTGACGCCGTCACCGACGTGCACCTTGGCTTTCTCGGTGGCGTAGTTGACGGTGGCGGTGACGCCGTCGAGCTTGTTCAGCTTGCGCTCGATCCGGTTGGCGCAGGAGGCGCAGGTCATCCCCGTCAGCAACAGCTCGACGTCGGTCCCTGCCGGCGTGGCGGTGGCGCTGTCGACCGGGGCCGCGGTTGCGCCCTCGGTGGTCGCGCTCATGGGTTCCTCCTCGGTGCTGAAAGTCTGTGGTGGGTCTGTGGGTCGTAGGTCGTCAGTGGGCGTGGTCCTCGGAGCCGTGGTCGCCACCACCGTCTTCGCTGCCGCCACTCTGGTCCGTGACGTCACCCGACCCGGTGCCCGCGTCGAGGGTGAAC
>JBDHZT010000244.1:0-3465 GCA_039811985.1 Nocardioidaceae bacterium | reverse complement strand
AGGATCGCGCTGCGTGTCACCGGCTCAGCGGTGGGCTACACGTCGGCAACCGTCACGACCGCGTCCCTTGGTCCGGTGACCGCACCCGTCACCCCGACGCCCACGCCGACTCCCACCACGCCGACTCCAACACCCACCACACCCACGACACCCACGCCAACACCCACCACGCCGACCCCAACACCCACCACACCGACGCCAAAACCCACGACACCGGCCCCAACACCGACGACAGCGACACCCACGCCCACGACTCCGCCGACCCCACCGAAGAAGTTCACTGCGGTCCCGACGCCGACGATCTCGGGTACGGCGCAGGTGGGCAAGGCACTCACCGCTCAGCCAGGCACCTGGTCGCCCGCGCCGACCAGCTTCAGATACCAGTGGTATCGCAGCGGCAAGGCGATAGCAGGCGCTACCGGACGGACCTACACACTGGCACCCTCCACCAAGGGGGGCACCATCACCGTACGGGTGACGGCCTCACGGGCGGGCTACATCACCACCGCCTCCAAGCCCTCCAAGGCGACCAAGGCGGTGAAGGCCGGGACGATCACGGCGGTGAAGCCCAGGATCTCCGGAACCGCTCACGTCGGCCGCACCCTCGCCGCCGTACTAGGCAAGTGGAAGCCCTCGACGACGAGGTTCTCCCACCAGTGGTACCGCAACGGCTCCAAGATCAAGAAGGCGACGAAGGCGACGTACGCGATCAAGCAGGCCGACAAGGGCAAGAAGATCTCGGTGAAGGTCACCGGTAAGGCAGCCGGCTATACGACCAGGGCCAAGACGTCGTCCAAGACCGGCAAGGTGGCGGGCTAAAAAGCGCAGCGCAGCCGTCGCGACCGGGAGTGCAGGAGCGGATCAAGTCGAGACACGCTTTTCGTCTCGGCTTGATCCCTGACGAACGAGCGGTCCAGAAGCGCCGGCGAGCAGCGCGATGTACAGAGCACCGGCTGCGCTGCGCTTTAGTCCACGTGGTCGACTTCGGCGCCGCGGACGCCGAGCATGAACAAGATCACGTCCAGCCGCGGCACCGAGACGGTGGTGTGGGCTCGCGCTCGGACGGCCGGCTTGGCATTGAATGCGATGCCGAGACCGGAGGCTGCCAGCATGTCGAGGTCGTTGGCACCGTCACCGATGGCGACCGCCTGGGAGGGCAGGATCCCTTCCGCCGCAGCGATCTGGATCAGCAGTTCGGCTTTGCGCGCGCGGTCCACGACCGGTCCGACGACCTCGCCGGTGAGGCGTCCGTCAGCGATCTCCAACGTGTTGGCATAGGCGTGATCGAGCCCGAGATCCGCCTTGAGCTGGTCGGTGAAGGCGGTGAAGCCACCCGATACGACGGCCACCGAGAAGCCCATCCGCTGCAGCGTGGACACGAAGGTGCGGGCACCGGGCGTGAGCCGGATCCGTGCCGCCACTCGATCAAGCGCCGCGACCTCCAGCCCGGCCAGTTGCCGTACCCGTTCCCGGAGCGAGGTCTCGAAGTCCAGCTCGCCGGCCATGGCGGCGGTCGTGACAGCCTCGACTTCCGCCCGGCAGCCGGCTTCGTCGGCCAGCAGCTCGATCACCTCGTCGGCGATCAAGGTCGAGTCGACGTCCATCACCACCAGCCGCTTGGCCCGCCGCTCCAAGCCGTTGACCTGCACAGCGACGTCGATCCCGTGCTCGCGGGCCACCGACACCAGTGCAGTACGCATCGCATCGGCATCATCGACGATCACCACCAGGTCGTACGCGGTCACGGGCTGGGTCGCCAACCGAACGATCCGGTCGATGTTGCCGCCGGAGTCGGAGATCGCGTCGGCCACCGCTGACAGCGCCGTAGGGGTCAGCGGCTGGCCGAGAACGGTCACCGCATGCCGCCGCCGCGAGGCCCGCTGGGAGGTTGCCTCGACTCGCTCGAAGTCGACCTTCATGTCATTGCGGAAACCCCAGTACAAGATGTCACGCAGCAACGCATCGGAGGCGCCCTCCAGCCGGACCAATACATCGAGGGTGAGCCGCTCGCGGACGACCAGTTGCTCCATGTCCTCCAACTGCGCCCCGGCACGGGCGAGCAGACCGAGCAGGTCGCTGGTGAGCCGCGGCCGATCCTGACCCGACACCCTGATCAGCAACGGCAGTTGCCCATCCACTGCCAGCGTCGACTCCCCCATCTCAGTCCATCCCCCAGACCAGCAGTTCGCTCGCGTGACGTCCGACCAGCCGCAACGCTGCCGGGCCGACGACTCGCAACGCATCCCCCTCGCCGAGCACGCCCACACCCTCCGCCGAGATCTCGCCGCTCGCCACCAAAAGGTGGGCATACCGTGCTTCGGGCAGCAACCGCGTCACCCCAGCAGCCAGTCTGCTGATCCACAACGTGCTCGCCGCCGCACCGATCGATACCCCGGCATCGTGGTCGGACCCCGAGGCAACGGGCACCCAGTCCGCCGCCAGCGCCTCCGGTTCGATCTCCCGCTGGGCATAGGACGGTGCGACACCCGACTCATCGGGCCGCACCCAGCTCTGCACGAACCGCACCGGCATCCGAGGTCGGTCAGGATCCACCCGATAGGCGTCGTTGCGTTCGGCATGGACGACACCGGAGCCGGCGCTGAGCCGCTGCACCAGACCTGGATAGACGATCCCCGACTTCCCGGTGGAGTCCTCGTGCAGCAACGAACCGGACAGCACCCAGGTGACGATCTCGGTGTCTCGGTGCGGGTGGTCGTCGAAGCCGCGTCCACTCAGCAGCGACTCCTCGTTGTGTGCCAGCAAGCGGCCGAATCCGACGTTCGACGGGTCGTAGTGCCGGCCGAAGGAGAAGGCGTGCCGAGTGGTGATGCCCTCAACCGCCGTCACGAACCGCTCCCCGGCGCGCTGCACCTGCAGCAGCGGACCCGGAGCATCGAGTGCGGTCACGTGCGGAGCCTCTCGATCAGAGTCACCGCCTCACGATAGTGAAGGCCGCCAACGGCACCGACGCATGTCCACCCGCTCGCCCACCAGCACGACGCCCTCGGCCCGCAGCTTCGCGAGCGCGGTCGCCTCCAGTCCGCGGGCGGGACTGCCGTCGGCTCGAACGACCCGCCACCACGGCACGCCGGCACCTTGGGTGGACATCACCCGTCCCACCAAGCGCGGACCACCACTGCCGACGTACTCGGCCAGGTCCCCATAGCTGGCCACCCGCCCCGCCGGGATCGACTCCACGGCGCTCAGCACGGCCTCGACATACGCGCCGTCCATCAGCGACACGCCCGGACAGCTTGCTCGTCCAGCACACCGTGAAGGAACCGAGCCGTCATGTTCACGCTGACCAGCCTAGAAATGACCGCTTCCCGGCGGCTACCCGGTATTGCTCTTGATGACGTATGAACAAGCGTGGGTTTCTCCTGCCGCCGATGTGTGGTTGGCTAGGCGTGCTGTTGCAAGTCTGTGCCGTGGTAAGTGCTACGCCCCCAGATTCTTGCGTGGGCG
>JBDHZT010000243.1:0-3497 GCA_039811985.1 Nocardioidaceae bacterium | reverse complement strand
CGGTGAAATTCCTCATGAGCGGTGAACCACGATGGGTTCAGCTCCCCGGTCCGCCGATCTACCGCGGTCTTGGCCAGCCGGTGATGAGCGGCGACTGCCGCCGACTCCCACCCGATGTCGCCATGCTCGATCGCTCGTCGCAGCACCAGTGGTTCGACCTCCAGCCGTGCGTCGGTGAGCTCTCTCAGGTCACTGATGGAGAGTGGGTGCACCCGAAAGCCCTGCTGCGGTGTGGCAACAGCCAAACCCTGCTCGGTGAGTCTGGTGAGCGCCTCCCGCATGACTGACCGGCTGACCGAGTAGCGCTCCGCCAGCGGAGCCACCCTCAGTCGGGACCCAGGGGGCAGTGCTCCCTGCAGCACGTCCTTGCGCAGCTGAGCGTGCACGAACGAGGAACGGATCTCGGCGCCATCGCCAGCCACACGCACACCGTACGTGATATCGCTATGAAACGACAATATCGAGATTGCTCTCTAATATCGACAGCAACGATGACGTGCTCACGACCACTGCGGCATCGTCGGCAGGAGCTGCCGAGGTCTTCGCCACCCGGTGGCTGCGTTCTCAGCCCGCTTTGGTGCGCCGTGCCGCCGAGCGAGAGGGAGCGAGAGGGGAGGGAGCTGTCGGTCGCCGCTCACCAACCAGCGTCAGCCAACCGCCCGCGAGAGCTCGGATACGTGTGGTGGCTGGGTGGCGACCAACAGCTCGGTCGTCGTTCGGATGTGCTTCTCGACCAGTGCCAGGCATCGTGAGAGGTCACGTTCGATCGCTGCGTCGGCAATCGCCTTGTGCTCCCCGGCGACATCGCGATGGGTCTCGAGCTGTGCCTCACGTGTCCAGCAGCGGTACACCTCGGAGACCGTGCGCAGCTGTGCGGCCGCCTCGTTGAGGTAGCGGTTGCCCGAGCCCGACCAGAGTGTCTCGTGGAACTGCTCATGGGCGTCGAGCCAGGCCTGACTCGGTGATCCGTCGGGCTCGAACATGGGCGTCCGGCTCAGCGCGTGGTGGGCGGCTACCAGACGGGTCTCCCAGGCCACGTCTCCGCAACCCAGGGCAAGCTCGGTCACGATGAGCTCGAGGGCCACCCGGGCTTCGGTGAGCTCCTCGAGGTCGGCCACCGAGACGGTGACCACCCGGAAGCCGAGCTGGGGCTCCGCGGTCGCCAACCCTTGTTCGACCAGCCGCGGCAACACCTCACGCAGCACCCCGCTGCTGACCGCATAGCGGCTGCCCAGGTCGGCGAACCCCAGTCGCGCGCCCGGCCGGATCGCACCGTTCAAGATGTCGGCGCGCAGACGGAGGAGCACCGCATCGGCACGGGTGGCACCGGTGGATCCTCGCGGCATGGCTCGATCAAACCTCAAGGACCGTGTCCACGCAACACAACCCGAATGATTTCGAAAATTGCTTGACATCTCGAACATCCGAGTGGTTGTGTGGCGACAGATCAGCACTGGGGCTGCTCGGCATCCGGAGGTTCACCTTGCGACTGGCCACCATCCAGGACCGCCCTCACCTCGTCTCACCCGATGGCCGGCGTGCCGTGGACGTCGTCAAGGTCGGCGACGGCCATTTCGGTCCGAACCCGCGGAGTGTCTACGACTCCTGGCAGGACTTCCGCAGTTACCTGGCCGACGTCGAAATCGACTTCGACACCCTCGGGTTCGAGGTGCGGCAGACCGACCTGCAGGCACCATCGCCCGATCCGCGCCAGGTGTTCGCCATCGGACTCAACTATCGCGACCACGCCGACGAGTCGGGACTGGACTACCCCGAGGGCCCGATCGTGTTCACCAAGTTCCTGAGCAGCTTCGCGGGGCCGGAGACAACCCTGGTGCTGCCCAACTCGACCGTCGACTGGGAGGCCGAGCTGGTCGTCGTGATCGGCCGTCGAGCCGAACGGGTCGACGCCGAGCACGCGTGGTCCTACGTCGCCGGGGTGACCGTTGGTCAGGACTACTCCGACCGCGCCCTGCAGCTCGCTGGCCCGGCTCCGCAGTTCTCGTTCGGCAAGTCGTGGCCCGGTTTCAGTCCGCAGGGACCCTGGCTGGTGACTGCCGACGAGCTCGATGACCCTGACGACCTCCCCATCCGCTGCACGATCAACGGCGACCCCGTCCAGGAGAGCCGGACCGCGCAGCTGATCTTCCCCGTTGCGGAGCTGGTCGCGCAGCTGTCTGCGGTGACCCCGCTGCTGCCCGGCGACGTGATCTTCACCGGTACGCCCGCGGGTGTCGGCGGCGGTCGTAAGCCGCCGCGCTTCCTTGTTCCCGGCGACGTGGTGGAGACCACCATCGAGGGCGTCGGGACTCTTCGCCAGATCTGCACCGGCTGACCCCGCCAGCCGCCCCGACACACCACGGAAGAGGGACCCGGAATGCCGCTGCACCGTCTTACTGCCATCACGCTCGGCGTTCCAGACGTCGCCACCACGGTCGCCTACTACGCGGAGTTCGGCCTCACGCCGGTCGACGGGGCGACCACGTTCAGCACGGTGGACGGGGGTGAGCAGCTGCGGATCGAGCACTCCCACCGCCGGCGGCTGCTGGATCTCGGGATCGGCTGCGACGATCCCGACGATCTCGACCGGGTCGCAGCCGCCTTGGCCGCGCTGGACCTGCCGGTCGAGCGGAGAGATGGCTCGATCGTCGCGATGGACCCCGGCACCGAGGTGCGGGTCACCGTGGAGATCGCCCCTCGCGTCGCGTCGGACCCCACACCGGCGCCGCCCTACAACGCTCCAGGAGACATGGCCCGGCCGGGCACACGCGCTCCGGCCGTTCTCCGCGAAGGTCCGGTGCGACCACGCAAGCTCGGCCACGTCGTCCTCGGGTCGACTGACCAGGAGGCGTCGCAGAAGTTCTTCACCGAAGGCATCGGTTTCAAGATCAGCGACACGGTGCCGGGTCTCGCCGCCTTCATGCGCTGCTCAACAGACCACCACAACGTACTGGTGCAGGCCGCCCCCGTCAGCTTCATGCACCACGCCAGCTGGCAGGTCGACGACGTCGACGAGGTCGGCCGGGGCGCGAGCGCCATGCTCGCGGCCGATCCCAGCCGGCACGTCTGGGGGCTTGGGCGTCATCATGTGGGTTCGAACTTCTTCTGGTACCTCAAGGACCCTGCCGGCAACTTCAGCGAGTACTACTCCGACCTTGACTGCATCGTCGACGACGCGTTGTGGAAGCCCGGCGTGTGGGAGGGAGAGCGATCGCTCTACAACTGGGGGCCACCCCCGCCACCATCCTTCTTGGCGCCTGAAGACCTCGCCGCCCTCATGACGGGTGCGCACTCGGCATGAGTACGGAGGTGGAACAGTACGATGTGGCCGTGGTCGGTGCCGGCCCGGTGGGGATGTACCTGGCTCTCCGACTCGGGAGCTTCGGACATCGCGTGCTGGTGGTCGAGCGGGCAGCGGCTCCGTATCCGTTGCCTCGCGCCGTCCACTTCGACGACGAGATCGCACGCGCCTTCGCGACCATCGGTCTGGACGAGGA
>JBDHZT010000242.1:0-3508 GCA_039811985.1 Nocardioidaceae bacterium | reverse complement strand
AGGCGTTCGTCTCTTACCGGCTCAGCATCCGCGGGCTGTGCAGGCAACCGCAGGCGCTTGAGCAGGAGCGCGTTGACAGCCACTAGGAAGCTGGACCCGGACATCGACAATGCGGCAACCTCAGGTCGGAGCACCAGCCCGAAGGCGGGCTCGAACACGCCCGCCGCGATCGGTAGGGCGATCGCGTTGTAGCCCACCGCCCAGCCGAGGTTCTGGCGCATCTTTCGCAGCGTGCCCCGGCCGATCGTCAGCGCCACTGGGACGTCCAGCGGGTCGGACCGCATGAGCACGACGTCTGCAGCCTCGATCGCGACGTCAGTGCCCGCGCCCACGGCGATGCCGACATCGGCCTGTACCAGCGAGGGAGAGTCATTGACGCCGTCGCCCACCATCGCGACGGTGCGTCCCTGAGCCTGCAGCTGCTGGACCTGATGCGCCTTGTCCTCGGGCAGCACCTCGGCGATCACGTCGTCGATCCCCAGCTCCTCGGCGATCCGCTCGGCAGTTGCCCGGTTGTCACCGGTCAGCATCGCCACCCTGATGCCCGCCTCGTGGAGTGCCGCGACAGCCGCGGCGGAGGTCTCACGGACCGCGTCGGCGATGCCGATCACGGCGACGGCCCGACCGTCGACGGCGACGAACACTGCCGTGCGGCCACCGGAGGCGATCTCGTCGCGCCGCGCGCCCAGGTCGCCGATCGTGACGCCTTCGGACTCCATCAGGCGTCGGTTGCCGATGGCGACCTGGTGGCCGTCGACCTCGGCGAGGGCGCCGATGCCGGTGACGTTGCGGAAGCGGGTGGCGCGCAGCCGCGGGACATCGGTGGCGTCGACGTATCGCACGACGGCGTCTGCGAGCGGGTGTTCGGACTCGCGTTCGAGTGCGCCGGCGAGGGCCAGCACCCGGTCTTGATCGAAGTCGTCGACCACTACCTCGGTGACCTCGGGTTCCCCCTTGGTGAGGGTGCCGGTCTTGTCGAACACGACGGTGTCGATGCGGGCGGAGGACTCGATCGCGGTGGCGTTCTTGAACAGGATGCCGCGCTTCGCCCCGAGACCGGAGCCCACCATGATCGCCGTCGGCGTGGCCAACCCGAGGGCGTCAGGGCAGGTGATCACCACGACGGTGATGGCGAACAGCAGGGCGGTCTGCACGCTGGCGCCGGCCGCGAGCCAAACCAGGAAGGTGCCGACTCCTCCGACCAGGGCGACCAGGACCAGCCAGAACGCGGCCTTGTCGGCGAGCCGCTGTCCGGGGGCCTTGGAGTTCTGGGCCTGCTGCACGAGGGCGACGATCTGGGCCAGGGCGGTGTCGGCACCCACCTTGGTGGCGCGCACTCGAAGCGTGCCGCTGGCGTTGACCGTGGCGCCGATGACCTGGTCGCCCGGCGCCTTGTGCACCGGGAGGCTCTCGCCGGTGACCATGGACTCGTCGACCTCCGACTCGCCCTCTTCCACGGTGCCGTCGGTGGCGATCTTCGCCCCGGGCCGCACCAGCAGCAGATCGTCGACCTGGACCTCGGAGGTTGGGACCTCGACGGGTTCACCCCCGCGGAGCACGACCGCCATCGGAGGGGCCAGGTCCAACAAGGTACGGATCGCGTCGTTGGCACCGCCTCGGGCCCGCATCTCGAACCAGTGGCCGAGCAGCACGAATGCGGTGAGCATGACCGCGGCCTCGTAGAAGACCTCGCCGCCGCCGGTGATAGTGACCCCGAGGGAATAGAGCCAACCGGCGCCGACGGCCACGGCCACCAGCACCATCATGTCCAGGGTCCGGGCCCGCAGGGCCCGCCAGGCGCCGTCGAAGAAGATCCACGCGGAGTAGAAGATGACAGGCAGCGACAGGATCAGGGTGAAGATGTCGTCGCGCATGCCGAACGGGGCGGCGGCGTCGAAGCCGAGCATGTCGCGCCCCATCGGCGAGTACAGCGAGACGGGTACGGCAAGCAGCACGGCGACCAGGAACCGGTTGCGCATGTCGCGGACCATGTCGGCCATCGACATCTCCCCGTGACCGCCGTGACCCATCGCGTCGTGCGGTGACGAGACGGGCGACTCCGGACCGGTAGCTCCGGCGTGATCGTGATGCCCGGCGTGCGCGTCGTGTGCGCCGTCCGTGACCTGCCGAGCGTGGTCGACGGGGTGGTCATGACCTGGTTCGAGCATGGGGTCGCACACGTGGCTGGGAACGGACTGTCCCGCGCAGTGGAAGCCGCACTCGCGGACCCAGTCCCGCAGCTCACTGATGCTGGTGCGCTTCGGGTCGTAGGTGACGGTGGCGGTCTGCGCGACCGGGTTGGCGTCCACGGAGAGCACGCCCGGCTGACGGGACAGCACGGCCTCGGCGACGTTCTTGCTGGTCGCCCATTGAACGCCGGAAACCTCGAGGACAGCGGTGGCGGCGCCGTCACGGTGCGCGTCCGCGTCGTGGCGGCCGGCGGGGTGCTGGTGCGTGGTCATCGTCCTGCCTCCACCTTGGAAGGGTTGGTCCTGGTCGAGTCGTGATCCAGGTGCGGTGTCTCGGTTGATTGCGTGGAGACCGCTTGGAACCGGCGAAGCCGCAGGCTGTTGGACACCACGAACACCGAGGAGAACGCCATCGCGGCGCCGGCGATCAGCGGGTTGAGCAAGCCGAGCGCGGCCAGGGGCAGTGCCGCGACGTTGTAGGCGAAGGCCCAGAACAGGTTGCCCTTGATCGTGCGCAAGGTGCGCCGGGACAGCCGGATCGCGTCGACGGCGGCGCGGAGATCGCCGCGGACCAGGGTGAGGTCGGAGGCCTCGATGGCGACGTCGGTGCCGGTGCCCATAGCGATCCCCAGATGCGAGGTGGCCAGGGCGGCGGCGTCGTTCACGCCGTCTCCCACCATGGCGACGGTGCGGCCCTCGCGTTGCAGGCGTTCGACGACGGCCACCTTGTCGGCTGGGAGGACCTCGGCGATAACTTCTGCGATGCCGACCTCTGCGGCGACGGCCCGGGCGGCGCGTTCGTTGTCGCCGGTGAGCAGCACCGGCTCCAGCCCCAGCTCCTTCAGCTCGGCCACGGCCTGGGCGCTGGTGGGCTTGATCGCATCCGAGACCACGACCACACCGCGCGCCGATCCGTCCCAGCCGGCGGCGATCACGGTCCGGCCTTGCTGCTCGGCGGTGTCGATCACCTGCGTCAGGTGCGCGTCCAGTGGCTGGCTCCACTCTCCGGCGAGCCAGGAGGGTCGACCCGCCACGACCGCGTGGCCGTCGACCACGCCGGCGACCCCGAGGCCTTGCGTCGAGGTGAACCCCTCGACGTCGGGCAGCTGCCTGTCGAGTCGTTGGGTGGCACCGGTGGCGATGGCCTGACCGATCGGATGTTCCGAGGCATTCTCGAGGGCCCCGACCAGTCGGAGCAGGTCAGCAGGGTCGACGCCGTCGGCGGGGACGACCTCGACCAGCTCCATCCGTCCGGTGGTCACGGTGCCGGTCTTGTCCAGGACGATGGTGTCGACCACCCGGGTGGATTCGAGCACCTC
>JBDHZT010000241.1:0-3523 GCA_039811985.1 Nocardioidaceae bacterium | reverse complement strand
AGCGCGCCCGCAGCACGGCCGGGCTCATCGTCCCGGCCTGAACCCCAGCGAAGCGGCCACAGGGCGGGCACCCGACCCCGGGCGCCCGCCCTGTAGCGTGAGTGCTTCAGCGCTGTGTCGGTCCCTGCCGTATGCCGCTGGCCAGGCTCCCATGGTCACCGGACCTCGCGCGGCCGGCCGGCTCTGCCTGGACGGAGCCGCTGCGCAGCAAGGCTCGCATGACGAGCCCGGTGACGAGGGCCATCACCGTCGCCATGACGAGACCCGCGAACACGCCGATCAGGATGCGCAGGGGCATCGACTGGCCCTCTTGCCAGAGGGGCATTGCGACGAGGCTGAACGCCCCGAGGGCGCCTGCCCAGGCCGCGGCAGTGCCGAGGACCCAGCGCCCACTGTGCCCGACGTGATGCCGTAGCTCGAGCCACTGGGCCATCCCGATCGTGGCCAGGAGACACAGCCCGACGACGACGAAGAAGAGCGCTTGAGCCACGACCGGCCACTTCGCCCACCACTGCTGCAGGGTGCTCGGCAACAGGCCCAGGGGGTACGCCGCGCCGACGCCGAGCACGGTGAGCCCGGCCCATCGGCTCGCCGTCAGTCGGGGCAGATCCCGGCGTAGCACGAGCCACTGGGCGCCTCCGAGCAGTCCACCCTCGACGATGCCCGCGGCGATGATCGACGGAACGAGGACGGCTGGGGGCCGGTCGAGTAGCCAGGCTCCGACGATCGCGGGTGCTGCGAAACCCAGCCACTCCCCGAGGGTGACGACGACCACCCAGCGGCGCAGGAAGCCCGGTCTCATGATGCCTCGACCGGCTTCAGGTGTTGGCGGTGGCAGGCCGGGCTCGAGTGGCTCGTGCCTTGTGCCGTGTCGACTCCTCGGCCTCCCAACGGAACCGGAGGGCGACCACGACCACACCGACGACCGTCCACGCGACGAGCACGCCGAGGTGCCCCCAGGCCAGCCCCGACCCGACGAGGTCCGGGGCCACCGCATCGGTCATCGCCCGGGACGCGTGCCGCAACGGGAAGACCCACGAGATGATGTCGAGGACAGGCGGCAGCGTCGCGCCGACGACGAAGATGTCCGAGATGAAGGCGAGCGGGAGCATGGTCCCGAGAGTGACCCCGACGACCCCCTGGGCCGACCTGACGAAGGTCGTGACCGCAACGCCGAGCAACGCGAAGCACACGGTCGCGACGACCAGTGTGGTGATGCCGGCCGCGAGGCCAGGGGGCAGCGCAGGGCGGTAGAGCGCCGCGGTCACTGCGACGATGACGAGGGCCGTGATGAGGACGACGACGAGGGCGCCGACGATCCGACCGGCGAGGAAAGCCGACTGGGTCAACGGTGTCGCGTGTATCCGCTTGAGCACCCCGCGCTCGCGGTCCTCGGCCAGGCTCTGCGGCATGTTGACGTATGCCGTGACGGCGGCACCGTAGACCGCCATCGTGGCGGCGTAGAAGGTGCCGAGCGGCTGACCGTTGGCGAGCAGCTGGTCACCGCCCCCGTTCACCGCCGGGATGACCGCGACGAGGACAACCGGGAAGGCGACGGCGAAGAAGACCGCCGACCGGTCGCGCCAGAGCGACCGCTGCGTGTGGCCGACCTCGCTCAGTGCGAGGGTGAGCCACGAGGGCGCTGCCGTCCGCCGTGGGACCGCGTCACCTGCGACGACGTGTGCCGTCGTCGTGGTCCGGTGGGCGGCCCGGCCCTCGCGCCGGCGGCGAACCAGGACGACGGAGGCAGCCGCGCCGACCAGACCCCACGCCGCGATGACGGCCAGGTGGTCGAGCTGGAACCCGCTGCCGGTGAGATAGGGGTTGAGGGCGTCCTGGAGCAGGCTCGCGACGTGCCTGAGCGGGAAGAACCAGCCGACACCCGCCAGCCAGCTCGGCATGGCACCGCCGGTCATGAACACGTCGGAGACGAACGAGAGCGGGATGACGATCCCATTGGTGACGGCTACCGTCGTCTGGACGTTCGGCAGAAGCATGGCGAGGGCGAGCCCGAGGGCGCTGAACGCGAGCGAGCTCACGACCAGGGTCACCACGATGACGGCGATCGACCGCGTCGGGATGACCAGCCCGTAGAAGGCCACGCCCGCCCCGAGGATCAGCGCGGTCGAGACGAGCCCGAGCAGCAGGGAGGCGCCGAGGCGCCCACCGATGAGCACCCCACCGGGGACGGGGGTGCCGGCCTGCCGCTTGAGCACGCCGGCCGCCCGGGCCTCGGCGAAGGCGATCGCGAGGAACGCGAACGTCGCCATGGCGATCCCGAACGTCGTGCTCCCGGGGGCGAAGAACTGCACCAGGCGCAGTCCCTGCTTCTCGTCGAGGACCTCGTTGCCGACGAGGGCCGAGAGGAGCACGAAGAACCCGACGGGCAACCCGAGACAGAGGACCAGGGTGATGGGGGTGCGGGAGATCGCCACCAGCTCGTGACGGATCTGCCGCAGCAGGACGGTCATCGCACGACCTCCCGCTTCCGGTCCCGCGCGGTCGCTGCCGCCCGGCCGGCACGGACTGCGCGGTCGGCTCCGGTCGCGGTGTCACTCCGGGCGACCGCCCCGGTGTCCGCCTCGGCATCCTCGACGAGGTCTGCCTCGCCCACGAGGTCGAGATAGACGTCCTCCAGGCTCGGCCGGGCCAGCGTCAGGCCATCCAGCTCGTAACCGTTCTCGACGGCCCAGGTCGCGAGCACGGCGACGTCCGAGGTCGGTGCCTGGGAGCGCACCTCGACGACGTTGCCCGCCAGCCGGCGGTCCCGCCCGATGGCCGGCAGTGCGTCCTCGGTCAGCCCTTCCGGGAGCCGGAACGAGATGACGGTCGCCGCTCCCGCCGCAGCGGCGAGCTCGTCGGGCGTGCCCAGGGCGAGGACCCGCCCGTGGTCGATGATGACCACCCGGTCGGCCAGGTGTTCGGCCTCGTCGAGGTAGTGCGTGGTCAGCAGGATCGTCGCGCCGAGGTCGCGCAGGGACTCGATGAGATCCCAGGCGCGGCGCCGGGCCGACGGGTCGAAGCCGGTCGTCGGCTCGTCGAGGAAGAGCAACTCGGGGTCGCCGATGATGCCGAGGGCGAGGTCGAGCCGGCGGCGCTGTCCGCCGGACAGGGTGTGGACGCGGGCGTCGGCCTTCTCCTCGAGTCCCGTCAGTGCGATCACCTCGGCGACCGGCCGTGGGTGCGGGAACCAGCCGGCCTGCAGGCGGAGCAGCTCACGTGGGGTGAAGTTCTCCTCGAAGCCGGCCTCCTGGAGGACCACCCCGATCCGGGCCCGGAACGCCTCACCCCCGGTCGCGGGGTCGTGACCGAGCACCGAGACCGTGCCGGCATCCCGGCTCCGGTAGCCCTCGAGGATCTCGACGGTGGTCGTCTTGCCCGCACCGTTGGGTCCGAGCAGGGCCACGACCTCGCCCTCCGCGATGACCAGGTCGACGCCGTCGACGGCGGCCACCTCCCCGTAGACCTTGCGCAGTCCCTTGACCTCGATCGCGGCCATGTCCCTTCACGCTCCCTCGGGTGG
>JBDHZT010000240.1:0-3571 GCA_039811985.1 Nocardioidaceae bacterium | reverse complement strand
CGGTCCTGCACGCCGTCGGCCGGTTCACACCGGTCCCCCCGGCAGCCATGCACTACAAGGTAAAGAGATCGTAAGGAATCGAGCCCACGGCTGGACGCGGAATGCACATTCTGGGTCGCCGAACGGTGGCGAATGTCGATGTGATGGGGATCGAGCCGAGTCGACCGTCCTGTCGTGACGATTCGCCTATCGTGTCTGTATGTCACTGGTCGAGCCGCCTCCTCGACCGGCGTGTAGCCGCCCTCTGTGGCTGGACACGTCGTGACCCACCCAGCCGTCTCCTCTGCGGTTAGCGAGTCCGTCGGCGACACGTCGTCCGCGCCGAACTCGACGACCACGAGAGCAGGCGGCGGCCACGCTGGGCCACGTGGATGGCGATTCCTTCGGGGTGTTCTCCGCGGCCTACTCGGGATCCTCGGGCTCGGCGCACTGGCCGTGACGATCGCGCTGACGATCCCCCGGTTCGTCGACCCCCAGAGCTATCGCGTCGCCCAACTCGCGACCGCCGCTCCGCTGGGCCTGGTCACCGGCGCCATCTCCGCCGTCCTGTTCCTGGGCGTAGCGCTCTCCCGCGGTCGTGGACGCCTCCTCTCCACGCTGGCGACCATCGTTGCGGTCGGTATGACAGCTCTCCACGCCTGGTGGCTGGCCCCCCTCTTCACCGGAACGGTCCCTGCCGCCGAGCCCGGCAAGACACTGACCCTGCTGTCCCAGAACTTCGAGTACGGGAATGCCACGGCCCTCGCCGCCGAGGTCGCTCGACAAAATGTCGACATCCTTGTTGTTGTCGATCTCACCCCCGGCCAGTTCGACGCGATCATGGCCTCCGGTATCCCACGACAGTTCCCTTATAGCGGGGGGGCAGACAAAGACGCACCATCTCACACTCTTGTCTTCAGCAAGTACACCTTGAAGCTCAGGAAGCTCATCACCTCCGGAGGCAGCTCTCGCCTCTACGACGTGACCTCGCCGCAATTAGGGCACTTCGAGCTGGCCGCCGTGCACCCGGCTCCGCCCTACATCGACGGCACCGCCACATGGCACAGTGAGTATCGGCTCATCTCCTCCGCCGTCAGGGATCACGTCGAGTCTCGGTCGACCGCGCCGCTCATCGCCGCTGGAGACTTCAACGCCTCACTCGACCTCAGACCCTTCCGCGACCTGCTCCGCGACGGGGCGCTACGGGGCGCGGTGGAGGAGCGCAACTCGGGCTGGCAGCCGACGTTCCGCGCGGGCGGTATGCCCTTGATGGGAAACTTCGTCTTCCCCCCACTTGCGCAGATCGATCACGTCTTGGTGTCGCAGCAACTAGTTGTCACTTCGGTGAAGACCTTCGACGCTGCTGGTTCAGACCACCTGGCCGTCCTCGTCAGGCTCGCCCCTGCTGCCGCCGACCGTACGGACCGATGAACTTTGCGTGAAGATACATGGCAATTTCGCCAAAGTGACTCCGTCCTGGCCGTGTCCGCTCTACATTTCTAAGTGGCGGGCTCCGAGGCTGAGGGACGTGTGCCTCTAGAAGGTGAGATGCCCGGAGGACATTTCACCGCTCGCCGCCACCCCAAAGTCATCACGGGAGGATCCACACGTGACGTGGGACCTGAGGACAGAGCCGTCTCGCTCAGCCCGCGTGCCCGCCGACGAGCTTCCCCGCCGGTTGGCGGGGAGCTCTGTGGCAATCCCTTGGTCGGACAGGGTAGTTGGAACGCCGAGATGGGACGCCAAGGCCTTAGACATCGCCGGAAGCCGGGTGCATCTCCTGTCGCAAGGCGGGGCGATGGCTGCGATCATCGATCATGCCATCTCTACAGGAGCCGATGATCCAGCGCTAGCGGTGGCCTCCGCCAATCTGGATCACCTGCACCACTTCGGTGCTCGGAGTACCTGCCGGGGGAGGGCCATCGTCAACACGGAGCACCTACGCTGGATGACGTTGATCGATGGCGCGCCCATTGCTATGCGCGCACGACACGTATCAGGTCGAAACTGGCCACGGTTGGCTGGCTCGGACCTGCTACTTCCGTTACTTCAACGTGCTACCGAAGAGTCGCTTTCGGTAGGCTTCCTGGGGGGCACACTGGAGACTCTGGAGCGACTTCGAGATCGCTTGATGGCTGAGCTTCCAGCTCTTATGGTCGCCGGGCTCTGGTCACCCACACGTCGGGAGGTCGAGGACGAGGGCCTCTCTAGGGAGATCGCGGAGAAGATTCGGGCTGCCAGCACCGATATCCTCGTAGTCGGCCTGGGCAAGCCGCGACAGGAGATCTGGATCCAAAAGCATTCCGAGACCGCAGGAGCCCGCGTCTTGCTGGCATTCGGCGCCTCTACAGACTTTCTCGCTGGGACAATCAAGCGCGCTCCCGATTGGGTTCGGCGGAGCGGCATGGAATGGGGCTACCGTCTCGTGAACGAACCAAAGCGCATGTGGCGACGTTACCTGATCCAAGGACCTCCCGCCTTTGCACAGTTACGTATGTCGACCTTTCTCGAGCCTGGCCCCACTCACAGCCCAAGTACCGCACCCGAACGTCAACCAACACCCACCAACGAAACGCATCTCGGATCGGTCATCATCCCCGCGCACAATGAAGGCACTGTCATCTCTCGGATGCTTGACTCCTTGAGGGACCTCATTGACACGGGCGACGCCGAAGTCGTGGTTGCGGCAAATGGCTGCACCGATGACACTGCCACCAAGGCTCGCAGTGTACCGGGTATAACTGTTCTCGAACTCACTGAGGCATCAAAAACTGCCGCCCTCAACGCAGCCGACAGTTGCGCGAGCGCTTGGCCACGTCTCTACCTCGATGCAGATGTGACCATCACGTCAGCCGCTATCAGGGACACCTTGGCCTACCTAGCAGAGGGGCGCACCCTCGTCGCTCGCCCCACCATGATGCACGACACGACCGCTTCATCCGCCGTCGTACGCGCCTACTACCGCGCGCGCGGACGCATCCCGGAGATGAACGGTCATCTGTGGGGTGCTGGAGCCTACGCCATGACGCGCTCGGCTCATGAACGCCTCCAGTCTTTCCCTGACGTAACAGCTGACGACTTCTACGTCGACACCCTCTTCCTGTCGAATGAGAAGGCAATCGTCGAGACCCAACCAGTGATCGTCTACGCGCCTCATCGACGTGAAGATCTCCTGAGAATCATGCGCCGGTCCTACCGCGGGAACCGTGAGTTAATGGCTACAGGGCAGTTGACTAGGGACGAGTGCACCACAAAGGGGGTGGCCATTCAGTTGTTCCGCACCATTCGAGGGCCAATTTCTTTCATTGACGCTCTAATCTACGCGTCTGTCGCTATCGAAGCACGGCGCACCTCTGCACGCGCAACGTCAACCTGGGAACGCGACGAGTCCAGTCGAGTGGCAGCGTAGTGCGCCAGAGGGGGATCTTGGGGCCGGAGATCGTCGGCTAGGATGCAATGAGGTTTTCTCACCAGCGCCCGCGTTGCATGGTCGTGAGGACGAGGGCTGCGGCGATGATGTGGCCGATGCGGCGGGGGCACAGGGTGATGCGGCGGAGGGCTTTCCAGCCGGATTTGAGGAGGGCGTTGGCGC
>JBDHZT010000239.1:0-3678 GCA_039811985.1 Nocardioidaceae bacterium | reverse complement strand
CAGCGAGCAGCCGCCGCCGCCATCGCATCGCACGTCGGCCACCCGCACCACCTCACACTTCTTGCGGCGCTTTCAAAGGATGATGACACCTCCGTGCGTGCTGCAGTCGCCAAGGGCTTGGCGATCTGGGCCGGTCGAAGCGGCGCTCCGCGGGCCGTATCCGAACTGCTTGATCAGGTTCTCAACGAGCCCGGAGTCCGACTCGGTCTTGCCGTTAGCGAGACACTGACGGATGACGAGTCTCACGCCAACCTGGAGCCCCTGCTTCGGCGGCTCTCTGGGCATCCGTCCGCCATCGTACGCTGGCGTGCGAATTACGCCCTGAGCCGCCTCCGACGCTGAAGTGTTATCCGGCCCGCGTGCGCCTACTGCGCGGTAGGCGACCCCTCACGCTCTGACCTGCGCGAATGGCTCTCCTAGCGGTACCAGGGGAACGTCGGCACGGTCGTTTGAGGCAATCGGTCAGCGTTGGTCGTCGTCGGGATTGGTCGCCTGATCTGCGCAAGCGCCTCGGGCGTCGTTGGCTGGGCGAGGTCCCCTGCAAACCGACCCTCACGCTACGCCCGGCTGGAGCGGGGTGGCGTCGCGCCGGCAAGAGCGAGCCGACGGCGGGCGTCGAGATCGGGGGGGTCGAGGTCGACGACGGCACGGGCGAGCAGGAACTGGTCGTCCAAGATCGCGGCGAGCATGGTGCGCGCCTCATCATCATCACCGGCGTACTCGGCGACCATCCCGGTGGCCTCACGCAGGAACGTGCGCCATTGCTCGACGTCGCCCTCGAGGATCAGAGCCTCGATGCGATGCCGCAGGCCCCGTTCGACCTCGTCCGACGAGCCGCCGGTGGCGGCGAGGCGGCTCAGCAGCGACGGCACCAGCGCCTCCACCTCCGGAGGCAGGAAGAGCCAGGCGTCAGGATGAGGCAACGCTGCTCGCCCCCGTGGCCGTCGCCTCGAGCTCGGTGATCCGTGGCAGCAACTCGCGCAACCGCCGCTGAAAGCGGATCACGGAGAACTCCTGCTCGTCGTTGAGGATCCCCGAGTGGTACGACGGAGCCTGGACGCCCCGCTGCACCCGGGTGGTGATGTCGACGTCCTCGCCCATGATGTCGACGTTGAGTTCGCGCATTAGCTCACGCGCCCGCCTGGCCTGCTCGTCCTCATCGGGATGCACCATCGTCATGGTGGTGGCCCGCGTCGAGAACAGCCCCGTCGGCTCGAGCTGCCAGGTGTCAACGTGGTGGGGGTAGATCTCCATGAACGTCGTGGGCCAGATGCAGACATGGCCCATCCACCCCTCGAACTCCTCGGGCATGCCGGGCATCCGGCGGATCAGGCTCTGGTACTCGCGCTCGCGCGGGTCGCGTGACGGGCGAGTGCGATACGGCGCCCGCGACCACTCGCACCAGTCGTTGTTGTCGCCGATCGTCCCCTTGACGTCGACGAGCCGCACCAGCGTGGGGTGCGCCACCGGGACGTGGTAGTCCTCGAGGTAGTTGTCGGCAAGGATCTTCCAGTTCTCCTCGAAGTCCTCAGTCCACCGCGCCGCCCCGTCGTTCCGGTGCACCGTGAGGCCCCCGATGTTGAGCCAGTCCAGGTACGGCGCGACCGGGCCGAGCATGTCTTCCAGCGACATCTGGTCAGGATCGAGGCAGCAGAACACCAGGCCACCGGCGATGCCGACCCGGAACTGGGGAAGGGCCACCTGGTCGCGGTCGAGGCAGGCGAACCCCTGACCCGACGGCGCCGCCGCCAGCTGACCGTCGAGCTCGTAGGTCCAGGCGTGGTATGGACAGCGCATCACCGAGCGGGTCTGACCGGTCCCTTCCAAGATCAGCGACGCCCGATGGCGGCAGACGTTCGACATCGCCCGCAGCTGGTCGTCGTGACCCCGGACGACGACGACCGGCTCGCGGCCGACGTTCGCCGTGACGTACTGGCCCGGCTCGGACAGCTCGGAAACATGGCCGACCAGGATCCACGCCCGCTCAAAGACCTCGCTGAGCTCCTGCTCGTACAGCACCGGATCGGTGTACGCGACGCCCGGCAGGCTGCGGGTGGCGGTCGACGGCTTGGCATTGCCTCGCGACACCGGCGTGTTCGTCGGCGAGGCAATGTCGGTCGCCACCTTGTTGGGATCCATGGAAGGACTCCTGACTGATCGTTCGGTCAATCTACCCAAGGACTGCGACTCTGGAAGCAGACGCTGATGCAGTTCCGTTCAGGCGCCTGCCTGGGCGTGGTCGAGGCCTGAGGACCGAAAGCGATCCCTCAGCCCTGGCCGGCGTACTTCCTCGCGACGTAGTGCACGAAGTCGTAGAGGCCGTCCTCTGCGGGAGCGAGCGGGCCGGGGAGGAAGGCGGGGTTGGCCATCCCACGCTGGACGGACTCGCAGGCCGCCCAGTCCTGACGGTTGGTGATGTCCCAGAAGTCCACGGCGTAGGCCGGGTCGAAGCCCTCCGCCTCGGTCACCGCGCGCGGGAACGCCCACGAGCAGCGGATCCGGGTGCGTTCCGGGGTCGTCGGGATCAGCAGGTGGGTCATCACGTAGTCGGGATGCAGCGAGATGAGCAGGTTGGGCAGCAGGCCGAGGTACATCACCGTGCGCTGCTCGACCTCGTCGAGGCGGCCCATCATCGCGCCGCCGCTGTGGCCGTCCAGCGACATCGTCGCGGCGTGGTCGCGCAGCTCCATGGTGCCCCCGATCCAGTCCGCCTGGGGGTTCAGGTTGTCGCCGGACGCCGGCGGGCTCACCTGGCACAGCTCGGGGTGGATCGAGGGGCAGTGGTAGCACTCCTGGTAGTTCTCGACGACGACCTTCCAGTTGGCCTCGACGTCGTACTCATGGACCTCGGCGGTGACCAGGTCGGCGCCGTCGTAGTGCTCGAAGATCGGCTCCAGCCCGGAAATGTGCTCCTCGAACGGCTGGGTGGTGCCCATGTTGCCGAACAACCAACCCTGCCACTCCCGCAGCTCCACCTCGTGGAGGGGAAACTCGGTGGCGTCGAAGTGCTCGACGTCCTTGAAGCCGGGAGCGCCGAGAAGTGAGCCGTCGAGACGGTAGGCCCAGGCGTGGTAGGGGCAGACGATCGCGCGGCCCTCGCTGGTGCCGTCACACGGCAGCAGCTCGTGGCCACGGTGGCGGCACGCGTTCTCGAAGCCCTTGAGGCTGCCGTCGTCCTGGCGCACGACGAGCACGCCGCCGTCGCCGGCTGGGTAGGCCTTCATCATCCGGGGCCGGGTCAGCTCGTCGCTGCGACCGAGCCCGACCCAGCCGCTGAACAGATGTCGCCGTTCCCACGCCAGCACCTCGGGATCGAAGTAGGACCCACGGGGAAGCATCCGGCTCTCGCCGAACGGGCGCAGCGCATCGGCGAGCTGCTTCGCGTCGACGGGGGCGGGCGGGATCTGCTGAGCGGTGACGGTCTGGGACATGACGAGATCCTAGATCCTGTTCGGCTCCGAACGGTACGGCGACCGTCGGCCGATGCAGCCTCACCCGGCGTCGAGACCGATGTCGAGCTGGGGGACGGAGTGGGTGAGGGCGCCGACGGCGAGGAAGTCGACGCCGGTCTCGGCCACCTCGCGGGCGGTGGCGAGGGCGAGGCCACCGCTGGCTTCGAGGAGCACGCCGGGCGCGGTGGCGCGGGTGAGCGCGACCGCCTCGCGCAGCATCGCGGGG
>JBDHZT010000238.1:0-3707 GCA_039811985.1 Nocardioidaceae bacterium | reverse complement strand
CTGGCCGGCTGGGAAGCCGGCTGGACGGCCCATCTCGACCAGCAGCATCCGAGCCTGGTGGCCGACCTTGCGCGCCGGTTGGACCCCGAGCTGCCGCCGCAAGCGCGGGTCCGACCGGTGCTGGCCGATGCCGAGGGGTTGGTGCTGCGGGCGTACGCCGAGGACGGCGTCCGTGACCTGCGGGTCGACTTCCCACGCGCCGCCACCTGTGCCTGCGAGGCGCTGCGCGCGCTTGGTGACCTGGTCGGGCACCCCGTCGACTAAGGAGATCAGCCCCCTACTGGCGGAGTCTCTCAAGGACGGTGACTGAAGGCAGTGGCCGGAGACGCCAGACCGACGTCTCGCGGCGGCAGCCCCTCTTGTCGTGACCTCTTGATCGCTTCGCCACGGCAATGGCCGCTGGCGGCGTCATTGTGCGGCTTCTCGGCGTTTGACAACGCTGTTTGACACATTTTGTCGCATGGCGACTGGTCCAGACCAGTGAGGTGTGTCAGGCTCACCACGGGCCCGTATCAGGCGTGATTCGACGCCAAACGGGCTCACTGAGAAGAAACGTAGGCAAGAAATCCGTCCGCGGGTTGCCACGCCTACTTGCCAAAGTGTGCCACCGTGGTGTCACATCGAACCGAACACACCCCCACCCTTCCAAAGGAGCATGTCATGTCTCGGATCGTCGCTGCTGTCCTTTCCGCGATCTGCCTGTTCACCCTCGTCAACGCCCCCTCCGCCGACGCCGCCACCGTCCGTAGCGTGGTTGCGAAGCGCGGTGGTGGCGACAGCTGGTGCTGCTGAACTAGCCGGAGATCGAGAAGGCGAAGTCGACCCGGTCGTAGATCGGGGCCAGGGCGCGAGACGCGCCCATAGCGACTGCTGCCTCTCGATAGGCGCGGCCGGCCTGTTCAACAGCGCTGGCCGCGGTCATGGCGTCGCCCAGCTCGAACCACAGTTGGGCGACGCCACGCTCGCTGCCGAGCAGCTGAAGCAGGATTGACGCGTCCTCGTAGCTCTGTGCAACCGGCCTACTCTCCATCGCGAGAGCGAGCACCTCGAGCACGCGCATCTCCGCCGAGAGCAAAGGGTCCTGGTGACAGACCGTCGGCGGAATGTCAGTCAGAAGGCGCACGGCGTCTCGTGGCTTGTACTCACGCAGGTGCAGCCTGGCCATAGTGAGGATCTGACGCGCCTCGTCGAGCGGGCTGGCTGACGACCACCGCATCTCCTGAGCTGCCAGTTCGAGCAGAGCGCGGGTTTCGTCGAGGTCTGGCTCGGACTGGTGCAGTTGAATACGCGCCAACTGGAGCCGGAGCCTGCCCAGGTTGCGCGTGCTGCTGCCGTTCTCCAGGAGGGAGAGCGCCTTGGTGCCAAGTTGCACGGCTCGCTCGACGTTTCCGGCGTGCCGCTCGATGTTGGAGGCGTTCCAGTACGCCGCGGCCTGCGCCTCCGGTGAGCTGATCGCGTCGGCGGCGTCGATCGCCCGCCGGGACAACCGGGTGGCCATCCCGACCTCGCCGGCCTCGAAGTAGGCGGCGGCGACGGTGGAGGCCAGTCGGATGTGCTCGGTGGTTCCGGTGAGTCCGGACTCCTCCATGCCGGCCATGACCCGCTCGCCGGTCTCGATAGCCAACTGGTATTCGCCGCTCTCGCGGTAGCACCGAGACAGCGCGATGCCGACGACTGCGGCCATCTCGTCGCGGTTGTCCTCGCGATGCAGGTCCTCCAGCTCGATGATCGCGGCATGCCAGTCGCCCCGAGCCTCGTGGCACTGGGCGTGGATGACCTTCGCGCGGCGCAGCAGGTCGGGCCAAGGCGCCAAGGCGCGGGTCTCGATCAGCCGCGAGGAGGCGACCATGGCCTCTTCGAGGTCACCCGCCGCGAGGCTGAGCTCGGCGCTGTCCAGATCGTGCTGCTTGTCGAGCCGTTCGCTGGCTTCTGCGCCGGTCATCAAGAAGTCGACCGACACCATCAATCGACCGGCGAGCACCGCAAGCACGGCTGCGTTAGGTCGCCGATCACCGGATTCAAGGCGTGAGACGTAGCCGACGGAGTAGTCGTCACCCGCGAGCTCACCCTGCGTGAGCCCCTGAGCGATGCGCGCATCTCGGATGCGCCGCCCTACTTCCGCCGCGGCCGTCGTGTCTGCCCGGTCCCGAGAGTCCACTGTCGCGTTCCCCTTTCACCCCGGTTCGGCCCAGAGTATGCGCCGCAACCCCATGTTGTGGTCGGTACTACCAAGGTCGTGGTCACCGTTGCAAGCCTTCGTCCGCGGCTACCCGCCTGACCAGCCGTTATACACGCTCCAGCGGCGTCTCGCAGCAAGTCGGCTGACTGGACCAGTGCGGGCTTTACCCGCGAAACGCGTGGATTCTCCCGGCTGATGTCGTCCCATGGCCACAAGTGCACCACCAAACTCGGGAACTCGGGGAGCTACGTTGACCATCTCGCTCTTGCCACAGCAACCACATTCGGCCGTGGTCCAGGACTGCCAGACGCCTAGGTCCATCGACCTGGAGTCCTCGATGGCGCGAGAACAGCAACGGCGGATCGCCGACCGGGAGCAGACCGCTCGGTCGATCATTGCCGCCCTCGAGGAAGCTGGTGGGCCGGACGCGCTGTTCCTCTACGACCGACGCCAGCGGGGCGTGCGCTTCGGAGGCGATGTCGGTCCGCTTGCGGTCACCTCCCGCGGGGTCTGGGTGATCACTGCTCGTCCGTGCGACGGCACCCGCGTCGACGTTGCCTGGGCCGGCGGCGTCTCCGACACCGAGCGCGAGCGCTTGCTCGTGGGCGGTCGGGACAAGACGCTGCTGGTGAAGGCGCTCGACGCGCAGCACACCGCCGTACGCCGTGCGCTGGCCGGCCGCGACGTTCCCGTCGCCGGCCTGCTGTGCTTCATGGGTGCTCAACTGTCACGGGTGTGGTCACCGTCGATCCATGGCTACCCCGTCGCCGACATCGACGCGACCGCCGCCCTCCTGCAGACTCCAGGTCCCTACGACTCCCGTCAGCGGCACGAGATCTGGGAGTACCTCTCCCGCGCCTTCCCTGCCGCCTGACCCGCGGACGTCATACTGCCTGGTCATACTGCCTGGTCGCTGGAGCGACCGAGTTGGATGACGTCTCGCGGTTCAGCCGACCAGCACCGGATGTGCCTCAAGGATTCGGAGGGCGACCGGCTCGCCGGGGACGGTGAGGGTCTGCGGGATCGGCGTCCAGCCGTCGCCATTGACCCGATAGCGGCCGGAGTAGACGGTGTCGACCCACGGATGCACCGTGATCTTGGCGTCGCGGTAGGTGTGCGTGACGGCGAGGTTGGGGTACGCCGCGCCGGGGCTCTCGGACGTCATGCTCCCGGTGTCCTGGGCGTTGTCCGCCTCGCCGGCACCGGCCCAGTGCCACACGTAGCGGCCCGGCGTCGCTTCGATCTCCACTTGCTGGCCGAGCAGGGTCACCGTCTGCGTGGTCGGCTCGACATTGGTGGTGTAGAAGTTCGTTTCGAGGTTGACCAGCGTCTCGCCTCCCGGTGGCTGGACGACCAGCTCGGAGGTCGGCCAGGTCAGCCCCTGCATCGCCGTGAAGACCATCGCAGGAGTGATCGCGCCCAGGTCCGCGGCCTCCTGGTCGGTCAAGCAGGCGTAGCCATAGAGCTCGCGCGGTCCGCTGGGCAGCTGGATGCGGTAGACGGCATAGAGCACGCCCGCTCCGGAGCC
>JBDHZT010000237.1:0-3737 GCA_039811985.1 Nocardioidaceae bacterium | reverse complement strand
GCGCGCAATGACCGGTCTGAGCCTTGAGCGGGTGCCACGGTAACAAGCGGGACGCCGAGGGCGGAGCCGAGCCAGGCCAAGGTGGTGGTGGCCTGATCGTGGACGGCGACGACCGGTGCACGCAGGTCGAAGGCTTGCCGAAGCGCACCGGGGATGGCCGGGGTGGCGGCCGCACCGACGGCACGAGACAGGCTGCGCTGCCAGGCGGCGTACACCGAGTCGGCGCTCACCACATCGACGACATCGGCGCAGATGCCCTCCTCTTCCAAGGCGGTCGCCGCGACAAGAGCCTCCGGGATGGCCGGCCCGACAGCGGCGATCTGGACCCGCCGCGGGCGGCCCACGGTGCCCGCGACCAGGCGGTAGGCGCCGGTGAGCAGATGTCGGCGCAGCACCGCAGGGCCCAGCCGCTCGGACGCCGCGTCGAATGGGGCCTGATCGAGCGGGCGCGTGGTGAGCCGGAAGTAGTACGACGGCGAGCCGGGGCGCGCGACCGAGGCGAGCGCCGCACAGACCATCCAGTCGACGGCCTGGGCGTAGGCGGGCTCGGCGGTGATCACCCGCGGCACGCCGAACGCCGGCAGCTCACCGCTGACGATCCGCAAGCCGGAGTCGGCGATCATGAGCGGATCGGCGTCCTCCTCCCACCAGGATGTCGCGGCGACATCTGACCAGTCGGGCAACTCGAGCTGGCTCAGCGCTCGCAGGGTGCGGCCGAGCGCGGCACGAGAGGAGGTCGGTCGCCCGGCGCGCGCGCCGCTGCTCTCCGGCAGCGTCCTCGCCTCTCGTGGCAGGACCGCGAGGGTCTCGCGACGAGGAGCCGGCGGCACTGCGACCTCGGCAAGGGGCTCGGGCCAGGGCGCGGCGTGCGCGCCGACCAAGCGTCCGCGTGCGTCGCTCATCGCCCCTCCACCACCCGATCACGCACGTGAGCGCCCCATTCGCTCGCGGGGTGGCCGGGTCGTCTCAAACGATGACACACGGAGAGTCGCGTTGTCAGGGATGTCTGTACCGGCGCGTCGGACGGCATGATGAACCCATGGATGCCCCCGCGCAGCAACCTCCGTCACGCGCCGGCCAGCCCGCGCAGCCGTCCGACCTGGTCGATGTCGCCCACCTGGTGACCGCCTACTACACGGGCGTTCCCGATCCGGAGTCGGTCGACCAGCAGGTCGCGTTCGGGACCAGCGGCCACCGTGGGAGCAGCCTGCGGACGTCGTTCAACGAGACCCACATCCTGGCGACAACGCAGGCGATCTGCGACTACCGGCGCGAGCAGGGGTACGACGGCCCGCTGTTCATCGGCCGCGACACCCATGGTCTCTCCGAGCCGGCCTGGGCGTCCGCCTTGGAGGTGCTGATCGCGAACGACGTGACCGTGCTGGTCGACTCTCGCGACGGCTACACCCCGACGCCTGCGGTCTCCCACGCGATCCTGCGCGCCAACGGCGGCCGCACCTCCGGTGACGGGTTGGCGGACGGCATCGTCGTCACTCCATCCCACAACCCGCCCAGCGACGGTGGCTTCAAGTACAACCCCCCGCACGGCGGTCCCGCCGACACCGACGCGACGAGCGTCATCGCGGCTCGCGCCAACGAGCTCATCCGCTCCGGTCTCGACGGCGTCCAGCGGATTCCGTTCGGCCGAGCCCGCGCCGACTGCTCGCCGTACGACTTCTTGGGCACCTACGTCGACGATCTGCCCTCGGTGGTCGACCTAGATGCCGTGCGGGCGGCGGGAGTGCGCATCGGTGCCGACCCGCTCGGCGGCGCATCGGTGGCCTACTGGGGCGAGATCGCCGACCGGCACGGCCTCGACCTGACCGTGGTCAACCCGCTGGTGGATCCGACCTGGCGATTCATGACGCTGGACTGGGACGAGAAGATCCGGATGGACTGCTCGTCGCCCTCGGCGATGGCCTCGTTGATCAGCCGCAAGGGCGACTACTCCCTGGCGACCGGCAACGATGCTGACGCGGATCGGCACGGGATCGTGACGCCCGATGCCGGGTTGATGAACCCCAACCACTACCTCGCCGTGGCGATCAACCATCTCTTCGGTGGGGCCAGGCCGGACTGGCCGGCGACGGCCCAGATCGGCAAGACGCTGGTGTCGTCTTCGATGATCGACCGGGTAGCCGCTGGACTGGCCAAGCCGTTGGTCGAGGTGCCGGTGGGCTTCAAATGGTTCGTGCCCGGTCTGATCGACGGCTCGTTCGGGTTCGGTGGCGAGGAGTCGGCTGGAGCGTCGTTCCTCCGTCGCGACGGCAGCGTGTGGACCACGGACAAGGACGGCATCCTGCTCGCGCTGCTCGCCTCGGAGATCCTCGCCACCACCGGCAAGACACCCTCGCAGCGCTACTCCTATCTGGTCGGCAGGTACGGCGACCCGGCCTACGCACGCGTCGACGCGCCTGCCGATCGAGAGCAGAAGGCGAAGCTGGCCGCGCTCTCTCCCGAGGACGTCCGCGCGACCGAGCTCGCCGGCGAGGCGATCGTCGACCGGTTGACGCGAGCGCCCGGCAATGGCGCGGCCATCGGTGGGCTCAAGGTCGTCACCGAGAATGCCTGGTTCGCCGCCCGTCCCTCCGGCACCGAGGACGTCTACAAGATCTACGCCGAGTCCTTCCTCGGTCCCGATCACCTCGCCCGCGTCCAGGCCGAGGCGCGCGAGGTCGTCTCTGCGGCGTTGGAGGGCTAAGAGTCACTCCCGGGCCGAGGGCTCGTCGATTGGGCGCAAACAACATCGAAGACACCGTCTGGGATGTTGTCTTGGAACAATCGATGCACCCACCCATCCGCACGGGGCAGCGACCCTCTCCACGGATCTCGTCTAACGGACCCTCGGTGCGGCGAGGGTGACCTCCGCCGACTGCTCGGCGCCGTCTCGCGCGAAGGTGAGCGACAGGGTGTCCCCGGCGTCGCGGGTCAGCGTGGCGAGCACCAGCTGCTCGGTGTCGCGGGCCGGCTGCCCGTCGACCTGGGTGATCAGGTCACCAGCGCGCAGACCCGCCTGTGCGGCGGGGCCGCCGGGCACGACCTTCGTCACCAACAGCCCGTCGGGCTGCGTCGATCCGGCCGAGCCAACGGCGTGGGCGGCGAGGCCGATGACGGGATGGTTCGCGTTGCCGGTCTCGATGAGCTGCTCGGCGATCGGCGCCGCCACGGCGACGGGGACGGAGAAGCCGAGCCCGACGCTGCCACCGCCCGAGACTCCCTCGGAGTTAGGCACCGTCGCGATCGCGGTGTTCACCCCGATCAGCTCACCCGCACAGTTGACCAGCGGCCCTCCGCTGTTGCCCGGGTTGATGGCGGCGTCGGTCTGGATCGCGTCGAGCAGGTGCGCGGTGCCGCGCTCCTGGGACGGAATCGGCACATAGCGTCCGAGCGCGCTGACGATGCCGGCGGTGACCGTGCTCGACAGCCCCAGCGGCGCGCCCAAGGCGACGACCGGCTGGCCGACATGCAGAGCGTCGGAGTCGCCGTACGTCATCAGCGGGCGGCCTTCGGCGCCATCGTCGGCCTTGAGGACCGCGAGATCGGTCGAGAAGTCTGCACCGACCAAGGTCGCCGGTGACGATGTCCCGTCGTGGTAGCGGATGGTGAGCTGCCCGTCCTCGCCGGCGGGGCTCACCACGTGCTCGTTGGTGAGCAGGTAGCCACCCTCGCGGATGAGGAGGCCGGTCCCGGTGCCGGAGCCGGCTCGGCCCTGCGCAGCGATGGTCACCACCGACGGC
>JBDHZT010000236.1:0-3747 GCA_039811985.1 Nocardioidaceae bacterium | reverse complement strand
GCTGCTTGGCCTCTGTCTGGCCGTGTTGGCCGGTTTGGTGCTGGGGATCGCGCTCCTGCTGGCGCGTCGGGGCTTCCGCATCCCTCGTACCCTTTTGCCGGCATGGCAGCCCCTGCTGTTCATCGGGCGTGACCGCGACCCGCCCAGCCTCGACATGCTCTGTGTGATCCGCTGCTGACAGGTATCCGTCACGAGGCGCCCACCCTGGGGCGTCTCGAGTTTCGCCTGCCCAGACACCCGATCACACAGATGGAGCAACACTCATGCGCAAGTCGCTAATCACCGCCGTTGTGGCGGCCTCGCTGTTCACCCTCGCCGCCTGCGGCAACGACGACGACACTGACACCGCGGCCAGCCATAACGAGGCCGACGTCACCTTCGCCCAGGAGATGATCCCCCACCACCAGCAGGCCATCGAGATGGCCGACCTCGCCGAATCACGCGCCGAGAGCCAAGAGGTCAAGGACCTCGCCGCCGACATCGAGGCAGCCCAGGGCCCCGAGATCGAGACCCTGACCGGCTGGCTGGAGTCTTGGGGCGAGGACGTCCCGGATGAGGGCATGTCGGGTATGGATCACGGCGACATGTCGTCCGATGAGATGGGCGGGATGATGACCGAGGACGAGATGGCCGAGCTCGAGGCGGCCGCCGGCGCGGAGTTCGACCAGATGTTCCTCACCATGATGATCGAGCACCACGAGGGTGCGATCGAGATGGCCAAGACCGAGCAGTCCGAGGGCGAGTTCCCCGAGGCCGTCAACATGGCCAAGGAGATCGAGACGACGCAGGCGGAGGAGATCCAGACGATGCAGGACCTGCTGAACTCCTAATGTCGTTCCTGGTGCCGGGCAGGACGGAGCTACTCCGCCTGCCTGGCACCGATCCTCACCTCGGAGCCGCCCTTATGTACCGACCCCATGTCGCCCTCATGGCCATCCTCGTTGGCGCCGCTCTCCTCACGAGCGCCTGCGCCAAGGACACCCCAGCGACCGCGCCGCCCGCCGATGACGACACGAGCGTCGGCCACATCCACGGTCTCGGCGTCGATCCCGCCGACGACAGCCTCTACGTCGCCACCCACTTCGGCCTCTTCCACGTCGACGAGAGCGGCCGGCCGAGCCGCGTCGCAGACCGGTATCAGGACACGATGGCGTTCACCGTTGTCGGCCCTGGCCACTTCCTGGGAAGCGGGCACCCGGACCTCCGCGAGGACCTGCCCGCTCACCTGGGCCTGATCGAGTCCACCGACGCCGGAGAGACCTGGACGCCGCTCGCCCTCCAGGGTGAGGCGGACTTCCACATCCTCGAGCCCGCCGGCGACGCGCTCTACGCATACGACGCGACCTCTGGCCGTCTGCTGCGAACCGAGGACCGGAAGAGCTTCGACGAGATGTTCCGCGGTCCGCTGATCAGCGTCGCGGCGTTCGATGAAGGCGACCCGCTGATCGCGACCGACGGCCACGGCCAGCTCCTCAGCATCGACGCCATATCCGGGGAGACCCGTGAGCTTGGCGGTTCGACCATGATGTACCTCGACACCACTCCGGACGGGACCCTGGCGGGTATCGACCCCGACGGCGTCGTTCGGGTCAGCACCGACACCGGTCGAACATGGCGCGAGGTCGGCTCAATCGATGGCCAGCCGGCCGCGTTCACCATCAGCACTCAGGGCTGGTACGCCGCCACCGAGACGGCCGCCTACCGGTCCACCGACGACGGCGACACCTGGTCGCGCGTGCTGTGAAGGTCGAGGGACGGTGAGCAAGCGCAGAGCCACCCATCGACGCGCGGGTTCCCATCGCGCGCCGCGTCGGCGTGCCACGAGCGGACTCACCGTCCTGGCAGTGGTGGCTACGACTGCCTCCGTGGTTGGGCCGGTCGCGTTCCTCATCCCCGGCGCACCGGACACCGGGGAGGCGGGCCGCCGCACTGCAGTTGCTGCCTCGCCGTCCGCGCCCTTCCCTGACCCGACTCTCAAGGGCGGGCGACCAGACGGTGAGGTCGCGGTTGGTCGAGATCGTGACCCGGTTCCGAAGGGGCCGCCTTCCCCCGCCACTCGCATTCCGGAGCGCGGCCCCGGCACCTTCGAAGTCGCCGCCGCAGCGCCGCTCGGGTCGCAGGAAGGGGTGACGTACCGGGTCGAGGTCGAGCGGGGCCTGCCCTTCAGCACCGTGGATGTGGCGCGGCTGGTCGAAGCGACCCTGGCTGATCAGCGCGGCTGGGCGACGCGCCATACGCTCGTCCGCGTCGATGGGCATGCCGACCTCCGCATCGTCCTGGCCACCCCGCAGACGGCCGATCGACTCTGTGCACCGCTCGACACGGGCGGTCGGCTGTCCTGCCGCAACGGCGGGGGCGTCGTCCTCAACGCCTGGCGCTGGCAGTTCGGCGCAGACGGATACGCCGGTGACCTGCAGGCATATCGGCGCTACGTCATCAACCACGAGACGGGTCACGCCCTGGGCTACCCCCACGTCGGGTGCCCCGGTTCCGGAAGGCTCGCGCCGGTGATGTTGCAGCAGACGAAGGGCTTGGCCGGTTGTCGGCCGAACCCGTGGCCGTCGCGGGTAGATCTCGTCGCCCACTGACGGCACCATCGATCGGTCGGGCACCCGACGTATGGACCAGAGCACCTCGGGGTACGGGCGGGGTGATGGACCGCCGCCAGCGACCGCCCTCCAGCCGAGTTCGAACGCTCGCTGGTTGTGTCTTGGCCGCTCTCTTCGTTCTTGCCGGCATCTCCGGCGATGACCTGTTCGCACGACACGTTGGGATGACAGTTGCCACTCCTGCGGCTGTCGCCGAAGCGGTTGCTCACGCCGACCAGGCGCCGGCTCTTGCGCGAGTCCGTGAGGGCAGCGGCGGCCTTCTACCCGGATCCAGTCACGGTCCTGGTAGCGAGGATGAACCCGCCCATCTGCTGCACATGCTGGGCGCCTGTCTGTCCATCCTTGCCGTCAGCGTCCTGCTGTTGCGCCCGGGCGGGTTCTGGCGTGATGCGAACCGCATGCTGAGGGCACCGCCGTCGCGGCGGCTCCTCGCCGCTCACTGGAGGGCAAGTGCCCGCGGAAGTCCCCCGCCCCTCTCGCCACCACGTGCGTCTCCGGTGATCCGGACCTGAGGGCTCTGTGCAGCCGGCGTCATCACCATGGTGCCGCGCTGCTGCTCGTTCGACAGCCCACAGGACCACGTCACGACGAGACGGAGAAACTCATGACCAGCACGATCAGCGACATGATGGAGACCTACCCGGCGGAGATCAACACCGACCGCGAGCTCTTGGCGCAATGCGTCGAAGCATGCGTGGAGTGCGCTCAGGCGTGCACGGCGTGCGCCGACGCGTGCCTGAGCGAGGAAATGGTCGCCGAACTGACCAAGTGCATCCGCACGAACTCAGACTGCGCCGACATCTGCGAGGCCACTGGCCGGGTGCTGTCACGCCACACGGGCTACGACGCCAACATCACCCGCGCAGTGCTGCAGGCGTGCGCTCAAGCCTGCAAGTCCTGCGCGGAGGAGTGCGAGAAGCACGCCGAGATGCATGAGCACTGCCGCATCTGCGCCGAGGCGTGCCGGCGGTGCGAGGACGCCTGCAACCGCGTCCTGAGCGCCATCGGTTAACGCGGCCGCTCGGGATGGCCGGATCCGAACGGTTCGGTCATCCCATGCCGCCTGCACGCACCCACTTCGATCTTGAGGGACGATGAGATGAACCAGCGTCAGCAGAACGAACAGCAGCATGCCAAC
>JBDHZT010000235.1:0-3791 GCA_039811985.1 Nocardioidaceae bacterium | reverse complement strand
TTCAGCGAACCTTCACACAACCTCGCCACTTTTCCCCGAGCACCCCGTCGACGCTGGACCGTGTCGAACCAGCGCGCACGAGGGGAAGCCATGTCATCACCCACGCCGGCATTCGAGCCGCTCCGGATCACCGTCGTGGACAACGAGGCCTGCCACTTCTGCGAGGACGCCCAGCGGGCGCTTGCGACGCTGGCAGCCAGCTACCCGCTCGCGGTCGACACGGTAGCTGTGCGCAGCGAGGCCGGGCAGGCGCTGATGGCACGCCACCGCGCGCCGATGAGCCCCCTGGTTCTCCTCGACGGCACCTTCTTCAGCAGCGGACGTCTGCCACGACGCAAACTGGAGAAGCTCCTCAAGAGCAGGTACGGCGACGCACCGAGCACCGCCTCCGCGGCGAGGGGGGCCAACCATGGGTGACCTGCTGACAACTGGCTCGGTCCTCGCCGCGTTCTTCGCCGGAGGCGTCGCCCTGTTCGCACCGTGTTGCATCGTCTTCCTCGCCCCGTCCTATCTGGCGGTGGCGGTGAAGAATCGGCGGTGGCGACTGCTGCCGCTGACCTTCGTGTTCGCCGCCGGCCTCGCGCTCGTGCTCGTGCCGATCACGCTGGGCATGAGCCTGGTGGCCTCGACCATCGCGAACTACCACGCACCGCTGTACTACGCCGGCGGAGCATTGATGCTCGCGTTGGCGGGGCTCAGCCTGTCCGGTCGGATGGTCAGCCTGCCGTCCTTCCTGCGAGCCCCCGACACCACTCGCGGGGACTCGGCCAGCTTCTTCGCCCTCGGCGTCTTCTCCGGAATCGCCAGCTCCTGCTGCGCCCCGGTGCTCGCCGGGGTGATGACACTGTCCGCCCTGTCCGGTTCCGCTGTCGGCGGAGTGACGCTGGGACTGGCCTACACCTTCGGCATGGTGTTCCCGCTGTTCGTGATGGCCCTGTTCTGGGACCGCTTCCGGCTCGGCGAGCGGCGCTTCCTGCAGGCCAGGCCGGTCCGGCTGCGGCTGGCCGGCAAGGTGCTGGCCACCAACACCATCAACATCGCGGTCGCCGTCGCGTTCACGGTCATGGGTGGCTTCGTCATCTACCTGGCCAACACCGGCCAGATGACCGGTGGCCCCGGATTCCAGGTCTCCATCGGCAAGGGGCTGTCCGAGGTCTTCGCCCGCATCGAGACCTGGACCGACCCGGTCCCCGAGCCGGTGCTCGGACTCGCCGTGCTGGCCCTCGCCGCAGTCTTCGTCATCGCCACCCTGCGTGACCGACACCGACCGGACGCATCGACCGACGCGGACCCCGACGAGCATCCCGCCTGCCACGGCCCGGGCGTCGGCGCCCACCCCGACAACCACAGCTGACCCGGACCCTGGAGGAAACATCATGTCGCACAAGGCCGCCGAGCAATCCCGTAACGAACGCCGTCAGCGCGCGGAACAGGCCGCGCGGGCATCCGGTCGTCGTCGCCGCCTGCGCATCATGATCGGCACGGCCAGTGCATTGGCTCTGGTCGCCGCGGTGACAGCCATGATGCTCACCTCGCGCCCCGAGTCCTCCGACGCGATCCGCACCGCCCCCGAATTCACCCTCACCGACACCGGCGGCTCCGAACACACCCTGGCTCAACACCGCGGCGAGAACGTGCTCCTGTACTTCTCCGAGGGCGCCGGGTGCCAGTCCTGCATCGTCCAGATGGGCGAGATCGAGAAGCAAGCGGCAGCCTTCGAGAAGCTCGACGTCACCGTGCTGCCGATCGTGATGAACACCCGCGAGCAGATCACCGCCGACATGACCGCCAACGGAGTCACCACACCGTTCCTGCTCGACGACGGCACGGTCTCCGAGGCCTACGGAACCCTCGGCAAAGGCATGCATGCCGGACTGCCCGGGCACAGCTTCGTGCTCATCGACAGGCAGGGCCGACAGCGCTGGTACGGCGAATACCCCTCCATGTGGCTGGCACCCCAGGACCTGCTCGACGAGATCCGCAGCAACCTCAGCGCCTGACCACCGAGGCAGAGTACCGACCTCGATGAAGGTTCGATGAAGGTCTCTCCGGCCACCTTGTGGGAGTACCCCATGGGGGTATAGTCAAGTGCGAAGGCAGACACCCCGTCCGGGTACAGGCAGAGGAGGGTCGCGATGGCAGCCGAACCGGGATACCTCACCGAGAAGCAGGCAGTGCTGACCCGGCTGCGCCGCATCGAGGGCCAGATTCGCGGCCTGCAGCGCCTGGTGGACGAGGAGCAGTACTGCATCGACATCCTCACCCAGGTCTCGGCGGCGACGAAGGCCCTCGAAGGCGTGGCGCTCGTTCTCCTCGACCAGCACCTCGAGCACTGCCTGACCCACGCCACCGACCCCGCCGAGGCCCAACAGAAGCTCAACGAGGCCTCCGCAGCGATCCGACGACTCGTCCGCTCATGACCGACCCGACCAACGAAGGAGCACCCATGCCCGCCCCACACACCAGCCACGAACTCCAGTTGGCCGACAGCCCCCCGAACGGCGGTGGCTGCGGCTGCGGAGGATGCGGCTGCGGCTCCAACACCGAGACCGGTAGTTCCACCGGCACCAGGATCGAATCGACCGCCACCGCCGCAACGAAGGGAAACGAAATGACCACGACCAGCTACGACGTGACGGGGATGACCTGCGGCCACTGCGCCAGCGCCGTCACCAGCGAGCTCAAGAGCCTGGACGGCGTCAGCGACGTCTCCGTCGACCTCGTCGCCGGCGGGACCTCGTCGGTCACCGTGACCAGCGCCCAGCCCCTCGATCGGGCGCAGGTCGCCGCAGCCCTCGACGAGGCCGGCGACTACCACCTCGCCTGACGGGCCAGGTCCCTCACGTCCGAAGCGCGATCCATCCCCCAGGAGGCACAGTCATGACCCAGCAGACCACCGCGTCCGACACCGTCAACGACATCGAGCTCGCCATCGGTGGGATGACGTGCGCCTCCTGCGCCGCGCGGATCGAGAAGAAGCTGAACAAGCTCGACGGCGTCACCGCCACGGTCAACTACGCCACCGAGAAGGCCAAGGTCAGCTACCCGACAAACCTCAGCCCCGACGACCTCGTCACGGTGGTGGAGGCCACCGGCTACACCGCGACTGTGCCGGCCCGGGCGCCCAGCGGTGACGAGGGCGTGGCCACCACCGAGCCGGACGATCGGGACCGCGAGGCCGCGGGGTGGTGGCAGCGCCTGGTGGTATCGGCCGTGCTGACGGTGCCGGTGCTGGCCATGTCGATGGTCCCGGCGCTGCAGTTCGACAACTGGCAGTGGATCTCGCTGACCCTGGCCTCACCCGTCGTGGTCTGGGGTGCCTGGCCGTTCCACCGAGCCGCGGTGACCAACGCCCGTCACGGCGCCGCCACCATGGACACCCTGATCTCGGTCGGCGTCACCGCCGCCTGGCTGTGGTCGCTGTGGGCACTGCTGTTCACCCACGCCGGGATGACCGGGATGCGGATGCCGTTCGACCTCTTCCCCGACGGCGAGGCGGACGTCCACATCTACCTCGAAGTGGCGGCCGCGGTCACCACCTTCATCATCGCCGGCCGCTACTTCGAGGCCCGCGCCAAGCGCCAGTCCGGTGCGGCGTTGCGCGCCCTGCTCGACATGGGCGCCAAGGACGTCGCCGTCCTCCGTGACGGCGCAGAGGTGCGCGTGCCCGTGAGCCAGCTGGCGGTCGGGGACCGGTTCATCGTGCGTCCGGGGGAGAAGGTCGCCACCGACGGTGTCGTCGAGGACGGCACGTCGGCCGTCGACGCCTCCATGCTCACCGGAGAACCAGT
>JBDHZT010000234.1:0-3811 GCA_039811985.1 Nocardioidaceae bacterium | reverse complement strand
TCATGGGCATGGAGGTCACCGCGAGGACGAACGACTCGGTCTACCTCAAGTGCTGGGACGAGGAGGACCACCACTCGCTGCGGTTGCGCTACGCGCCGCGCGTGGGAATGGACTCGATGTCGTTCAAGGTCCATCACGAGGACGATCTCGCAGACCTGGAGAACCGGGTCTCTCGGTACGGCTTCCCGGTCGAGCGGGTCAGCAGAGGCGAGGAGCTCGGCCAGGGGGAGTCGATCCGGTTCTCCACCCCGAGCGGGCACCTGATGGAGCTCGTGGCCGATGTGGAGAAGGTCGGCACATCGCGGCCGCGCAACCTGGCGGACTCCATGCTCGAGAACGACGGCCGGCGCGTGCGCGACGTGATCGCACCACCCCGGATGGATCACATGCTGATCAACGCCGAGGAGGTCGGCGAGTCCACCCGCTTCTTCATGGATGTGCTGGGCTTCCGGATCACCGAGCAGCTTCTCGACGGCAACGGCCATCAACTCGGCACCTGGCTCGAGCGGTCGCACTCGCCCCACGATCTCGCGATCGTGCACGGCCCTAACGGCGGACTCCACCACTTCGCGTTCTGGCTCGACGATTGGGAGGACGTGCGCGAGTCGGCGGACATCCTCGCCTACAACGGGATCCAGCTCGATGTGGGGCCGACCCGGCACGGCATCACGCGCGGCTCGACCATCTACTTCTTCGACCCGTTGGGCACTCGCAACGAGGTCTTCACCGGCGGCTACAAGCCCGATCCGGACTTCCCCACGATCACCTGGACCGAGGACAACGTCGGCCGCGCGATCTTCTACTACGAGGGCGAGCTCAACGACCGCTTCATGAAGGTGCACACCTGATGTCCATTCTGCGTCTGTCCCACGTCGAGATCCGCGTCCCGGACCTCGAGCTAGCGACCGCCTACTACTCCGAGGTCGTCGGCCTGATCGAGACCGGGCGGGATTCGTCTCGCGTGTTCCTCAAGTGCTGGGACGAGCACCAGCACCACAGCGTCGTGCTCACCTTGGAGCCGACCCACGGGATCAACCACTTCGGCTTCAAGGTCACCGATGCCGACGACCTCGACCACTATCAGCAGCGGCTGGAGGCCGCCGGCGTCGACGTGCGCAGGTACGCCGCCGACGAGTGGGCCGACGGGCACGGCACGTCGATCCGATTCGCCCTGCCCAGCGGTCACCAGATGGAGCTGGTCTACGGCATGCAGCAGGTGGGCAACCTGTTGCCTCAGACCAACCCGCCACCGCGACCGATGGACCTGGTCGGCATCGCCCCGCCGCGGATCGACCACGTCTTCTTGACGGCGGAGGAGGTCGACACCAACACCCGATTCCTCATCGACCACCTCGACTTCAGGCTCACCGAGCAGGTTCTCGGTGACGACGGCTTCCAGATCGCCAGCTGGCTGGAGGTCTCCCACCGCTCGCACGACATCGCCTTCATCACCGGCCCGAATCAAGGCCTGCACCACTTCGCTTGGTGGGTCGACAGTTGGACCGACCTGCGCGGAGCCGCCGACACCTGCGTCTACCACGGTGTCCACGTCGAGACGAACCCCACCCGGCATGGCGCCACGCGCGGGCAGTGTCTCTACTTCTTCGACCCCGTGGGCAACCGCAACGAGATGTTCACCGGTGGCTACTGGGTCGACCCCGGTGCGGAGCCGATCACCTGGACCGAGGCGGAGATGGGTCGGGCGATGTTCTACTACGACGGCGTCGTCAACCAGCAGTTCCTCACGGTGCATAGCTGAGGACCGGCGATGACCATCGACGAGGAGACCGGCCGGACGTTGCCGCGAACCGAACGCCCCGACGCGCCGGCCTACCTGACCCGCCACCGGGCCCGCCGCTCGGTCCCACCGACGTCGCCCTCGCCGGATCCCCAGGATCCCTCCCTCCCGCTCTACCTGCGCCGATTCCGCGAGCGAGGCGACCAGCGCAGCGACCCGGTGATGTACGACGGCGACGTCATCGGCACCTCCCGCGCCTGGGCGGAGGTCACCCGCACCAAGGAGATCGTCCCGGAGCGGCGCGACCAGCTGGCCGCGATCGACTGCGACGTCTACCTGGTGCGGCACGGCGAGACCCAGGGCTACTCCTCGGAGTCCGGACTCACCCCGTTGGGCTCCTGGCAGGCACACCGCCGGGGTCAGGAGCTCGCCCGCCGGGTCTTCGACGGACAGCGTGTCGAGATGCTGTGCGCGCCGACGAACCGTGCGCGCCAGACCGGTGAGCACCTACGCCGCGGCCTGATCGACAACATCGAGCTCTACGGGCGCGGCGACCCCGAAGTCAGCGAGCTCCAGGACGACCAGCTCTTCCGCAACTTCGAGGTCGCGACCCCGGAGGGCCCCCGCGACGTCACCAGCGCCTTCCGGATCTACCACCGGGAGATGGAGAAGTACGAACGGGTCGGCTTGGGCGAGCGCCCTGGCTGGCTGGTCGACGTCGACCGATTCTGGGGCATCCAGCAGGGCGGCGGCGACCCGATCACACACTGGCTGACGATGCCGATGATGTACTTCGAGCCGCCGGTCTCCTGTGTGCGCCGGTTCTGGCGTGGCATCTTGGCCGCCTATGAGCGGACCTCCGCCCGTTCCATCGTGGTGGCCACCCACTCAGGACCGATCCGCGCCTTCGCCGCTCTCGCGATGGGCTACGACCCCGGCGAACCGTTCAACACCGAGTTTGTCCGGGTGCGGCTGCTCGAGGGTGGGGTGACCGCGCTGGTGCTCTACCGCAACCGCGTCCAAGAGGTCGCCGTCCCCGACCTCGACGCCCTCCCGCCCATCCACGATCCGCGTTTCGACCAGCAGGAGGGGCCCGATGAGTGACGCGCCGTACGTCATCACCTTCGACACGTTGACAGAGGAGGCCAAGCCCGTCGTCGGCGGCAAGTGCGCCTCGCTCGGCACCATGAGTCAGGCCGGACTGCCCGTTCCACCGGGATTCGCGGTGACCACGTCGGTCTATGCCGCCGCGAAGGAGCTGGCTCCCGACTACGACGAGCTCACCGACATGCTGCGGGCCGTCCCGGTCGGCGACACCGACGGACTGACGGTAGCGGCGAAGCGGGCTCGGGCCATGGTGCGCAGCTGGCCGATCCCGCAGGACGCCGAGCGGTTGATCCGGAAGGGGTACGCCGACCTCTGCGCGCACTGCGGCGTGGAGAACGTCCCGGTAGCAGTCCGGTCGTCGGCCACGGCGGAGGACACCCCGGATGCGTCCTTCGCGGGTGAACACGACACCTACCTCTGGGTGCGTGGGATCGATGACGTCCTCGCAAAGGTGCGCGCCTGCTGGGCCAGCCTGTTCACCGACCGGGCCATCGCCTACCGCGAGGAGATGGGCTACGACCACACCAAGGTCGACATGGGGGTGGCAGTGCAGAAGATGGTGCGGCCACGCTCCGCCGGCGTCGCCTTCACCCTCGACCCCACCAATGGCGACAGGTCGGGGATCTGCATCGACTCCGCGTGGGGCTTCGGCGAGGGCGTCGTGTCCGGAGAGGTCACCCCGGACAACTTCTTGGTGGACAAGGTCATGTGGTCGATCAGCCGACGCACGATCTCACCCAAGACGCACGCCTACCAGCTTGCCGACGATCGCGTCAGCCGGGTTGAGCTGGCCGAGGACCTACACCTCCAGCCGTCGCTCACCGATGAGGAGATCGTGGCGATCGCCCGGTTGGCACGCACCGCGGAGAAGCACTACGGCTGCCCGCAAGACATCGAGTGGGCGGTCGACGACGACCTTCCGGCAGGCGAGGACGTGGTCCTCCTCCAGGCCCGGCCCGAGACCGT
>JBDHZT010000233.1:0-3829 GCA_039811985.1 Nocardioidaceae bacterium | reverse complement strand
TGAGTCTAAGTCGGACAGTCGTCAGTGCTGAGGCGAGTCCGAGGTGAGTCCCAGGATGTCGCCAAGGTCATAGTTGACCGGCTCCTCGAGTTGCTCGTACGTACAGGACCGGGGCTCGCGATCCGGGCGCCAGCGATTGAACTGCGCTGTGTGCCGAAATCGGACGCCCTCCATGTGCTCGTAGCGCACTTCGACCACCAGCTCCGGCCGGAGCGGTACGAAGGAGAGGTCCTTGCCGTTGTTCCAGCG
The DNA here is from genome assembly GCA_039811985.1 of Nocardioidaceae bacterium. Classification (GTDB taxonomy): domain Bacteria; phylum Actinomycetota; class Actinomycetes; order Propionibacteriales; family Nocardioidaceae; genus Nocardioides. Next base: position 3,580 of record JBDHZT010000233.1, on the reverse strand, counting down.
GCTGCCGGCCGAGTGCTGTGGCGTCCGCGTACCCAGTTCCTCCTTGGCCCAAGCCCAGGGATGGTCGTCGAAGGTGGTGACCAGCGGCTGCAACTCGGCGAACAGCTCCTTGCGGCGGGCGGCCGGAAAGGCGCCGATCACGCCGACCGAGGCGAGTACGCCCTCGTCGTTGTAGAGACCGAGGAGCAACGATCCGATGGCATCCGGGCCGCTCTTGTGCGCCCGGTAGCCGGCGACCACACAGTCGGCGGTGCGCTGGTGCTTGATCTTGAACATGGTCCGCTTGTCCGGCTGATAGGTGCCGGCCAGCGGTTTGGCGACCACCCCGTCGAGACCGGCACCCTCGAACTGCTCGAACCAGTCCTGCGCGATGGCAGGGTCACGGGTGGTCGGGGTGACGTGGATGGGCGCCTCGACACTCGCCAATGCCTGCTCCAGCGCGGCACGTCGTTCGGCGAACGGCCGCTTCGTGTAGTCCTCGTCATCGAGTGCCAGCAGATCGAACGCGACGAAGGTCGCGGGTGTCTGCTCGGACAGGAGCTTGATCCGGCTCGCGGCAGGGTGGATCCGCTGCTGCAGCACCTCGAATTCGAGCCGGTCACCCTGGACCACGACGATCTCGCCATCCAGTACGCACTTCGCGGGCAAGTTGACCCGAAGCGCCTCGACCAGCTCGGGGAAGTACCGAGTCATCGGCCGCTCGTTGCGCGACCCGATCTCCACCTCCTCGCCGTCGCGGAACACGATCGAGCGGAAACCATCCCACTTGGGCTCGTACGACAGCTCCCCGGTGGGGATCTCTGGCACCGACTTGGCCAGCATCGGCTTCACCGGCGGCATCACTGGGAGGTTCACACCGCCGACCATACGGCTCAGCGCTCGACTTCGCCCCTGATGAACCTCTCGACCAGCTCGCGGGCGGTGTCGTCGTCGTGCTGTTCCGGCGGTGACTTCATGAAGTACGAGGACGGCGACAGCAGCGGTCCGCCGATGCCTCGATCCAAGCCGATCTTGGCGCTGCGGACGGCGTCGATGATCACGCCGGCGGAGTTGGGTGAGTCCCACACCTCGAGCTTGTACTCCAGATTCAGCGGCACATCGCCGAACGCGCGACCCTCCAGCCGGACGTACGCCCATTTGCGGTCGTCCAGCCACTGAACGTAGTCGGACGGGCCGATGTGCACATTCCGGGCGCCGAGTTCGTGACCGATGTTGGAGGTGACGGCCTGGGTCTTGGAAATCTTCTTCGACTCCAGCCGATCGCGTTCCAGCATGTTCTTGAAGTCCATGTTGCCGCCGACGTTGAGCTGGTAGGTGCGATCCAGCACCACCCCGCGGTCCTCGAACAGCTTGGCCAGCACTCGGTGGGTGATCGTCGCACCGACCTGGGACTTGATGTCGTCGCCGACGATCGGCAATCCCGCCGCGGTGAATCGGTCGGCCCATTCGGGATCGCTGGCGATGAACACCGGCAGCGCGTTGACGAACGCGACGCCGGCCTCGATCGCGCAGCGGGCGTAGTGCTGGACAGCGTCCTGCGAACCGACCGGCAGGTAGCACACCAGCACCTCGGCGCCCGTTTCCCGCAGGGCGGCGACCACGTCGACCGGCTCCTCGGGTGACTCCTCGATCGTCTCCCGGTAGTAGCGGCCCAGCCCGTCCAGAGTCGGTCCGCGCCGCACCGGCACGCCCAGCGACGGCACATCGCAGATCTTGACGGTGTTGTTCTCGCTGGCGCCAATGGCGTCGGCGAGGTCGAGGCCGACCTTCTTGGCGTCGACATCGAAGGCGGCGACGAACTCGAGGTCACCGACGTGGTAGTCGCCGAACCGGACATGCATCAAACCTGGGATCGTGCTCCCGGGGTCCGCGTCGACGTAGTAGTGAACTCCCTGGACCAGCGATGCCGCGCAGTTGCCGACACCGGCGATCGCGACTCGAATCGAACTCATGCCCAGACGCTACCTGCACGATGCAGGGAGTCCTTCGCTGTCCGCGTGGGCCAAGTCACTAAGGCTGGCCTTCCTTGAATGACTCCAGGTAATAAGAGCACACTGGCGTTGTGAAAACCGTCCAGTCCGCTTCCGGCGCGCCTGGATCGACCCTACCCACAGCACCCCTGGATGGCCGGGAGAGTGACGAGTCCACCCGGGAGCGTGTCGCCCGCTCGATCCTGGAGCACGGACCATCCACCGCCGCCGCGCTCGCCGAGCGCCTCGGACTGACCCCCGCCGGCATCCGACGGCATCTGGATGTGCTGGTGAGTCGAGGGCACCTCGAAGCGCGCGAGCAGCGTACCTACAAGGCGCGCGGCCGGGGCCGCCCGGCCAAGGTGTTCGCACTCACCGATGCTGGACGAAGCGGCTTTTACGCCGCCTATGACGATCTCGCCGTGCAGGTGCTGGACTTTCTTGCTGCCCAGGGCGGCGAGGAGGCGATCACCAAGTTCGCCGCCAGCCGGGTGGCCGACATGGAGGCGCGATACGCCGAAGCGCTCGCGGCAGCCCCCGAAGGAACCAGTGCTGCGCAGAAGCTCGCCGACGCCCTGACCGACGACGGCTTCGTGGCCTCGGTGCAGCCGTCAGTGGCGGGCGAACAGCTGTGTCAGCATCACTGCCCGGTCGCGCACGTTGCCGAGCGGTTTCCGCAGCTCTGTGAGGCCGAGACCGAGGCGTTCGCCCGCTTGGTCGGCGGTCACGTCCAGCGACTTGCCACCATCGCCCACGGCGACGGCATCTGCACGACCCACATCCCCACTGGCCCTCGGCCAGGACACATCCCTGCTGGCCTCCAACCAGGCCAACCCCCGAATCTGCCTCGCCGGCCCGACCCCATGACTGCCGGCCCCGACCAGACCACCGACAGCGAAAGGTCCTCCTGATATGACCCAGACGTACGACCCGTCGACCACCGCGACCCCAGGCCCCTCGACTCCCGGACTGGGCCACACCCAGGAGCAACACCTGGATGCGCTCGGTCGGTACGAGTGGGGCTGGGCGGATCCCGATGTCGCCGGCGCCTCCGCCAAGCGCGGTCTGACTCCCGAGATCGTTGCCGATATCTCCCGGCTGAAGAACGAGCCGCAGTGGATGCTGGATCTGCGCCTCAAGGGCCACAAGCTCTTCGGTCGCAAGCCGATGCCGACCTGGGGCGCCGAGCTCGACGACATCGACTTCGACAACATCAAGTACTTCGTCCGCTCCACCGAGAAGCAGGCCACGTCCTGGGAGGAGCTCCCGGCCGACATCAAGAACACCTACGACAAGCTGGGCATCCCGGAGGCCGAGAAGGCCCGTCTGGTCGCCGGCGTCGCGGCGCAGTACGAGTCCGAGGTGGTCTACCACAAGATCAACGAGGAGCTCGAGCGGCAGGGTGTCATCTTCCTCGACACGGACACCGCGCTGAAGGAGCACCCGGATCTGTTCCGCGAGTACTTCGGCACCGTGATCCCGGTCGGGGACAACAAATTCGCCTCGCTGAACACCGCCGTGTGGTCGGGTGGCTCCTTCATCTACGTGCCGAAGGGCGTGCACGTGGAGATCCCGCTGCAGGCGTACTTCCGGATCAACACCGAGAACAT
>JBDHZT010000232.1:0-3932 GCA_039811985.1 Nocardioidaceae bacterium | reverse complement strand
GGGCGTCCTCAAGGCCCTCGGCGCCACGCCCGGCCGGCTTCGCCGAATCGCGGTGACCGAGACCGTGGCCCTGACGGTGCTCGGCACACTCGCCGCGATCGTCCTGCTGATCATGACCCGAGAACTCCTCGCCTGGTGGCGACCCGCATTCCCGGTGCTGCTCACCCCCGGCACCATCGCCCAGACCGCCGCCGCAGCGGCCACGATGGCACTACTCGCCGCATGGCTACCGGCACGCCGACTCAACCGGCTCGACGCGGCCTCCGCATTCCGGAGCGGACGATGACCACCACCACGCAACCGACTCCGCCGCGATCCGATCACGCACGGCGCGCCCTCGCGCCGCGAGCCGTCCCCGTGGGGCGCCGCTTCCTGTTCGCCGACCGCCGCCGCGCCACGCTGACCGTCCTCGGCGTGGCCGCCTCATTGTTACTGGTCCTCGTCCTCGGCGGCATCTTCGCCGGAGCCGTCGACCGCGTCACCCACTACATCCGCACCTCCCCGGCCGACGTGTTCGTCTCCCAGGACGGCGTGCGCACCATGCACATGTCCACCTCGTCCCTCCCCTCTGACACCGCGGACCGCGTCGCCCGCGTATTAGGTGTCGCCTGGGCCGCTCCGATCGCCTTCGCGTCCGGATCCGTGGCCGGGCCGCGGGGGCGTCAACTTGCCTACCTGATCGGCTACGACACCCGCACCGGGCGGGGTGGCCCGACGCGCCTGGTGGCCGGCAGGGCACCCGGCGCCGGCGAAGCCGTCCTGGACGAGCAGGCAGCCGACCAGCTCGGCGTCGACCTCGGCGACCGGTTCACGGTCATGGGCACGTCCCTGCGCACTGTCGGGTTCTCCACGGGCGGTAGCAGTATCACCAACACCACCGTCTTCGTCGCGCTCGGCGAGTTCGGCCGGATCCACGACGACCGTGTGTCCTACGTGCTCACCGGCCTGGACGAAGGTGCCGACCCAGAAGCGGTCGCGAACCGGATCGAGGCCGAAGTCGGTGGCGTCACGGCCCAGACCCGCGAGGAGTTCTCCGACTCCGAGGCCCGCATCGTCACCGACATGAGCGCCGACCTGCTCCGGCTGATGTCCACCATCGGGCTCGTCATCGCGCTCGCCGTCATCGCTCTCGGGCTGATGACCGCCACCTTGAACAGGCTGCGAGACTTCGCCGTCCTCAAGGCCCTCGGCGCCCGCACACCTCGGCTCGCAGCCGCGGTAGCGATACAGGTCCTGCTCACCGTCGTACTCGCCGCCACGGTCGCCACCACAGCCGCGCTAGCGCTCGCGTGGTTGCTGCCACTCGCCGCCCCAGCGGTCCAAATCTCCATCACCACCACCGCCGTCGCACAGACGACCACCACAGCGCTTCTCGTCGGCCTCATTGCCGCCCTGTGGCCGCTGCGCCGCATTGCCGCCCTCGACGCGGCAACCGCCTTCCGGGAGACACGATGAACACGAACGCCCACACCCCCGGTACCGCCCAGGTCCCCGACCCGGTGCCTCCGTCGTCCGGCGACAACAGGCCCACAAGCCAGTCGACCAGGCCCCGGGTGCTGACCGTTCGCGGGCTCACCAAGACCTACGGGGCAGGCGACACCGCCGTGGATGCCGTGCGAGCGGCCGACCTCGACCTCGCCGCCGGCGAAGTGCTCCTCGTAATGGGTCCGTCCGGATCGGGCAAAACGACCCTCCTGCTGATGCTCGGCGCACTGCTGCGCCCGAGCGCAGGATCCATCACCGTCACCAGCCGTGAGGGCATCGACGTCGACATCCCCGCGGCCCGTGAGAAGGAGCTCCCTGCGCTGCGGTCGCGCACCTTCGGGTTCATCTTCCAGACGAACCCACCGCCAACCTCGACGCATCCCGGGGCCGAGACCTCGCCCGGCTGCTGCGCCAGCTCGCCGACGAGGACCACCGCTCGATCGTCATCGTGAGCCACGACGATCGACTCCGGGAGATCGCCGACCGCGTGCTCTGGCTGGAGGATGGGCAATTCCGCCACCTCGCCGCACTCGCCGTCGACCCGGTCTGCCGCATGCAGGTCGAACCGAACGGACCCCACGCCAGCTGGCGCGGCGAGCAGTGGTGGTTCTGCTCAGACGCCTGCCGACGGGAGTTCCTCACCCAGCCCGAGCGATTCACCCCACGGCCGGCCTCCAACTAGGCAGTGCTGCCGCAGGGTCGGCAGTCGTCGTCAGCGGGCTTGAGCCCGGAACCGGAACGCGTCTCGTCGAGTCTCGGTCTCGACGTGACCGAACCCGCCAACTTCCAGCCGTGCCGGCAGTTCCTCCGGGTCGACCAACGTGCAGGTGTCACCGATGTGTGCCAGCGCGAACAGGGGCTCCAGCGGCTGTCCGAGCCCGCAAGCAGGCCATTCGGGCGCAAGACCCGGGCGGCCTCGGCGTACAGGCGATCCTGTGCTGTTGCCGAGGGCAGATGATGCAACATCGTGAAGCAGACCACCGCGTCGAACGACCCGGACTCGAACGGGAGCGCCGTCGCGTCACCATGCCGCACGTCCACCCCGGGTGTCTTCCCGCGAGCGCCGAGGCATCAGCTTCGTCGTACTCCACGCACGTCAACGAGCCCACCCGCGACACCAGCCAGTCTGTAGTCAGTCCCGGACCAGGCCCGAGCTCCAGGACGGCCGACCGCTCGAGGGAGATGCCGTCCAACGCCCACGGCAGCAGCGCTCTCACATGGGCGCGCCAGAGCGGCGATCGGCAATAGAGGCGATGGATCAGGTTCACCGTCGAGTCCTTCCTTCATGCACGCGGGCGGCCTCCCACCTCGATCTGACTATGCGGCTCGACCACTGTCCAGTCATGTGATCGGCCTTCATCGGTTCTTCATCGAAACCGCCGGCAATCCGTCCGGGTCAAGCGGCGAGGGTGATGGCGCGGTCCCCACCGGGCCGACTTCGTCTATACGAATGGTTCGCCCATGAGCTCAACATCCGGCACCGGTCCCGATGCGGCTTCTGCGCAGTTCCCGAAGGATCGGCACGGGTGGAGCCGGCGCATGCGCGTCGTTGCTCTCACCGCCGGTGCGTTGGCCGTGCTTGCCACCGCGGGTGGCCTGGCGGTGCTCAACGGCTATGACGACCGCGCCGACGAGGACTCGAGGGCGGCCGCTCTCGCCGACCACCGCGGCATGGTGGAGGGCACCGTCTGGATCGCCAACGAGGGCGGCGACTCGCTCACGGCGATCGACGCCGCCACCAACCGGGTCGTGACCACCGTCGCCGGCGTCGAAGGGCCGCACAACGTCCAGGCGTCTCCCGACGGTGCTTCGGTGTGGACGGTGAGTGGCCACGACGGATACGCCGCCATGCTGTCCGCCGGGAGCCTGGATCTGCACGGCGTGGTTCCAACCGGCTCCGCGCCAGCCCATGTCGTGGTCTCCCCGGACGGGGCCACCGCGTACACCACAAACGGCGCAGACGACACCGTCACCGTCATTGACGCGTCCACGATGAAGGCCACCGACACCATCAAGGTGGGCCAGGGCCCGCACGGCCTCCGACCCAGCCCGGAAGGCCGCTGGCTTGTCGTGGCGAACGTCGCCGACACCACGCTCAGCGTCATCGACACCCGAACCAACCAGCTGGTCACAGACATCGAAGTCGGGAAGGCCCCCGCGCAAGTCGCCTTCTCCCCCGACGGCCGGTTCGTCTACGCCTCCCTGAACGGCGACGCCACCGTCGCCAAGGTCGACATGACGACGCGCAAGCTGGTCGGCACGGTCGCAGTCGGAGACGGCCCCATCCAGACCTACGTCACCGGTGACAACCGCTACCTCCTCGTCGCCAACCAGGGCACCGAAGACTCTCCCGGGACCACCGTCTCAGTGATCGACACCAAGACGTTCACCGTGACCGCAACCGTCGAGACCGGGCAGGGCTCCCACGGCGTCGTCGTCGACCCCTC
>JBDHZT010000231.1:0-3934 GCA_039811985.1 Nocardioidaceae bacterium | reverse complement strand
TGGTCTCGGGTTAGGTAGTCGACGGGGTCGCCGACGACGTAGCGGACGTCGATGGATCGGACCTGGTCGACCGATAGACGCGTCCCTTGTCCGGCGATCTCCAGCTCAGGCCGGTGGATGGAAGGCCCGGCTGAGGTGGAGGTGGGGATGACCGTCACGACGGAGAGTGGTGAGTCCGACGGAGAGACCACGAGGCCAAGCCGCTTGCCTCCCTGCTCATGACCGCGGCGACGGCCCAGGTCAATCCGGTAGACGGCTCCTCGGATCACCAGGCTTCAGGCTCCGCGTCGAGGTCTTCATCCTTGAGCTGCTCGGCGTCGGCTCTGAACTGCGTGAGCCAGCGCTCGTGGTCCAGGAGCCGCAGCGCTCGACGCAGCGTGTCCGAGGTGCTCTCTCCTGGCTGAGCGGCCTCCCGCAGGATGCGCTCGTCGTCTTCTGTCGGGCGGAAGCCGATTGAGCCGGGCATGAAACTAGCGTAGCGCGTGTTCGACAAATGTTCGACGGCGATCGTCGCCGCGAGCCCATCGTCCTGATTACGCGGGATAACTGCCGATCACGCCGAGCCGGGGGCCGTGTGGAGGTGACGCGTGCGTGCGGCGGAGGCCAGTCGCTCGTCGAAGGTGACCAGCGTCGACTCCGAGGTGAGGGCCGTGTCCAGGGCGCAGCAGTCTGGGAGCTTCAGCCCGGTCTCCACGCGCAGTGCAGCGAGGCGCAACGGCTCGCCTCCGCGTTTGTCCGCGATCCGAACGCCGATGGCGTGCAAGTCGTCGAGCAGTTCTTGGCCGCGCCCAGATCTCACGCCCCCGACGAGCACCTCGGCGAGGTTGAGCGGGTGGATGAGCAGCGGCTCGTCGGCGTGCTCGCGTAGGTACTGAGTGGCTGCGCGGTGATGAGGGTCGCGCGGTTGCAGATGAGCTATGACCACACTCGCGTCCAGGGTGATCGTCATTCGGGCCAGTCCTGGCGAAGCTCGGCCAGGTAGTCGTCAGTGAAGACGTCGGCGTACTTGCCGCTGGTGGAATCGATAGCCGTCAGCCGGCGTCGGACAGACTCGGTGCGCCCTTCCTCCAACGCGTTGCTTCCCGCCTCAACCAATCGGACCAGCAGCCTGCTGCGCGGCTCGTTCGGCCAGCGCTGTGCAGCAAGATCAAGCGCGCGCGCCACCTCAGGCGTCTCGGTGACCTGATGGCGGGGTCGGATAGTCGGCATGGGGCAAGTGTACCACCCAGCGCTCGGTGACTCACCTAGGCGCCTGCCCGGTCCGCATCCCGGGGCTGGAGCGCCTCCGGCCCGCCCAACATCTGGGCGGTGACATCGGTCGAGGAGATCGGGGATACGGCGCGCATGGTCGTCGGCCCGGACGAGCCGTTCGGTGAACGTTCGCAGAAGGACATCAAGGCAGACCACTGGACCTCCCTCGCTACGGTCCTCCGGCACCAGGGCGTTGACGTGGACGTCGTCGAGTTGGAGCGGCTACCTCACGATGTCGTGCTCGGCGAACAGTTGCTCGCGCGCATCAGCCATCAGCCAGACGACGGCATCCAGACCTGACGCTGCTGCGCGGGTGGTGCGTGCGTCGCCGTACACGGATCCGAGCCGAGCTCGGTGAACCCGCGCACGGCCGGGGTCCATCGTGTCGCCGCCTGGCGTCGCACCCGTCGCGCGCAGCAATGTAGTGGCGGCCACCGACACTGTCGGCCGGCGGTGGTCGGTCAGCCATGGGCGTCGCGACGCTGGTCGACCTGCCGGGCCGCCTCGTAGATGGCCGCAGCGAGCCGGCCCGCCGCCTTCTCTGCGTCCGCGACGTCGAACTCATGGGGACCGGCCAGCACAGACTTGGCCGGTGGGTCGTACCGGAACCGCCAGTACGAGCTCGCGACGTCACGCAACGCCTCGCCAGCCCGGGCGCGACTCTTCTGAGGGTTGTGGCCGGCGCCGCGCGACCACTCGTTGAAGTGCACCAGACGGTTCCGAGTCTCCACCAGACCCGGAACGACGTCCAGAAACGTCTGTCGAGCATCAGCGAGCCGCCCACCAACGGCGCTGTCCATGTCGAGGGCACTTAAGGCGGCTTGCTCGAGCTGTTCGGCGACCAGTAGCTGGTTCAGCGCCAGCACCAGCGTTCGCGCATCGATCTGGCGTGAGCTGTACGGCAAGAACTCCTCGTCGTCAGCCTCCAACCTGCGGACGGTGAGCTGCACAGTCCGCAGCCACCAGCCTGCCTCGGAGACCGCGATGGTGTACGGGTTGCCCGCCGGCGACCAGTCCTCACCGTCCGGCTCAGACATCGTCGTTCTCGTCATGCACATCGCCGGCGAGCATCTCGTCGTCCTCGTAGTAGGTCGTCACCCCGAGCACCAGCATCTTCGAATGCAGCAACGGCAGTCGGCGCCCATCGTTGGTCTTCCAGCCGGCGACGCGGACCGGCCCGAGGCTTACCGGCTCGACGAGGCCGGGGCCTGTGGTCGTGCGGTACGGCCCTATGACCGGACCGAGGCCATGGCTGTCGGGGAGGGCGAGCTCCTCGAACCCGTCCAAGTAGGCGCTCGACAGGGCCGACCCCCGCTGGTGAAGCAGCGCAGATCGTGCGGTTGCCTCATGCTTGTCGACCACGACACACAACGCGTCGAGAGCGGCGAGTTCGTCGATGACCGCTAGATCTGTCAGCCACGGCACGCAGCCAATCGCGGCGGTAGCCGGGATCAGGCGGGCCCAATAGCCGTCGATTGCGTTCGCCCGGAAGTGTCGGATGCCAGCCACGAGGTCGTCGATGACGCCGGATCCGTGGGTGACGGTCGTTGGATGCTGGTATGTCGAGAGGGTCGACCAGTTCTTGCGCCGCGGCTCGACGCCAGGCCCCCACACCTGGACAGGCCAGTCGAGGAGCGGTTCGAACTCGCGTGGTGAGGGTCCGTCGGTCACCGCCGAAGCCTAGTTCCGCAGTCTCGGGACGTGCGTCTTTGTGGGCGGTATGCAGCGGGTCCCGGGAGGTCTCGGTAGGCGTCCCACAAGCCGATGGGGTTGCGGCGCACGCCGTTGACAGGTGGGTGCGTCATAGCGCCGCCAACGACGCTCGCTGCGCGCTGCTATCTTCCCAATGCGGGCAGGCGGGCCGTTCACGGCGTACCCGCTAGCGGAGGGCGACATGGAATGCTCGGTTCATGCCTGAGCCATTCGTCGCCATGCTCAAGGGTGGCCATCCGAACTCCCTGGGTCGAGCCGGGGAGGTCCTCGGCATCGTGTTGGCCGACCATGAGCGGCTGGAGGAACTCTTCGCGGCTACGGCTGATCCGGACGAGGTGGTCCGGCTGCGGGTTGTGGACACGTTGGAGAAGGTGTGCCGGGAGCAGCCGGGGTGGTTCGTGCCGCAGGTCGACCGGCTGATCGGCGAGCTTGGGCAGATTGATCAGCCGTCCGTGCAGTGGCACGTCGCTCAGATGTTGGATCACCTGCGTGGCGATCTCTCCGAGGGCCAGGAGCGGCGGGCCACCGAGCTGCTTCAGCGGAACCTGGCCGAGTCGACGGACTGGATCGTTTTGAACGTGACGATGGACGTGCTGACCGAGTGGGCGAAGGATGACGCTTCGCTGGCCGGATGGTTGGCGCCGGAGCTGGAGCGCCTCCGCGGGGACCGGCGGAAGTCGGTGGCCACGCGCGCTGCGAAACGGCTGGCCCAGTTGACCCACTGAAGCAGCCGACTCTGGCACCATGTCGCGGTGGCCGATGTCGTGGTGGCGCTGGATGCGGGAGGGACCAAGCTGCTCGGTGGCCTGGTGACGGAGGCGGGGGAGATCCTGGCTCGTGACCAGCGGCCGACGCCGCGGGTGGACGGACGCAGCGACCGGCTGACCACCGCCGGTCGAGGTCCTGCGTCTGATCGCCCGTGGCCTGTCCAACGCGGAGATCGCCGCCACCCTGTTCATCGGCGAGACCA
>JBDHZT010000230.1:0-3943 GCA_039811985.1 Nocardioidaceae bacterium | reverse complement strand
ATGACGCACCACGTCGAATGCGTAGCGCTGCTCACGAACGAGGTCTGACCAGCGCAGTGGGGCGACGAAGGCAAGGCCTGCGCAATGCTCTGTGCATGGAGTACGTGTCCAGGGTGCCGGGATCGCCCCTGGACGGCTGATCGACGACCCTACTGCTCCGCGACGGAGTATGTCGATGGCTAGCCGTGCACCAGCACCGGCAACTTGCGAACCTTGGTGTCACCCAGGCCGAGTTTCCCGGATTCGTTGTTGCCCCAGCACCAGAGCTGGTTGCCGGTGGTCAGCCCACAACTGCTGTCACCGGCAACGCGGACGCTGGCCCAGTCGGTGCCGGTGCCCACCCTGGCCGGTGACGTCTGGTGGGTGGTCGAGCCGTCCCCGAGTTGGCCGTACCCGTTGTAGCCCCAGCAGTACAGCGCGCCGGCGGTGGTGGTGCCACAGGTGTGCATGTTGCTGACCGCGACGGTGGCCCATCCGCTGGAGGAGACCAGGGCCGGGGTGTTCCGGTTGGTGGTCGACCCGTCGCCGAGTTCGCCGTACAGGTTGTAACCCCAGCAATACAGCGCCCCGCCAGTGGTGGTGGCACACGAATGCACGACGTCGGCGGAGATGGTGGCCCAGTTGGTCGCCGAACCGACCTGCGTGGGTGTCACCACGCCGTTGATCGACCCAAGGCCAACCTGGCCATAGTCGTTGTAGCCCCAGCAATACAGCGTGCCGCTGGTCCTGATTCCGCACGAGTGCACCTCGCCGGCGGCGACACTGAGCCAGCTGCCGGAGCCGACCTGGGTCGGCACTAGCCGGTCGCTCTGATCTCCGACGCCGAGTTGGGCGCTGCCGCCCTCGCCCCAGCAGAAGAGCGTGCCCAGGGTGGTGGTGGCACACGTGTGGAAGGCACCGACCGACACCGAGGCCCAGTTGGTGGCTGCGCCGACACGGGTGGGCGCGGACCGCTTGGTCTTGTCGCCGAGTCCGAGCTGACCTCGGTCGTTGAGTCCCCAGCAATACAGCTCGCCACCAGTGGTGATCGCGCAGGTGTGGGCCTCACCGGCATCCACCGTGGCCCAGGTGGAGCCCGACCCGACCCGAACCGGGCCCCAGACGGTGACTGCGTTGCCGGTGCCGAGCTGGGAGAAGCGGTTCTCGCCCCAGCAATAGAGCGCACCAGTGGTGGTGATGGCGCACGAGTGGGAGTAGCCCGTTGACTGGGTCGCAAAGGGGGCAGCCGGCGGCGCTGGCACGGCCATGACTTCCACGGTCTTGGATGTCGCGGCGGATACGTTGCCCTTCTTGGCAACCTTGGCCCGATACGAGTGGGTGCCGTATCCGGCAAGCTTGTGGGTGAAGGTCACCGGCTTGGTCTTCGATCCCGCGCCCTTCTTCAACGTGGCGCTCGCCGCTGCCTTCCAGCCCCCGGTCGCACCCTTGTGTTGCAGGGTGACCTTCTGGCCTTTGACGCCTTTGGTGACCTTCAGCACGAGCTTTGCCTGGGTGCCCACCTGCGCCGATGCCTTCGACTTCAAGACGAGTTTGGCTGTCGGCTTGACCGCCTTGAGGTGGACGGAACCGAGCCTGCTGTGGCCGGCGGCCGCCGGACCACCGGGTGCGGCGCTGGCAGTGCCGACTGTTGCGTACCCGACGGACATGCAGACAGCAGCAACGACGAGCTTCTTGACCAACATCGCCATAGCCAACCACAACGCAAGTGGTCTGTCTGCAAGCAAATCGGTGCTTGCCAGCCAACTCGCGCTGATGAATCACGGCGTTTCTCCACCCCAAGGTGGAGACGCCCGGAACCAACCTCTGCGGTGAGGCCGTCGAGGGAGGACCTCCTACTGTCGCCGGCTCGACTTGGGTCAATCGCTCCGCATCATGTATCTTGATATCAAGAGAGTTTAGCCCGGGTTCCACCGGTGTGGTGCCCGACGGCAAGATGGAGCGTGAGCTTTGCCGGACCCGAGGAGGACCCGATGACCAGCCAGGACAGCTTCGGCGCCAGGACCACGCTTACCGTGGGCGAGCAGAGCTTCGACTACTTCCGACTGGACGCCGTCACCGGCGAGGGGCTGGACGTCGCATCCTTGCCCTACTCCTTGAAGGTGCTGCTGGAGAACCTGCTGCGCACCGAGGACGGCGCGGACATCACCGCCGACGACATCCGTGCGCTGGCCGGCTGGGACGAGACCGCCGAGCCCGACAAGGAGATCCAGTTCACCCCGGCGCGGGTGATCATGCAGGACTTCACCGGTGTCCCGTGTGTGGTCGACCTGGCCACTATGCGCGAGGCGATGGCGGACCTCGGCGGCGACCCGTCAAAGATCAACCCGCTGGCACCCGCCGAGATGGTCATCGACCACTCGGTGATCGCCGATGTCTTCGGCACCCCGGAGGCGTTCGAGCGCAACGTCGAGATCGAGTACGAACGCAACCGCGAGCGCTACCAGTTCCTGCGCTGGGGCCAGGGTGCCTTCGACGACTTCAAGGTCGTCCCGCCCGGCACCGGCATCGTGCACCAGGTCAACATCGAGCACCTGGCTCGGGTGGTCTTCACCCGCGATGGCGTCGCCTATCCGGACACCTGTGTCGGCACCGACAGCCACACCACCATGGTCAACGGCATCGGTGTGGTGGGCTGGGGTGTGGGCGGCATCGAGGCCGAGGCCGCGATGCTCGGTCAGCCGGTCAGCATGCTCATTCCGCGCGTGGTGGGCTTCAAGCTCTCCGGCGAGCTGCCCGAGGGATCGACCGCCACGGACCTGGTCCTGACCATCACCGAGATGCTCCGCCAGCACGGCGTCGTCGGGAAGTTCGTGGAGTTCTACGGCGACGGCGTCGGCGCGCTGCCGCTGGCCAACCGGGCCACGATCGGCAACATGAGCCCCGAATTCGGCTCCACCATCGCGGTCTTCCCGATCGACGAAGAGACGATCAACTACCTGCGGCTGACCGGGCGCTCGGAGGAGCAGCTCGCCCTCGTCGAGACCTACGCCCGCGCCCAAGGCCTTTGGCACGACCCGACCGCAGCCGGCTACGTGGAGCCGCGCTACTCCGAGCGGCTCGAGCTCGACCTGGCGACCGTGGTGCCGTCCCTGGCCGGGCCCAAGCGGCCGCAGGACCGGATCCAGGTCACCGACGCCAAGGCCTCCTTCCGGGCGTCTCTGCTCGACTACGTCGGGGCCCAGCCCGAAGCGTCGGTCGGCTACGACGAGAGCATCGAGGAGTCCTTCCCGGCCTCGGACGCCCCGGCCTGGCACGGTGCGAACAACGGCTCCGCCGCGCCCTCCGACCACCTCTCCGCCGCACCGCGCGACGGCGGTCGACCCTCGTCGCCGGTCCCGGTGACGATGTCAGACGGCACCCGCTTCACGCTGGACCACGGCGCGGTGACCATTGCGGCGATCACGTCCTGCACCAACACCTCCAACCCGTCGGTGATGATCGGAGCCGCGCTGCTGGCCAAGAAGGCGGTCGAGAAGGGCCTGCAGCGCAAGCCCTGGGTCAAGACCACCCTGGCGCCCGGGTCAAAGGTGGTCTCCGACTACTACGAGCGGGCCGGCCTGACGCCGTACCTCGACAAGCTCGGCTTCAACCTGGTCGGCTACGGCTGCACCACTTGCATCGGCAACTCCGGACCGCTCATCCCGGAGGTGTCCGCAGCGGTCAACGAGGCAGACCTGGCGGTGGTGTCGGTGCTGTCCGGCAACCGCAACTTCGAGGGCCGGATCAACCCCGACATCAAGATGAACTACCTGGCCTCGCCGCCGCTGGTGGTGGCCTACGCACTCGCCGGGTCGATGGACGTCGACCTGTTCGATGACCCGCTCGGCACGGACGAGGCGGGCGACCCGGTCTTCCTGCGCGACATCTGGCCGTCGCCGGCCGAGATCGAAGAGGTGATCGCCGGCGCGATCTCGGCGGAGACCTTCGCCGCGGAGTACGCCGA
>JBDHZT010000229.1:0-3966 GCA_039811985.1 Nocardioidaceae bacterium | reverse complement strand
CCGGGCGGCGACGACTGCGGCAACGGCCCAGAACGCGCCGGTGGCGAACGCGGTCAGAACCCGCGCAGCGAGCATGATCCCAAAGCTGTCGGTGAGGACGACGATGACGTGGCCGACCGCGAACACCAGCAGTGACAAGGTGAGGGTGAGCCGGCGAGGCAGCCGCAGCGTGAGCAGCGCCATCGACGGGGTGCCCACGATCATGCCGACGGCGAAGACGGTGATCGCCAGCCCGGCACGGGCGGCGGGGATGTCGAAGTCGGCGGCGATCTGTGGCAACAAGCCGGCGACGACGAACTCGGTCGTACCCATCAAGAACGTGCCCGCGGTGAGGACATAGATCACCAGTGGCAGCCGCGATCTCGCGGCGGTGGAAGCAGTTGACGGGGTCGGCACAGGAGGTCCTTCGGGCGTGATGGCAAGGGCGGGCACCGGGCACAGCAACGTGACCGAGTCCGCGTCGAGTGATGTGGGCAGGTGTGGCTTGTCTGGAGAGTTCAGTGCTTGGCGAGGTTGGTCGCCGCAGTCTGCTGGGTGCTGGCCCAGGAGCCCAGCAGCTCGAGCGCGTGCTCGGTCGGGGAACACGGTTCGGCGGCATACAGGGTCAGGGTGAGCCCGGGCTCGGACAGCATGTCGACACTCTCGTAGCCGAGCTCGAGATCGCCGACCAGATCGTGGTGGAACAGCTTGACGCCAGCGCCTACGTAGCGCACGTTGTGCGCCGACCAGCGTCGCCGGAATTCCTCGCTCCGGGTGGACAGTTCGCCGACCAGGTCGTGCAGTTCCCTGTCGTGCGGGTCTCGGCCGGCCTCGGTCCGCAGGATCGCGACGCACGTGTCCGCCGCTTCGTCCCAGCGGGGATAGAACGTCCGGCCGGCTTCGTGCAGGAAGGTGAACCGGGCGAAGTTCGGTGGTCCGCCCGGCTGGGCTTCGTACAAGCTGGCATGCATGGCCCGGCCGAGCAGGTTGCAGGCCAGCAGATCCATCCGGCCGTTGCGTACGATCGCCGGTCCGGTGAAACGGTCCAGCACCCAGGACAGTGTCGGCTGCGGTGTCCACCGTTTCGCGGGCCGCCGTCGTGGTCGCATGCCGGCTGCAGTGCCGTCCGCGGCATGCGCGAGATGGAACAGATGTGCCCGCTCCGCGTCGTCGAGTCGCAACGCGCGGGCGATCCCGTCAAGCACCGACGCCGACACCCCGGCCAGTGCGCCGCGTTCCAGCTTGGCGTAGTACTCGACACTCACTCCGGCCAGACTTGCGACCTCGCCGCGGCGCAGACCGGGCACCCGCCGCGGCCCGACATCCGGCACGCCTGCCTGCTGAGGGGTCAGCTTGGCGCGACGCGAGGTCAAGAACTCGCGTACCTCGGCTCGGTTGTCCACACCCACGACGTTACGGCCGAATCCTCAGCCCAGGAATGCACTGTCGATACACCCCAGCCGAGTGTGCCCTACGCCAGATCGCCCCAGCCGCCCGTTCGACTAGCCACGCACGGCTGAGCCATTACTTCATGATGGGAATTTGCCTCTCGTCGAGCCTGGTGCGGTGTGTCGTGCCGGATTCGGTGCGCGACAGGACACCTTCCGTCAAACGGCGGACTATAGTCACAGTCCTCATGCTGAGGCGGGAACTCGTGAGTATGGTCGGTCCTGAGGTGCTCACGTGACCCGTCGAGTCTGGGTGCGACTCGACAACGCCTCCAACATCTTCCTCGCCGCTCGGACCGACGCCGATTCCAAAGTGTTCCGTCTCAGCGCCGAGCTGGACCAGGAGGTGGACCCGCGGCTGTTGCAGGATGCCTTGGACGCGGCCTATGACCGGTACCGGCTCTACCACGCGGTGCTGCGACGAGGAGTGTTCTGGTACTACCTGCAAGACAGCGGCCTAAGGCCGCTGGTCACAGCGGAGGAACTGCCGACCTGCGCCCCGATCTACCAACAGGATCGGCGCCACCTGCTGTTCCGCGTGTCGCACCATCGGCAGCGAATCATCCTCGAGGTGTTCCACGCGTTGTCCGACGGTACGGGTGCGTTGTGGTTCCTCTCCGACCTGGTGACCAGCTACGTGAAGCTGCGGTACCCCGAGCCGCAGCGACCGTCGGAGGATGCCCCGGGGATCGCCGACTCACCCATCGATCTCGTCCGCGCTGATGCCGGCGCGAAGCATGGCAGCGATGCGGCCTCGCCGACGCATGAGTTGGCAGCCGACAGCTTCGCCCACTACTTCCGCCGGCGTCGTCGGGGCCGCGCGGTCGTATCCGAGTTCAGTCGCGTGGCGGTGTCGGCGGTGCTTGCCGTCGCGGGCAACCAGCTGTCGCCCAGCCCAGCCGCCGGCAACGACAGGCCACCCCGACCGCAGCGAAAGAAGGTGCATCGTGTCAGCGGAACCCGCACCCCGGACAACCGCACGCGCGTCGTCGAGCTCACCATGCCTGTGACCGACGTCCTCACCCTGGCGCGGGCCGAGGGTGTGGCGCTCACGATGTATCTGACCGCGCTGTTCTTCGAGGCTGTCCGCCGATCGTCCGGCGGCCTGGGCAAGACGCGCACTCTCGCGGCGTCGGTGCCGGTGAATCTGCGTCAGTTCTTCCCCTCGACATCGGCGCGGAACTTCTTCGCGACTATCCGGGTAGAGCACACCTACGGCGAGGGCGCCGACGACCTGGGTTCGGTCTGCAGGCACCTGGAGCGTCAGTTCCGGCCGCGGGCCACTCCCGAAGCGTTGGAGGAGAAGCTACGAAGGTTCATTCGATTCGAGCGGACGCCCGTGCTGAGGATCGTGCCGCGTCCACTGAAGGACGTGATCTTGAAATTGGTCAACTGGGACAGCAACCGCGGCCTGACGATCGCCGTCTCGAACCTGGGCCGGGTCAGCCTGTCCGAGCCGGCCGACTCACGCGTGGGCCGGATGCTGTTTCACGTGTCGGCAGCCCGCCCGCAGCTCTCCGCCATTTCTCATGCAGGTCTGCTCACGCTCAGCTTCACGTCGCCGTTCACGCAGACCGACCACGTCAAGGAGTTCGCCCGGCTCCTGGCTGCCAACGGGATCGACATGACGGTTGCTGCGGCGCGGGTGACCGAGGCGGAGCTCGCGGAGACTGAACTGTGAGGCGTTGTGCCGAGTGCGCCGTCGACATCGAGGGCCACTGGACCCGGTGCCCGCTGTGCATGTCACCGGTCACTGGAGACGCGATCGGCGACCCGTTGCCGGCCGTGCCACTCCGATTCTCCCGGCGTCGGGTCTTCAGGGTGCTCTTCGCGACCTCGATTGCCGTCATCCTGGGATCTCTGGCCGCCCAGCTGTTGTTCAGTCGAGGACCGGCTGGCATCGGAGTCCTTCGCCTCGTGTGGCTGGGAGTGATCACCATGTGGCTGGTGGTGCTGATGGCGGTCCGAAAACGACGCAACGTCGCCAAGGGCACCGTCTATCTCGTCGTCCTAGTCGGCCTGCTCTGCGTGTATTGGGACTATCTGACCGGCTGGCATCGCTGGTCGCTGACGTACGCGGTGCCGATCGTCTGCGCCTGCGCCATCGTTGCACTGCTGATCACAGTGCGGGTGCTGCGCATCGAGGTGGGGGAGTACATCGTCTACAGCGGTTTGACGATGATCTTGGGATTGACGCCCCTCGGGTTCCTTGCCTTCGGCTGGGTGACCACCCCGCTACCGTCGGGCGTCTGTGGTGCGCTCAGCGTGTTCGCTCTCGTCATGATCCAGGTGACCCGCGGTGCCTATCTACGCCATGAGCTCACCAAGCGCCTGCACCTCTAGGGGTGTAGTCCAGGTTCCTTGACGGCGCGGATTGCGGCGATGGCGCGCGGGAAGCCGATGAACGGTGCCAGCTGGCTGGCGATGGTCGGCCTGATGCGTCATGGCCGCTCCGAGGCGTGAGCTGGGCGGCATTACCACGGTCTCGTTGCCGAGACTCGTTCCAGAATCGCATCGCGGAGGATCGGGGGCAGTCCCA
>JBDHZT010000228.1:0-4076 GCA_039811985.1 Nocardioidaceae bacterium | reverse complement strand
GCGCGCTGGTTCGACACGGTCCAGCGTCGACGGGGTGCTCGGGGAAAAGTGGCGAGGTTGTGTGAAGGTTCGCTGAAGATGCCCGGCGGTTGGTCCCGGATGTCCGGGCCCGAAGGCCCTACCGGAGGCCGGGTAGCCGCACCGTAAACGTGGCCCCGAGTCCGGGCCCGGCGCTGGTCACCGAGATCCCCCCGCCATGTGCCTCGACGAGGGCGCGGGCGATGGCCAGCCCGATGCCCGAGCCGCCATGGCCACGGTCGCGGGCGGAGTCGGCACGGTAGAACCGGTCGAACAGGTGCGGCAGGTGCTCGGCTGCCACCCCCTGGCCGGTGTCGGCGACGCGGTACTCCACCCACTGGTCGATCCGTCGGCAGCCCAGGGTCACGGTCCCGCCCGCCGGAGTGTGGCGCAGGGCGTTGTCGAGCAGGTTGCCGAGCACCTGTCCGAACCGGTCGGCGTCGACGCGGACCTGGCCGGCATCGGCGAGCTCGGTGCGCAGGTCTACCCCCTTGGCGGCGTACCGGTCGCGGGCGACGTCGGCGGCCGCGGCAGCCACGTCAGCGGCGGCCATCGGTCGCAGCGTCACGTCGATCCCCTCCTCTGCCTGGGAGACGGCGGACATGTCCTCGGCGAGGCGCCGCAGGCGGCCCGTCGAGCCGCGGATCACCCCGAGCGTGTCGTCGTCCAGGGCTCGGACGCCGTCCTCGACGGCCTCGAGGTGCGCGTCGATCGTGGCCAGGGGCGTGCGCATCTCGTGGGCCAGGTCGGCCAGCATGCTGCGTCGAGTCGACTCGGTCGCTTCGAGCCTCTCCGCGAGGCGGTTGTAGGTCAGTGCGAGGGAGGCGAACTCGCCGCCCAGACCCGGGTCGGGCACCCGGGCGTCGTACCGTCCGGCGGCGATGTCCGCTGCGGCGGCGGCCACGTCGCCGATCGAGCGCTGCACCCGGCGGCTGAAGTACCACGAGACCGCCAACGCCGCGAGGACCGAGGCGAGCAGCGCCAGAGAGACCGAAAGGACCAGCGCCGAGGCGAAGGCCTCCTCCACGTGACGAGTCTCCTCGGCGGTGTGGGTGTCGCCGGCCTGCTGGAGGTGGTCGCTGAAGATGCTGGGTCCGACGACGGAGGCGACCAACCAAGTGGTCAGGGCGCCGGCCACCAGCACCAGGGCCTGGGCGACCAGGAGCCGAGTGGCGAACCGCGGCCGGGCACGGACCGTGTCCGCCAGGAGTGGGGGGCTGGTCACTGCCCTGTGCCCATCCGGTAGCCGACGCCACGGACGGTCCGGATGAACCGCGCCTGAGTGGCGTCGTCGTCCAGCTTGCGGCGCAGGTGGCCGACGTGCACGTCGACCAGGTGCTCGTCACCGACCCACGAGGGTCCCCAGACGGCGTCGATGAGCTGGCGCCGACTGAACGCCATCCTGGGTCGCTCGGACAGGGCGGCGAGGAGGTCGAACTCGGTGCGCGTCAGCGCCACTGGTTCCTCCTCGAGCCATACGTCGCGTCCCAACGGATCGATGACCAGGGCACCGAAGGTGCGAGCACCTTCCAAGGCATCGGACGAGGCTCCCGATGGACGGGGCCTGCGAAGCATGGCCTGGATCCGGGCCATCAGGATTCGGGGGCTGAACGGTTTGGTCAGGTAGTCATCAGCCCCCACCGAGAGCCCGATGAGCGTGTCGACCTCTTCGCTGCGTGCGGTCAGCATCACCACGTAGGCATCGGAGAAGGTGCGCAGCTGCCGACAGACCTCCACCCCGTCCAGGCTGGGCAGACCCAGGTCCAGCACCACGACGTCCGGGTCGACGGCGCGGGCGGCCTCCACCGCCTCGAGCCCGTCATGAACCACCGCCACCTCGAAGCCGTCGCGCTCGAGGTAGCTGCCGATGAGTCCGGCCAGCTGCGTCTCGTCTTCGACCACCATCGCCCGGAGACCGGTTCGGGGGCGGCCACCCGCGGCACCCCCTGCCGGTGAGCCGGCCTTCTCGTCCATGACGTCCTCGCCCATACCCGCCATGGTCTCAGTCCGCTGCCCGGCCAGCCGTAGGTCAGCACCGGCGAGGGCACGTTCTTCAGCGAACCTTCACATGAACGCGACCGGGACACAGTGGTGCCCGGGCAATCGTGGGAGTCACCAAGCCAAGCGAAGGAGCTGAGGACGATGATGGGCTGGTACCACGACGGCATGGGTTGGGGCGGTTGGATCATCATGACCGTGGCCATGGTCGCGTTCTGGGCGTTGGTGGTCTTTGCCGTTCTCGCCCTGTTCCGCACGCAGCGCCCCGGTGGGTCCACCCCGGACCGCCGCGACCCGATGCAGATCCTCGACGAGCGGTTCGCCCGAGGCGAGATCGACGAAGACGAGTACCACGCCCGCAGCAGTGTGCTGCGTGCCTCGGTGCACTAGCCGCTCGCCCCTTCCCGCCTCGCACATCTCGCCTCTCGCCGAACCTGAGTCAGGAGCCCCCACTTGTCCGAGATCACTCGTCGCGCCGTCCTTCGCGGGGCCGCCGGGCTCGCAGGCGTGGCCGCCCTCGGCGGCCTCGCCGCTTGCAATCGGTCCACTGGCACAGCGGTCGGGCCCGCCGCCGACGCGGTAGCAGCGGCGGAGGCGGCGCGCCGGAAGCCCGGAGCTCGGGTGGTCACCGCGCGCCTCACGGCCCAGCCGGTGACCCTCGACCTGGGTGGCCAGACCGTGAGCACGTGGGCGTACGGCGACACCGCGCCGGGACCGCTGCTCCGCGTCGACGCCGGAGACGTGCTCCGGGTCGACGTCGCCAACCAGCTCCCGGACGCCACGAGCGTGCACTGGCACGGCCTCGCACTGCGCAACGACATGGACGGCGTGCCCGGACTCACCCAAGATCCGATCGCCGCGGGAGAGACGTTCCGATACGAGTTCACCGCACCTCACCCGGGCACGTACTTCTACCACCCGCACTCCGGAGTTCAGCTGGACCGCGGCCTGTACGGCGTCCTGGTCGTCGACGACCCTCAGGAGCCCGGTGAGTACGACGCCGAGTGGATCGTCGTCCTGGACGACTGGGTCGACGGGACGGGCCGCACCCCGGACCAGGTCCTTTCCGACCTGCAGCAAGCCGGCGGCGACGACTCCATGGGCGGCATGCACGACATGGGCGGCACGGGCATGGAGGGGATGGACCACGGCTCGATGGGCTCTATGGGTGGGATGGAGGCCATGCGGTCGCCCCTGCTCGGTGGTGCCGGGGATATCACCTACCCGTACTACCTGCTCAACGGCCGGACAGCCGCCGATCCGGCGACGCTGTCGGCGAAGCCGGGTCAACGCGTTCGGATCCGCTTCGTCAACGCCGGCTCGGACACGGCGTTCCGGGTCGCCGTCGGTGGGCACCGCATGACCGTCACGCACAGCGACGGCTTCCCCGTCGTGCCGGTGCCCACCGACGCGCTACTGATCGGGATGGGCGAGCGCTTCGACGCCACCGTCACCTTCGGCGACGGCGTGTTCGAGTTGGTTGCCTCGGCCGAGGGCAAACAAGGCCAGGCGCTGGCTGTGATCCGCACCGGCGCCGGTCGCCCGCCCACGGCTGACGTCAAGGTCCGCGAACTGTCGGGCAAGGTACTGCTCGGCACGGCGCTGTCGGCGGTCGAGTCGGCCCGCCTGGACCGACGGTCGGCCGACCGAACCCACGACCTGGTCCTGGGCGGCACCATGGCGCCCTACCGCTGGACCATCAACGGCAAGACCTTCCCCGACACCGACCCGTATCGGTTGATACAGGGCGAGCGGGTCCGGCTGCGCTTCGTCAACCAGTCGATGATGTTCCACCCCATGCACGTGCACGGCCACACCTTCGCGCTGAGGGGCGGCGGAGCCCGCAAGGACACGGTCATCGTGCGCCCCATGGCGACCCTCGACGTCGACCTCGAAGCCGACAACCCAGGACAGTGGGCGACCCACTGCCACAACATCTACCACGCCGAGACCGGCATGATGACCACGCTTTCCTACCAGGCACAGGAGTGACGATGTCCGACCACCACGCTGCCGCCGGGGAGGTAGCGGACGACCGCCTCGACGAGTCCCGCGCCGAA
>JBDHZT010000227.1:0-4217 GCA_039811985.1 Nocardioidaceae bacterium | reverse complement strand
CCCGGAGGGCGCCACGAAGTGGCCGGAGCGCAGCGGAGGTCCTTGACGGCGGGAGCCGGTCGGCTACGCGCGGCCACGCATCCACCCGACCCAGGTGGAGCCACACCCACCATGACCACCGAAGGAAGCGGGGCCGGTCGGCGACGCGCAGCCACCACCAACCTGCTCCCAGACGAGGCAACACTGACCACGACCACCGAAAGAGCAACAACTCGGGTCGAAGAGGTGTCGATTTCGGAGGTGCCTACCCGTCATCGTGGTGACAGCGACACCAACCCAAGGAGTCAGCATGACCGAGTACGTCGTCCTCCTCCCCGGCGACGAGGCCGCCTGGCAGTCTCGATCCCCCGAAGAGCAGGCGGTGGTCTACCAGCGCCACATGGAGTTCGCCAAGCGTCTCGAGGAGCGCGGTCACCGCGTCACCGGTGGAGCGGAGCTGACTCCGTCAGCCGCCGCGAAGACCGTCCGGGGTGCCGGTGAGACGTTCACCGTCACCGACGGACCGTACGCCGAGACCGCCGAGCAGCTGACCGGCTTCTACACCATCGAGTCCAACGACCTCGACGACCTGGTCGAGGTGGTGGGCTTCCTGGCCGGCGCCGAGGGCGCCATCGAGGTCCGGGCATGCAAGGACATGTCCGAGTCAGGCTCCGCGTGAGTCCTCCGCGGCTGGTCCCGGCGCCAGTTCGGGAGCCGTGACCGAGCCACTCGACGACCTCTGGCGCGAGGAGTGGGGCCGACTGCTCGCCCTGCTCGTCGCGCGCTTCCACCGGCTCGACCTCGCCGAGGACGGCCTGGCCGATGCCTTCGAGGTGGCCGCCCGGACCTGGGAGCGCGACGGCACTCCCAGCAATCCGGCGGCGTGGCTGCTGACCGCAGCTCGCCGCCGGATCCTCGACCGACTGCGCGCGGAGGCGATGCATGCCCGGGCCCTGCCCGCGCTGACCGTCGACGCCCAGATCACCGAGGAGGCGACGCGGGCCATGAGCGACCCCGGCTCCTCGACCCTCGAGCCACGTGACGACCTGCTTCGCCTGGTCCTGCTCTGCTGCCATCCCGCGCTCCCGGCGGAGTCGGCCGCGGCGCTCACCCTGCGGCTGGTGCTGGGTGTCAGCACCGCCGACATCGCCCGTCTGTTCCTGGTCAGCACGCCGACCATGGCGGCCCGGCTCACCCGCGCTCGCAAACGGCTGGCCGCCGAGCGGTTCGAGCTGCCCGAGGGCGAGGCACTCGACGCCCGGCTGGGTCAGGTGGCCGACATCGCCTATCTGGCGTTCACCGCCGGCTACGCCCCCGGGAGCGGCGACGAGGTCCTCCGCGCGGATCTGGCGGCCGAGGCAATCCGACTGGTCGAGGTGGTCCGCTCGCTCGTCGGCGCGCGCCCGGATCTGGACGCTCTGTCGGCGCTGATGCGGATCCAGCACTCACGCCGACACGCCCGCGTCGACGACGGCCAGTTGGTGCTGCTGGCCGACCAGGACCGCTCCCGCTGGCAGCACGCCGAGATCAACCGGGCCCTCCACCTGCTGATCCCGCTCATCGACGGCCAGCCCACGCCGTACCTCCTCCAGGCGCTGATCGCCGCCGAGCATGCCGTCGCCCCTACCGCGGAGGACACCAACTGGCCGCGGATCGCCGGCCTCTATCGCGAGCTCGAGGAGCTCACTGCCTCACCGGTCGTGCGGCTCAATCGCGCCGTCGCCGTGGCGGAGTCGGACGGTCCGCTGGCCGGGCTTGCCCTCCTCGAGGGCCTCACCCTGGTCGGCCACCGACTGCCGGCCACGCGTGCCGAGCTGCTGGTCAGGGCCGGCCGACCTGGCGAGGCCATGGAGGAGTACGACGTCGCGCTCGCCCGCTGCGACAACAGCGCCGAGCGAGCCCACCTGACCGCTCGGCGCGACCGAGCACGGATACTCAGTCAGGGTTGAGTGCCCCGCGACTGATGACGAGCGTCTGGCGGGGAGCACGATGGGAGCATGTCGACGACCACTCCCGTGGGGCCACCCCCTGCACAACCGTCCGTGACCGTTCACCCGGTCACCCCGCGCACGCTCGACTGGCTGCGCACCGAGGTCGGACACTGGTCCGCCGAGGGGCTCGTCAGCGGCGACCAGGCCACCGCGATCCTGGGTCGCTATCGGGCCTCGAGGAGGTTCGGCCTCGCCGGGCTGGTGCTCACCTTGGGCTCGATCTTCGTCGGGACCGGCCTGATCTGGCTGGTCGCGTCCAACCTCGACTCGCTGCCCCCGATCGCTCGCTTCCTAGTCGTCGCGGCCTTCTGGATCGCGGTCACCGTCCTCGGCGAGTGGCTCGCGACGCAGCGCGAGCACAGCGGCACCATCCCTTCGCCCGTGGTCGCCGCTGCCCGCCTGCTGTCCGCTCTGTTGATCGGTGCCGTCATCTTCCAGGCCGCGCAGTCACTGCAAGTGCCGGCCTACGAGCCGAAGCTGGTCGGCCTCTGGGGAGCCGCCGCGCTCGTGCATGCCTATCTGATGCGCACCCAGATGCCACTCACCGTCGGCATCGTGGCACTGACCGTCTGGTTCATCTGGCAGACCTCGACCAACGTGGAGAGCTTGGCCCAGCTGGTCATGTCACTGATGGCCGCCGGTGTGATCGGGGTCGCGCTCGGCACCCTGCACCAGAGGTTCTGGCCTTCCTTCGCGGCTGCCTGGCGTGAGGCCGGCGCCGCACTGCTCCTGGTCGGGCTCTTCGCCTCTGCCGTCCCAGGCCTGGACGGCGACAGTTGGCAACCGTCGGCCGTCCTCCTGGTCGGCGTCGTAGTGGCGGTGCTGGTGGCGGTCGCGAGCGCCGTGCTCGCCTCCGACCGCACCGCGCTCGAGCCGGTGGCCGCTCTCGCCGTCGGCCTGGTCGCCGTGGTGCTGGCCGTGTGGCAGCCACCCGCCGAGGAGTCCCACGTCACCCTGGGTGACTGGCTGCATGCCGGTTTGGCCGTCGTGGTTTACGTCGTCGTGGCTGCAGGCGTGGCGGCGCTAGGAGTGCTGCACGACTCCTGGCGACTCACCGCACTGGCAACGGCGGCGTTGGTCGTGTTCACCACCTTCCAGAGCTTCGCGGTGTTCGCTCGGATCATGGAGGGCGCCTGGCTGTTCGTCCTGCTCGGCCTGATCTTCCTGGCCACCGGCTTTGCCGCTGACCGAGCCCGACGAGAGCTCGTCGCATCGTTGGAAGGGGAAGCCCGATGAGGACTCCACTTCGCATCACCCTCGTCGTACTCGCCCAACTGCTGCTGGTCGGGCTCGCTGTCCTTCCCCAGCTCTCCGCTCGGGCGACCGGCGAGGAGTATCTGTTTCGCGTGCAACCCGTCGATCCAATCGACCCCTTCCGCGGCGCCTACGTCGCCTTGGGCTATCCCGATCTCGACCCGCGTGGTGACCGAGCCGACGACAGCGAGCGAGAGGCGGGCACCGTCTACCTGAACCTGGTCGAGGACGACGGCGTCTGGCGCACCGACGAGATCGCCACCGAGCGTCCGGACGAAGGGCCCTATCTGCGCTGCCACGACACCGGCTGGTCGCTGGACTGCGGCATCGACAGCTACTTCCTCCCGCAAGACAAGGCCGCCGCCTTCGAGAAGCTGGTCGACGCGGGCGACGCCGTCGCTCGAGTCCGCATCGACGGCCGCGGCAACGCCGCCTTGATCGACGTCGAGCACCGCTGATCCAGGTCGCTGGCCGATTGAACCGCCGTGGGTCGCAGTTGCTTGCCCCGGGTCGCGGGTTTGCCGGTGGTACTAGCCGATAGGGCAGCGACGGAGAGAGCGCCGGTGGCTGGGGTTGTTGGCCGGGTCGCTGGTGCTGCTCGGCTCTCGCGGTGGGGTGGCGCGTCTGCCGCGGTCTTCTTGCGTCTGCCGCGGTCTTGTAGTGGCAAAGTGCCCCGTATACCGGGTCCCAACCCACTACAGCACCGCGGGAGACGGGTCGGGGCCACCACAGCACCGCGGAAGACGGGCACTCAGGCCCCAACCACGGGAGACGGCTGCAAGGCCCCATCACGGCGCGGGAGAGGGGCTCCTGGGGTCGTGGTGTTGCGGTTTGGGCCCAAACGGCAACGAAACCGCGATCCGGGATGTCGTTTGCGGCCAGTCGGTGGTCCCATCCCGGAGCCCATCATCTGTCACGTTCCCAGGGGTCACACGGGTTGCTGCTTTCACAAGGTATGTGGTGATCCCTGCACTTACCGTGCGTCATTCACCG
>JBDHZT010000226.1:0-4230 GCA_039811985.1 Nocardioidaceae bacterium | reverse complement strand
ACTAGACAGGAGCTCCGGCCCTAGACCCCGGCGCGCACCCGGGACCGAGCGTTGCGCCGCTTCAGTGCCCGCCGCTCGTCCTCGCTGAGCCCACCCCAGACACCATGGTCCTGACCGGCCTCCAAGGCCCACTGCAGGCACTGTTCGCGCACCTCGCAGCGTCGGCAGACCGCCTTGGCCTCCTCGATCTGGAGGATGGCAGGACCGGTGTTGCCGATCGGGAAGAACAGCTCCGGGTCCTCATCGAGACATGCGGAGCGGTGCCGCCAATCCATGGGTGGGGGCTACCTACTTTCTTCTGGTGCGTGCGGGATGCCCAAACCGGGCAAGTCTACCTGGCCCCTGGTGGGACCATGTGAACTGATTCACGAGTTCACCACGCTAGGGTGCCAACCTTGCTGGATCGATACAAGACCTTGACCAGGTTTCTTGCGTCACATGGTCCATCTGGTGGTCAGGGGCTCTGGCCTAGCCTGGACCGGTGACGGAGTCCGTGTCGACGAGCGAGGGCGTGCCGCGTCCGCTGCTGGCCGCTGTCGTGGTGGTCGCTTTGGAGGCCGTGGTGCTGCTGGCGTACGCCGTCCTCGAGCTGTTCTCGCTCACCTCCGGTCGGGTGGTGATGGGCCTCAGCACAGCCGGCTTCTTCGCCGTCGTCGGTGCCGGTCTGGCGGGCTGCGCCTGGGCAGCCCTCCGCCGCCAGACCTGGGCCCGCAGCCCGCTGGTGCTGAGTCAGCTGATGGCGCTCGGGCTGGCCTGGAGCTTCCGAGGAGGTCAGACCACGTGGGTCGCCGTACTCCTGGCGCTCGCTGCTGTGATCGGGCTGGTCGGGGTGCTGCACTCGCGCAGCATGACCTGGCTGCTCGAGGGGCAGTCCGACGACCGCTGATCCGGCGGGTCAGCCCGGCTCCTGCCAGGAGCTGCGCAGTTGGTCCAGGGTGCGGGTGAGCAGGCGAGAGACCTGCATCTGGGAGACGCCGAGCTCGGCGGCGATCTGAGACTGGGTCATGTTCTTGAAGAAGCGCATCACCACGATCCGCCGGTCTCGCGGTTCGAGACTCTCCAGGAGCGGGCGCACCGACTCGCGGATCTCCACGTGTTCCAGGCTGCCGTCACTGCGAGCGAGGGCCGCTTCGTCGGTCGGCGTGTGGAGGGAGAACGTGGTCGACCGCAGCCGTGACTCGAGGCCCTCCACGATCTCCTCGACCGAGCAGCCGACGACCTCGGCGAGCTCGCGCGGAGTCGGTGAGCGGCCGAGCGCCTGGGTGAGGTCGCCCGTGGCGGCGGCGATCGCAGTCTGCAGCTCGTGCACACGCCGGGGGAGCCGAATGGCTCGGCTCCGGTCGCGGAAGTGGCGCTGGATCTCCCCGACGATGGTCGGGGTCGCGAACGTCGAGAACTCCACACCGCGCTCCGGGTCGAACCGGTCGATCGCGTTGATCAGGCCGATCGTGCCGACCTGGACGAGATCGTCATGGGGCTCGCCGCGGTCACGGAAGCGTCGCGCCGCGTGCTCCACGAGCGGCAGGTGCAGGGTCACCAACTCGTCGCGGGCCGCTGGGTCGCCCACCTCGCCGCCCGCTCGCGTGCCACCCAGCCGGGCGAACAGCTCGGCTGTGCGTCGCCTGGTCTCCTCGGGCCCCCGAGGGCCAAGACCGGAGGACGTCATCTCAGCCGCCGTCGGTGACCGGTTCCGGCTGCATGGCCAAAGCGATGGTGAGTCGCCCGTCACCGACCTCGCTGTCGACCTCGCTGGCCAGGGTGCTGAGCACCTGCCAGGCGAAGCCGTCCTGGTCGGGCGGCGCCGCCGTCGTGGCCTGGACGGTCAAGCGCAACGCGAGGCGACCCGGGTCCAAGAAGTAACAACACAGCAGATCGGCGCCCGGATCTGCCTGATCCAGCATCAGGGCGCTGGCCTCGCTCGCGGCGATGCGCAGATCCTCGATGTCGTCGATGGTGAAGTCGAGCCGAGCCGCCAGGCCGGCCGTCGTGGTCCGCAGCACCGACGCATAGGCGCTGTCTGCGGGCAGCCGCAACTCGACGTCGGGCCGGCGGCTGCCGCCGACAGCGTCCACGGGGCCTGCTAGCCCTTCTTCGTCTGCCAGAAGATGTCGGCGATCTCGTCGATCTTGGCGAGCAGCTCGTCGGCCTTGGCCTCGTCGAGAGAACCCTTGACGCCGCCGGCACCGGCCAGCTTGGTGGCCTGGTTCACCAGCTCGTGGAGGTTCGGGTACTTCTCGAAGTGCTCGGGCTTGAAGTAGTCGGTCCACAGCACCCACAGGTGGTGCTTGACCAGCTCGGCACGCTGCTCCTTGATGATCAGGGCGCGGGTGCGGAAGTCGGGGTCGTCATTCGCAGCGACCTTGCCGATGAGGGCCTTGATCGACTCTGCCTCGATGCGGGCCTGGGCCGGGTCGTAGACGCCGCAGGGCAGGTCGCAGTGGGCGGAGACGTCGATGGTGGGTGCGAACAGTCGCGTGAGCATGGATGTCCTCTCGAGACTCAACGGAGGTGGATTCGGTTCCACCTGCGACACTACCGGTCGGTGGGGGAAGCGTCAGCGAGGAGTTCACCGATGGCGATCGGGCTCGCCCGGGTCCACGGCGACTCGATGCGCCCGACGCTGCGCCCCGGCGATCGTTTGGTGGTGCGGTACGCCGCCGCGGCGCGCCCCGGCGTACTGGTCCTGGCACGCTTCCCCGACGGCACGGTGGCGGTCAAGCGCGCCATCGAACCCCGGCCTACCGCCTCCGGCGCCCCGGGCTGGTGGCTGCTCAGCGACAACGCCGACGCCGGGGTGGACTCACGCCATCGCGGGCCGGTGGCGGCGGGGGACGTGTTGGCCGTCGTCCTCTTCCGGGTGTGGCCGCGGCCCGGCCGGGTCGCGCGGGGGACGTCGTCACAGATGTGAGAGGATCGTGGACCGGGACAACCCCAGTTCGCCAGGTTCCGCGAGCCACCCGATCGTGTCGAGCCGCATCCCGTGCACCGGTGCTCGCCGGTGCTGACCCGAAAGATTCGTTGATGGATCATCCGTTCGCCGGTGACCCGGTGTTCGACCTGCATGTGGGCGGCAAGATGCAGCTCACCTCGACCGTGCCGCTCACCGGGCGCGACGATCTCTCGCTCGCCTACACACCCGGCGTAGCAAGGGTCTGCACGGCGATCGCCGAAGATCCCACGCTGACCCAGCACTACACCTGGGTGCCGAACACGGTCGCCGTCGTGACCGATGGCACCGCGGTCCTCGGGCTCGGTGACATCGGCCCTGCCGCTGCGATGCCGGTGATGGAGGGCAAGGCGGTGCTCTTCAAGCAGTTCGGTGGCGTGGACGCCGTGCCGATCTGCCTGAACACCACCGACGTCGAGGAGATCATCGAGACGGTCGCGCGGCTGGCACCCAGCTTTGGTGGCATCAACCTCGAGGACATCTCGGCGCCACGCTGCTTCGAGATCGAGGAGCGGCTCAAGCAGCGGCTGGACATCCCGGTCTTCCACGACGACCAGCACGGCACCGCGGTGGTGGCACTGGCGGCACTGCAGAACGCGCTACGCCTGACCGGCCGTTCGGCGGAGTCGACCCGCGTCGTCATCTCCGGCGCGGGCGCGGCCGGGGTCGCGGTCGCCAAGATCCTGTTGGAGGCCGGCATCTCCGACATCGCTGTGCTCGACCGGCAAGGCGTGCTCAACTCCGAACGCCCCGACCTGAATGCCGTCAAGCGAGCCCTGGCTCAGGTGACGGCAGACCGGTTCGATCGCCGCGGCTCACTGGCCGACGTGATGGCCGGCGCGGACGTCTACATCGGCGTCTCCGGTGGCACGGTGCCCGAGGAGGTGGTGGCCTCGATGGCTCCCGACGCGATCATCTTCGGGCTGGCCAACCCCACCCCGGAGGTGCACCCCGACCTGGCCAGTCGGCATGCCCGCGTCGTGGCGACCGGTCGATCCGACTACCCCAACCAGATCAACAACGTGCTCGCCTTCCCGGGCATCTTCCGTGGTGCCTTCGACGTCCACGCCACTGCGATCACCGAGGGCATGAAGGTCGCCGCAGCCAACGCTCTGGCGGACCTGGTAGGCGACGAGTTGCGTGAGGACTACGTCATCCCCTCGCCCTTCGACCCCCGCGTCGGCCCCGCCGTCTCCACTGCCGTAGCCGCAGCCGCCCGCCTCGACGGCGTCGCTCGTCGCTGAGGATCTGGCCGGTTGCTGGCCGGGCAGCGATGCCGGGTT
>JBDHZT010000225.1:0-4290 GCA_039811985.1 Nocardioidaceae bacterium | reverse complement strand
GATGGGCTTGCGCTGAGGGACTTCAGTACTGGCGAGGTCCTGTGGCAGCAACCCGCCGTCGACCGCTATAGCATCAGCGGCGACACCTGCTATGTCGTACGTAGAGCTCAAGTCTCTGCCTTGAACGTGTCTTCGGGTGACCTGGAGTGGTCGGCAGAAGCCCCGATGACTATCGCCGACGACGCGGACGTCGAGGTCGCGGCGACAAACGAGCTCGTGCTGGTGGGGAGTGGCTCAGAGGTCGCTGCTCTTGACCCGGAGAAGGGCAAGCAACTGTGGAGCCGGGAGTTCGCCACGACGAGTGTCAGTGTCGGAGTAGCTGCCAGGGACCTCGCCTACGTCGAAACCAGTGCCGACGAAGATGCTGGTACAGACGGACTGATCGAGTTCTTCGATGAGTCGGGCAAACGAGGTGAGATCGCTGAGAGCGTCGACGACGCTTGGTTCCTGCCCGTCGGCATGACGGTTGGCGACCAGCCGTACTTCGTCGACTGGGCAACCGGGAATGGCTACGAAGGTGATGAGTTGCAGCGCATCGGGTCCTACCCGGGAAGCCTCGAGCCGGTGCTCGGCGGTGTGTACTCTCTCGATGGCTCCATGTTGGCGTTCTACGAGTTTGGTGAGACCGGACCGACCTGGCAGATCACAGTCGATGAGGCCGACACCGAAGACGGCGCTTCGATGATCGTCGGTGACAGGGCCGTCCTGATCCAAAGTGCAAACGGGTTCGCCCGCTACGGATGACGCGTCCTGCCCGCGGGTCGAGCACGTCTGCGCTTGAGTCTGACTACATCTCCCAAGCGTCCGTTGGGTCTGTCGCGAAGACGCGGAGTTCGATGTGCGGTATAAGTATGGCCATTGATAGATGGCCACACTGCATGAAGTGCGTCGGTGGACATCCTGACTATCGAACGGGGGAGGAGCCTGATGGCGATGGGCAACGCCGCAAAGGCGGCTGCCGAGGTCCTCACCTGTTCGCGGGCGAGCACCAGGCGCTGGCCCATTCTTCGCAGCGTGCTCCTGAGCGGGTTGGTGGTCGTCGTGGTCGGGCCGCTCCTCCAAGCCTGCGCCGGCGACGGCCGTTCAGTGGAGGCATTCTGCTCGACCTATCGGGAGGAGAAGGAGAAGTTCCAGGACACCTACTCCGGCATCGGTTCAAACAGCGACGATCCCGATCAGGTGTTGACCGACCTGATGCTGGGGATCCAGTCCCTGGGGGATGTGTCGGTGATCCTGGACAAGTTGGACAAGGTGGCGCCCGAGGACATCGAGCCCGACGTAGCGGCAGTCAAGAAGAGCTGGGATGACATGACAGCCGGCATGGGCGACCAAGCCAGCCAGGCGTTGAACCCAGGTGGGCTCCTGGGCGGGATGCTGAAAGGCCTGATCTTGGGGGCCCAATCGAACGGCTCGTGGACGAGAGTCGGTCAGTACATCACGGACCACTGCGAGTCGTGACTTGACCCAAGCCGACAAGCACGAGCAGACCGGCCGGCGGAGCACCTCGAGTTGCTCCGCGTGTGGCGCGCTACTTCGGGAGTCAGCACAGTTCTGCCCGTCGTGTGGCACCGAGAGGCCAACCCTTGAGTGTTGCGGCTCCTGCGGTCGACCGTGCCCCGCACAAGCGCGGTTCTGTCCCTCCTGCGGAGCAGCCACCGGAGCAGCCGCGACCATCCTGCCCCGGCCGCCGAGCGTGGATGACGAGGCGATGGTGGCCATCACGATCGGCCGTGACCCCAGCAACTCGGTGCAGGTCGAGGACCCCTTGGTCTCCCGTCACCACGCACGCGTTGAACGGCAATCCTCGCGGCAGACTCCGGGAACGTCGACGACGGCCCGCTTGGTCGACCTCGACAGCTTCCGCGGCACCTTCGTCAATGGTGAGGTGGTGCGAGGCTCGCGGCCCCTGGAGACCGGCGACGTGATCACCGTCGGCAATCACCGCCTCCTCTGGACGGGGCACGATCTGGAGCCCGCGCCGGCCGACGACTCGCCAGTTTTGGAAGCCGAGCGACTGAGCGTGGTCAAGGGGGATGGGAAGCGCCTGCTCAGCGACGTATCCCTTGCCCTTCGACCTGGCACGCTGACGGCGGTCATCGGCCCGTCCGGAGCGGGAAAGACGACACTCCTCAACGCCCTCACCGGCTTGAGACCCGCGACGCATGGTGCGGTGCGCTACCTCGGTGCGGACCTCTACGAGAACTACAACGAGCTTCGACCCAAGATCGGGCTGGTCCCTCAACAAGACATCCAGCACCATCAGCTGACGACGGCCCAGGCTCTGACATTCTCCGCCGAGCTGCGACTGCTCCCCGACGCGACCGGTGAGGAACGCGACGAGACGGTGCGTGCGGTGGCAGGTCGGTTGCAGCTCCTGGATCGCATGGACAACCGGATCGGCGCCCAACTCTCCGGGGGGCAACGCAAGCGCGTCTCGATCGCCACCGAGTTGTTGACCGCGCCACCATTGCTCTTCCTGGACGAGCCGACGAGCGGTCTCGATCCAGGACTGGACGTCGGCGTGATGAGACAACTCCGGGAACTGGCCGATGAGGGCCGCGTCATCGTCGTGGTGACGCATTCCGTTCTCGCCCTCGACACCTGCGACCAGGTCGTCGTCCTGGCGCCTGGCGGCCTGGTCGCCTATGACGGAGCTCCCGACGGACTGTTCGAGCACTTCGGATGTCGCACGGTCCCCGAGGTGTTCGCCCACCTGGATCGGATGGGCGTCCAGAGCGCCGACTCCACGCCGTTGCCCCCGGCCACGACTCGAGCCGTCGCCACGCCCTCCTGGCGGATCCGTCCGTTTGCGGACGTGCGCCGTGATGTGGCCAAGGCGCAGGTCTCGACGCTGCTGAGACGCAATGTCGCCGTCCTGCGAGCCGATCGGTTGCTCTTCGCGATGCTGCTGATCCTGCCTGTCGTGCTGGGACTGCTCACCCGGGTGGTGCCCGGCCAGGCCGGCCTGTCGCTGCTCGAAGCACCCCTCGCACCCGGCGGGTATCTCAACTCCGAGCAGGCGAGCAAGCGGGTGACGATCCTGATCGTGGCGGCGGTGCTGATGGGTTCAGCCATGAGCATCCGTGAGCTCGTTGGCGAGCGGCCGATCTTCCAACGTGAGCATGCGGTCGGTCTGTCGGCTGACGTGTATCTCGCCAGCAAGGCGATCGTGATGGGCATCGCCACCTTCGTTCAGGGCATCGCGCTGACGTTCATCGCGACCTGGGGCGAACCGGGCCCTGACTTCAAGGGTGATCTCCGTTCCGGTCGGATCGAACTGGCTCTCACGATCGGCTTGCTCGCCATGTCGATGTCCGTGCTCGGCCTCTGCCTCTCCGCCCTCGTGGGCAGCACCGAGCAGACCATGCCGGCCCTGGTCGGAGTCGTGATGGTCCAGTTCGTCCTCTCCGGAGCGCTGGTGGCGGTTCACGGCAGGCCGATCCTGTCGCAAGTCTCCTGGCTGGCCCCGGCCAGATGGGCCTACGCAGCCTGTGCTTCCACTCTCTCGCTGCAGCGGCCCCAACGTGCCCAGGGTGCCGACCTCGACTGGGTGGCGTTGCACGGTTGGCAGCACTGGCTCATGAACGTCTCGATCCTGGCCGCACTCACCATCATCACTGCATGGCTCGCCATTCTCGCCACGCGCCGCAGCGCGACGGCGCGATGAGCGTGCAGGGGACCCACGACACTAGCCAGTCCGGAGCGTGCGTCACCCCGGCGTAGGGTCCCCACGTGACCTCCTTCGCGAGTGTGGTGCTGGTGGACCGGCGTGGGTGGGTGCTGTTGCAGGAGCGTGACGAGCACCCGGTGATCGATCCGGAGAAGTGGAGCCTGGTGGGCGGCCACCTGGATGGAGACGAGGATCCGGCAACCGGCGCGAGTCGGGAGCTCGCCGAGGAGACAGGGGTCGAGCTGGGGCCCGACGAGCTGACCTTCTGGCGCACGCTCGAGGTCTTCCACGCGGCCTACGGCACCACCGACCAGATCTCGGTGTATGTCGCGGCGTGCGAGCTGACCGACGACGACATCGTGGTGGGGGAGGGCCGACAGATCGTCTTCGTGGCGCCGGAGGCCGTCGAGACCCTCGACCTGAGCGAGACGGCTCGCACGGCGGTGCCGGCCTTCCTCAAGTCCGAGCTCTACGCGACGATGACCTCATGAGTGCACCCCTGAAGGTCCATCCTGTGCCGGCGCCGGGCGCCGAGGATGTCGTGGTCGCCACGCACGGCCCGGACACGGGCTCGGTGTTCACCGGCACCGAGGAGGGCAGCATCTTCCGGATCAGCCACG
>JBDHZT010000224.1:0-4300 GCA_039811985.1 Nocardioidaceae bacterium | reverse complement strand
CTCTGGGTGGCCTGGTAGGCCGAGATCGCCGAGCTGACGGTGCTGGAGAAGTCGCTCACCATGGCGGAGGCGGGGTCACCGCCGTGGCCGGCGACGTACGCCGGGAAGTACGACGGCGTCGGCGGCTCGACACCCATCTCGGTGCGATACTTCTCGGCCCACTCCTTGGCGCAGCCGAAGGCCACCGCCCAGGGGATGTAGGCGGTGTAGAGCTCCTGCCGGCCGGAGAAGTCGAAGCGGTCGACGCTCGAGGGTGTCGACAAGACCCGGCGGAAGCCACCCAGCCGGGACCACAGATCGCGCCCTGCCCGGGTCCGCCGGGTGGCGGCGCCGGTGCTCAGCGTCTCGATGGCTCCGATGGCGAACAGACCGGGCACCAGCGCCAGGCCGTGCAAGCCACCCGGCGGCTTGACGATCAGCAGCACAGTGAGGCCGATCGCGAGCAACAGCAGCAGTCCACCCCACGAGCCCGGCCCAGCTCGGACGACCAGACCCTGCTGGCGGGCCCACGACTTGATCCCGCTCGCGTGTTGGCCCTGCTCCTGTTGGAGCGTCTTGCCCGCCGTGACGTCACGCTTCGCGGCCGTGAACGTCTGCCCGGGTCCGCCGAGCAGGCCGGCCACCTGACGGGTGCTGTCGTCGAGCCCGGCCCAACCGTTCGGCCCATCGCGGTCGGTGATCGTCCAGGCGTCGCCCGAGTGGTCGAGGGTGATGGCGCCCTGCTCGGCGGCCTGCATGATGGAGGCCACGAACGAACGGTTGTCCACCTTCTCGGTCAAGACGTACTGCCCCTGAGCCGGGCCGATGCCGTCGGGTGGGGCGTACTGCAAGGGGTACGGCGGCTCCGGCTCGCGAGTCGCCCGGCTCAGCAGATAGCCGACCAGCCCCGCCAACAGCGCGATGCCGAGCATCGCCAGCGCGGGGAGCAGCGAGACCCCGAACACCCCGTCGAGTGCGTAGGGCCAGGGCACCACATGACCGGCCCGCGGCGTCGGCACGGCGACCTGGGTCCGCAGCGTGACCGGGGTCAGCGGCGGCAGGTCGCTCGCGGTCACGGTCAGGTCGCTGGAGTCGGCGCCGGTGACCTCGCAGCCGCCGAACGCGCCCACACCCACCGCGCAGTCGATGGCGGTCGCCTCGGCCGGCAGGTGCACGGTGAGCGTCGCCTGGTCGATGGCCTGCTGCCAGCCGCCGGGGACCAGGTTCCAGTAGAAGAACGACTGCCCGTCGGTCGGGCCGGACAGCAGGACACCGTCGATGGTGTAGGAGATGACGTAGGTGTGATCCCCCGGCGAGACGAAGACGTCCGCGTCGCCGATCTTGGCGACCCGATAGCGCCGCCCGCTCTCCCACGACAGCGAGAACGGCTCGTCTCGACCATCCCTGGTGACCGTGATGTCCTCAGGAAGCCGGCGGGCGCGCTCGTCGTTGGTGTCGTGGAGGTCCCAGAAGCGGAAGATGCCGTGCTTGCCGCTGTAGGGGAAGTTGACCGTCAGCGTCTCCGTCACGTCGAGGTCGCCGGAGCTGTCGAGGTCGAAGCTGGCGTCGTACGACGTGATGCGTGTCTGCTCGTAGGTCCCGCTGGCCGACGACGGGATCAGCGAGCCGATCGCGCTCGGCACCGTGACTGCGAGCAGCAGCACGATCAGCGCGAGTAGCCGCCCCCACACGCGAAACATGGCCGGAGACTACTCGACCTGGCTCCGTGGTGTCGCTAGCGTCGCCGTCGCACCAACCACCGCAACACGATCAACCCGGCCAGGACGGCCACCGCCTGCTTCCAATAGGCCTTCGCCAAGATCGGGACCACGGTCGCCCCGAGATCGATGGCGTCCTCGTGGGCAGGCGGAGGGGGCAACGGCGTGCTGCGCCCCGCCTCTGGAGCTGTCCCTGGGTCGGTCTCTGGAGCTGGTTCGGCAGCCACCGCCGTGGCCGCCGTCTCGGCCGGAGCAGGCTCGGCTTCGAGATCGGGCGCGGCCTCCGCCTGGGCCTCCTCCGCCTGGGCCTCCAACGACTCGGCGGCGGCCAGCCGCTGCTCCAGGCACCCGGCGAACTGGCCGAGCAGCTTGTCGGAGACGTCCTGCATCACCCCGCGGCCGAACTGAGCAGGCTTGCCGGTGACCGAGAGGTCGGTGAGCACTTCCACGTCGGTAGCGCCCGGCCCCGCCGCAACCATGGCCAAGGTGACCGTCGCGCCGGCGGTGCCGTTGCCGCGCTTGTCCTTGCCTTTCGCCTGGACGACGAAGCGATGCGCGGCGTCGTCCTTCTCGACGAACTCACCAGAGCCGTTGTACTGCAGCGCGATCGGGCCGAGCTTGACCTTCACCGATCCCGCGAAGGAGTCGCCGTCGACCGAGCTGACCTGGGCACCGGGGAAGCACTCCGCCACGGCGGCGAGGTCGTTGAAGTGGGCCCAGGCCTCCTCCACGCCGGTGGGGACGGTGAACCGATGCGTGAGATCCATCCGGTCAGGCTCCCACGGCGGCCAAGACCGCGCGACGGGTGATCACCGTGGCGAGGTGCCTGCGGTAGTCGACGTCTCCGTTGAGGTCCGAGGGCGGGTTGGTGCCATCCGCGGCCAGGCTGGCGGCCGCGCCGACGGCCTGCTCGGTCGGGTTGGCGCCGGCCAGGGCGGCCTCCACGCCACGAGCGCGCAGCGGAGTCGACCCCATGTTGGTCAACCCGACGCGTGCCTCGGCAATCGTGCCGCCGTCCATCCGCACGGTCGCCGCGACGGCCACGATCGGCCACTGGTGAGCCACCCGGACGAACTTGTCGTAGGCCGCTCCCCAGCCGGTGTGCTTGGGGATCCGGATCTCGGTCAGGATCTCGTCGTCCCCGATCGCGGTCTCGAAGAGGTCGACGAAGAAGTCGTCCGTGCCGATGGTCCGACTGCCGCCGGGGCCTGCCACGACGAACGACGCGTCCAGCGCCAACGCCGGAGCGCCGAGGTCGCCGGCCGGATCGGCGTGCGCAAGCGCACCGCCGAGGGTCCCCCGGTGCCGCACCTGGGCGTCCGCCACCGTCGCCGCTGCCTCGGCGAGCAGCAGCGCATGCTCACGGACCAGCGGGTTGTCGCGCACCTCGTGGTGGGTGGTCATCGCGCCGATGACCAGGGCGTCGCCATCGTCCCGGACGCCGCGCAACGAGTCGATCCGGCCCAGGTCGATCACCGTGTCGGGCGCATTGAGTCGCATCCGCAGCACCGGCAGCAGACTCTGCCCGCCAGCGATGATCTTGGCGTCGTCACCGTGCTCGGCCAGCGCAGCAAGCGCCTCCTCGACCGAGGACGGAGCCAGGTAGTCGAAGGCAGCGGGGATCACTGCGCACCTCCTTCACTCGAGTCGAAGTGGGGCATCGCAGCCTCCTCGGTGGCGCCACCCGCGCCACCGCTGTTGATCGCCCGCCAGACCCGCTCCGGCGTGCACGGCATCTGGATGTCGTTGACGCCATAGGGCCGCAGCGCGTCGACGACCGCGTTCACCACCGCTGGTGTCGAGGCGATGGTGCCCGCCTCGCCGACGCCCTTGGTGCCGAGCGAGTTGGTCGTCGCCGGGCTGAAGGTGTGGTCGACCTCGAAGGAGATGGTGTCGGCCGCCGTCGGCAGGAGGTAGTCGACGAAGGAGCCGGTGACCAGGGTGCCGCTGTCGTCGTACAACGCCTCCTCCCAGAGCGCCTGCGCGATGCCCTGCACGAGGCCGCCGTGCACCTGGCCGGCCACGATGAGCGGATTGATGATGTTGCCGATGTCGTCGCAGCAGACGTACTTGCGCATCGTGCTGGCGCCGGTCTCGGTGTCCACCTCCATCGCGCACAGATGCGTGCCGTGCGGATAGTTGAAGTTCACCGGGTCGAAGGTGGCGTCCGCGTCGATGCCGGGCTCGATGCCTTCGGGGTAGTTGTGCGAGGCGAACGTCGCCAGCGCGACCTCGCCGATGCTCAGGCCCTGGTCGGTGCCCTTGACGCCGAACCGGCCGCCGGCGAACTCCACGTCGTCGACGGAGGCCTCGAGCAGGTAGGCCGCGATCGGCTTGGCCTTCTCGATCACCTTGTCGGCGGCGCGGACCAGCGCCTCGCCACCGACCACCAACGACCTCGAGCCGTAGGTGTCCAGCCCCTTGTAGGCGATCTGGGTGTCGCCGTGCAGCACCTCGACGTCCTCGAAGGCCACCCCGAGCCGGTCGGCGACGATCTGGCTGAACGCCGTCTCGTGCCCCTGGCCGTGGGCGCTGGCACCGGTGACCACCTCGACCTTCCCGGTCGGCAGCATCCGGATGCTGGCGTGCTCCCAGCCGCCGGC
>JBDHZT010000223.1:0-4330 GCA_039811985.1 Nocardioidaceae bacterium | reverse complement strand
CGGCCGCAGCCGCACTATCCTCATCGAGATGAGCAGGGTCTTCACGATCAGCGTCGCCTCGGTCTATCCCCACTACGTCACCAAGGTGGAGAAGAAGGGGCGCACCCAAGCCGAGCTGGATCAGGTGATCACCTGGCTGACCGGCTTCGACGAAGCAGCGCTTCGCGAGCACCTCGACGCGGGCACGACCTTCGAGGACTTCTTCGGCCAGGCGCAGCTCAACCCGAACGCCGCGTTGATCACCGGAGTGGTGTGCGGGATCCGGGTCGAGAACATCGAAGATCCGCTGATGCAGAAGATCCGCTACCTCGACAAGCTCGTCGACGAGCTCGCCAAGGGCAAGGCGATGGAGAAGGTGCTGCGGACCTGACTTGATTCGAACAGCATGTGGTGAAACAGCGCTTGGGTTTTGGCGCACATGGCGCCATAATGGCGCTATGCCGAGCGTGCAGATCAAAGATGTCCCCGAGGAGACTCATGCCGTTCTGAGGCGTCGTGCCGCCGCAGCACACCAGTCGCTGCAGGAGTACCTCCTCACCAGACTGATCGAGGAGGCTGGTCGGCCGACCCTGGACGAGGTGCTGGACCGCAGCGGCGGTCGCGCTGGTGGATCGGTTCCCTTGAAGGCTGCCGCAACCACCTTGCGGACCGAACGTGCTCGTCGTTGACGCCAGCGTCCTCGCGACAGCGCTGGCCGATGACGATGTCGACGGAGACCGGGCCCGCTCACGGCTTCGCGGTGAGGTCCTCACGGCCCCGGACCTGGTTGACTTGGAGGTCACCTCGGTGCTGCGCGGTCGGCTGGCCGGGGGCTACGTCGACACCCGACGTGCGGAGCTGGCCCTCGGTGACCTGCTCGACCTCCCGCTGCGACGAGTGCCCGCTCGGGCGCTGCTCCCGCGCTCATGGCAGCTGCGTGACAACCTGACCGTCTATGACGCCGCGTACGTCGCGCTCGCCGAGGCGATCGATGCAATCTTGCTGACCGCCGATGCTCGATTGGCGGAGGCGCCCGGCCCACGGTGTCCCATCGAGGTCATCCGCTGAGGGCCGGCCGGCTCGCCCGCGGACATGGCTCCTGACACATCTCCCCTCGGCCACCCCGTCGGGGAGGATGAGGAGGAACAACCATGCGGGCAGCCCAGCGGGCCGAGTTCGAGGAGTTCGCGCGAGCGCGCTCCGGCGAGCTGCTCCGCGCGGCCTGGCTGCTGGCGGGTGATCGACACTCGGCCGATGACCTGGTCCAGGAGACGCTCACCCGGATCTACGTCCGCTGGGGGCGGGTCCGGGAGGCCGGCAACGTGGCGGCGTACGCCCGCACGATCCTGGTCCGCACGTTCATCGACGGCCGACGGCGGCGCAGCTCCACCGAGCGACCGATGGCGGAGCCGCCCGAGCGGGCGGCCGTCGACAGGACCGACGTCGAGCTGCGGCACAGCCTGGTGGATGCCTTGCGTTCGTTGGCGCCGCTGGATCGGGCCGTGGTGGTGCAGCGCTATCTGCTCGATCAGGAGGTCGACTCGGTGGCCGCCGACCTGCGGTTGACCAACCAGGCGGTGCGCAGTCGGTCGAGCCGTGCGCTGGCGCGGCTGCGCAAGCACCTGGGCGAGGAGTTCCTCACCGTGCACACCCATGAGGAAGGACAACGCTGATGACTCACGACACCGAGGATCGGGTCACCCTGCTGATGCACCGCGCGACGGACGAGCTGGTGCCTGACGACCGCCTGGTCGGTGCCGCGATGGCCGTCGGCGATCGCCGGCGGCGCCGCCGAGGACTGGTGATGGGCGGCGCCGCGCTCGCCACCGTGGCCGTGCTCGGCACCACCTGGGCGACCGTCCTCCAGCCGACGGCGCCCGATCAGACCGCGACCACGGCCCACGGCGACAGTGACCAGACGTCGTACGCCGCCGGTGAGACCGCGCCGATCCAGACCCGCATCCCGACCCCAATGGAACTGTCCACCATGCTCGCCGAGGCCCTCCCCGGCCCGAGCACGGAGGTCAGCCACGAACTGGTCGGCGGGCGGAGTCAGGTGAAGCGCCTGTTCCAAGGCGCGGCAGTGGACGCGATGGCCGCCGACTACGAGGCCGTGTACGGCGAGCCGGTGGATCCCGAGTTGATGCGGGAGCAGTGCGCACACGAGAGCCGATGGACCGGCTGCGTCACCACCGAGGACGGCTGGGCGATGTGGACGATCGGTCGCCCCGATGTCGCTGGCGCCGACCCGGGCGTGATCACTGCCCGGGTGACCTACTTCCGCAAGGCCGGCAACGTGATCGATCTGAGCGCCTCCAACGCGCCGACCGTCGACAGTGCCCCGGTCGCCAAGCACCCCGTCCTCTCTCGCGACGCACTGGTCGACCTCGCCACCACGGGCGACTGGTTCCCGGAGGGCTGAGAACGTCCGAGCCGGGGACCACCCCGGGGTCGGTTCAGGGTCGAGCCGGGGGCGCTCCCGGATGTGGTGACGACGGTGCAGCGGGCAGGCTCGCAGCCATGATCAATGTCTCTCACCTGACCCGGGTCTACGGCGGCTACCGCGCCGTCGACGACGTCTCGTTCACCGCTCGCCCCGGCCTCGTCACCGGCTTTCTCGGGCCCAACGGAGCCGGGAAGTCCACCACCATGCGCGTCCTGGTCGGCCTCACTCCGGCCACCTCGGGGACCGCGACCATCGACGGGCAAGAGTACGCCGACCTGCCGAACCCGGCCCGCGAGGTCGGCGTCCTCCTCGACGCCTCCGCCCAGCACGCGGGCCGCACCGGCCGCGAGATCCTCGCGATCGCCGCCCAGACCATCGGCCTCCCCCGCACCCGAGTGCAGGAGATGCTCGACCTGGTGTCGCTGACCGACGAGGAGGCGGATCGGCGGGTGCGCAACTACTCCCTCGGCATGCGGCAGCGACTCGGGATCGCGGCCGCCCTCATCGGGGACCCGCACACGCTGATCCTGGACGAGCCGGCCAACGGTCTCGATCCGGCCGGCATCCGCTGGATGCGCGACCTGCTTCGCGAGTTCGCCGGCGCTGGCGGCTCGGTGTTGTTGTCCTCGCACTTGCTCGGCGAGATCGAGGTCATCGCCGACGAGATCGTGGTCATCGGCCAGGGCCGGATCGTCGCGCAGGGCTCGAAGGCCGAGCTGCTCGCCGGTGCAGGGTCGTACGTCGCTCCCGCCCATCCCGAGGACCAACCCCGGCTCGCCGACGCCCTCATCCGCGCGGGCCACGACGCCGCCCCGATCGAGGGTGGTCTGCGGGTCGACACCGACACTCGCGCCATCGGGCTGGTCGCTCACGCGACCGGCGTACCCCTCACCACCCTCAGGCCTGCCGACGGTGGCGGCCTCGAGGACATCTTCCTCGACCTGACCGCCGAGACCCAGCGCGAGAGCGCCCCGACCTCTGGAGAAGCAGCATGACGACCACGACTCTTCCGGCCACCGACGTCGCGCCGAGCCGCGTGCGCGCGACATACTCCCAACCCTCGTTCGCCCGACTCGTCGGCGTCGAGCTGCGCAAGACCTTCGACACCCGCGCCGGCTGGTGGATGTGCGCCAGCGTCGTCGTACTCTCCGTGGTCGCGACCGGGGCGATCATCGCCTTCGCGCCAGACGACCAGATCACCTTCGAGGCGTTCGCCAGCGCGATCGGCATCCCGATGACGATCATCTTGCCGATGCTCGCCATCTTGTCGGTGACGAGCGAGTGGACCCAACGCAGTGGACTGGCGACGTTCACGATGGTGCCGCACCGCGGTCGCATCATCCGCGCCAAGGCAGTCGTCGCCGCGATCATCGGTGTCGTGTCGATGTTGGTCGCGCTGGCCGTCGGCGCGCTCGGCAACCTCGTCGGCTCCGCCCTGGTGGGCGTCGACACGGTGTGGAACGTCAGCGTCGGCGAGTTCAGCTCCATCGTGATCGCCAACCTGCTCGGCATGGCCGTCGGCTTCATGCTCGGCGTGGTGCTCCGCAACTCACCGGCTGCGATCGTGGGCTACTTCGTCTACGGCTTCGTGCTCGGCGGACTCTCCGCGATGCTGGCCGCCTACCAGGAGTGGTGGCGCGACCTCCAGCCGTGGCTGGACTTCAACTTCGCCC
Source organism: Nocardioidaceae bacterium (assembly GCA_039811985.1). GTDB lineage: Bacteria > Actinomycetota > Actinomycetes > Propionibacteriales > Nocardioidaceae > Nocardioides. The sequence goes on along the minus strand of JBDHZT010000223.1, from coordinate 232 downwards.
AGAGCGCCCTCTTCGAAGGCTGGCCGAGCGGCGAGCAGTGGGCCCACGTCGCCGTCGCCTCCCTCCCCTGGCTGGTCATCCCGCTGACCATCGGCCTGTGGACCCTGCGCCGGGCCGAGGTGAAGTAGCGCTCAACTCGCGGTAGTACGGTCCCGATTGGCTGGGGTTAGGCCCCACGGACAGCCAATCGGGACCGTACTATCCACGGCATGCCCGACATCGGTGCGGAGCT
>JBDHZT010000222.1:0-4341 GCA_039811985.1 Nocardioidaceae bacterium | reverse complement strand
ATGGTGGAGTGTCACGGCCCGGCGACGGCGGTCTTCGACACCAGCCTGACCGAATACAACTTCGGGCCGCAGCATCCGATGTCGCCGATCCGGGTCGACCTCACCATGCGGCTGGCCGACCAGCTCGGCGTGCTCAACGGGCAGCTGAAGCTGGTCCCGGCGCCGATGGCCAGTGAGGACCTGATCGCCACGGTCCATCGGCCCGAGCTGATCGAGGCGGTCACCAAGGCCGGGACGATCAGGGGGTACGTCGACGAGGCGCACGGTCTGGGCACCGACGACAACCCCGTCTTCGAGGACATGCACCACGCCGCAGCGCATGTCGTCGGCGCGAGCGTGGAGGCCTTCCGGCAGGTCTGGACCGGCGCGGCGTTGCACAGCGTAAGCATCGCGGGGGGCCTGCACCATGCGATGCCCAACCGGGCGAGCGGCTTCTGCATCTACAACGACGTCGCGGTGGGCATCCAGTGGCTGCTCGACCACGGCGCGCAGCGGATCGCCTACGTCGACGTCGACGTGCACCACGGTGACGGGGTCGAGCGGGTCTTCTGGAACGACCCCCGCGTGCTGACCATCTCCCTGCACGAGACGGGTCAGCTGCTCTTCCCGGGCACCGGCTTCCCCCATGACCTGGGCGGCCCGGATGCGCACGGCTCGGCAGTCAACGTCGCGCTGCCACCCGGCACCGCCGATGCTGGCTGGTTGCGGGCCTTCCACGCGGTGGTGCCTCCGTTGGTGCGTGAGTTCGCGCCCGACATCTTGGTCACCCAGCACGGATGTGACTCGCACATGGAGGACCCGCTCGCACACCTGATGCTGAGTGTGGACGGCCAGCGCGCGGCGTACCTCTCCCTCCATGAGCTCGCCCACGAGGTGACCGGTGGTCGCTGGGTCGCCACGGGCGGGGGCGGCTACGCCGTCGTGGACGTGGTCCCGCGGGCGTGGACCCACCTGCTCGCGATCGTGGGGGGCAGCCCGCTGGAGCCCGGCACGGAGGTCCCTGAGGAATGGCGTGAGCACGTCTTGGAGAGGCTGGGCAAGCAGGCTCCGCGACACCTCACCGACGGCCGCGCCCCCGCCTGGCGGGACTGGCGGCAGGGCTATGACCCCGACACCTGGCTGGACCGGGCGATCCACGCCACCCGCGAAGAGATCTTCCCGCTGCACGGCCTCGATCCGATGCCGTGACATCGCGGGCGGCGACCCCGGAAACGACCCAGAGGGGCCGAAGGTGGCCGCTAGAAGGGTCAAATCAAGCCGACACGCCGCATTTTCATAACTTCACTAGGCATTCTCTTCCCCACTCGTCACATCTGGCCCTATTCTCACCACTGGCGGCACGCTAGTCGTCGGTGGGGAAGCCGGCGGCGTGAAACGCCAGGAGGATCGGTTCATCATGGTTAACAGTCCGCACGGGGACATCTCCGACGTGAAGTTCCTGACCGTCGCCGAGGTGGCCGCGATGATGCGCGTGTCCAAGATGACCGTCTACCGCCTCGTGCACAACGAGGAACTGCCCGCCGTGCGGGTCGGTCGCTCGTTCCGGGTGGTCGAGGAAGACGTGCACGAATACCTCCGCAAGAGCTTCTACAGCGCCGGCTGACCCTCCCCGCGTCCAGCGCACACCCTCGATTGTCGGCGGATACCGGCTGGCGGCTAGTCTGATCGGGTCGTCGGGCACGCTCAGCGAGCGCTCGTCCAGGTCGGAAAGGTTCTCTGTGGGTTCAGTCATCAAGAAGCGCCGCAAGCGCATGGCGAAGAAGAAGCATCGCAAGCTGCTGAAGAAGACGCGCGTTCAGCGGCGCAAGCTCGGCAAGTAAGCCCAGAAGGACGATCCGCTGTGGGCGCCGTCGTCCTGGTCACCGGGGTCTCTCGCGACCTCGGTCGACGATTCGCCCGTCACGTCGCCGCTGACCCAGCGGTCGACCGGGTGATCGGCGTCGACGTCGTCCCGCCCCGCGGTGACATCGGTGACGTCGCGTTCGTCCGTGCCGATATCCGCAGTCCCGTCATCGCGAAGGTCATCGCCAAGGAGGACGTCGACACCGTCGTCCACATGAGCGTGATCGCGACGCCCGGCAGCGCCGGTGGCCGAGCGACGATGAAGGAGCTCAACGTCATCGGCACCATGCAGCTGCTGGCGGCCTGCCAGAGTGCGCCGGGGCTGCAGACGTTGGTGGTCAAGTCCTCCAGCACGGTGTACGGCGCCAGCGGCCGCGACCCGGCGATGTTCACCGAGGACATGCACGCCAAGCGGCTGCCCAGCTCGGGCTATGCCAAGGACGCCTACGAGGTCGAGGGCTACGTGCGCAGCTTCGCCCGGCGCCGCCCCGACGTCCGCGTGACCATGCTGCGCGGAGCCAACGTGATCGGACCGGCTGTGGTCAGCCCGATCACGTCCTACTTCCGCCTGCCCGTGCTGCCGCGCGTGCTCGGCTTCGACCCACGCCTGCAGTTCCTGCACCAAGACGACCTCTTCGCCGTCCTCCAGCACGCGGTCACCCACGACGTCCCCGGCACGTTCAACGTCGCGGGCGATGGTGTACTGCTTCTCTCCCAGGCGATCCGTCGGCTCGGTCGGCCGTCGGTGCCGCTGCCACCGCCAGGCGTGGCCGGTGTCGGCCAAGTGTTGCGCCGCGCCCACCTCGCTGACTTCTCGCCGGAGCAACAGGCGTTCTTGACCTACGGCCGCGGGATCGACACCACACGGATGCACACCGTCTTGGGCTTCCACCCACGGTTCAGCACGCCGGCGGCGTTTGACGACTTCGCGCACACCTTGACCCACACGGAGCGACCCACCCCGGTCGAGGCAGATCATGGTTGACGCCGAGATCATCCCGCTCGGCACGCGCGGCCGACCCGGTCGAGGCACCGGCCGGCAGCGGCCGTCCGCGGCCACTCGGCGACTCGCGAGCGATCGTCCGCAGCCGGCTCCCGGGCCCGAGGCTCAAGATCCTGTCGAGACGATCCGACCCGCGACCACCACCGAGGAGCGGCCCGGGTTGGCAGGCATCCCGGTCGGCGACTGGGCCGCAGCGCTGCAGGCAGCCGTGGTTGAGGTGCTCGGCCAGGACTGGGAGGGCAAGCTCGCCCACTTGATGGCATTCTGGCGCCGTCGCCTGGAGGGCAACTACACCGTCGACGACTACGGCTTCGACGCGGAGCTCACCGAGCAGCTGGTGTTGGCGGCGCTGCGCCCGATCGCGGAGAAGTGGTTCCGCATCGAGGTCCGCGGCCTGGACAACATCCCGACCGAGGGCGGCGCGCTGGTCGTCTCCAACCACTCCGGGACGGTCCCGGTCGACGCCCTGATGACGATGGAGACCGTCCACCAGCACACCGGGCGCTTCTTGAGACCGCTCGGCGCCGACCTGGTCTTCCGGATGCCGATGGTCAGCGCCATCGCCCGCAAGACCGGCGCGACACTGGCGTGCAACGAGGACGCCGAGCGGATGCTGCGCGGCGGCGAGCTGGTCGGGGTCTGGCCGGAGGGCTTCAAGGGCATCGGCAAGCCGTTCTCCGAGCGCTATCGGCTGCAACGCTTCGGCCGCGGCGGCTTCGTGTCTGCCGCTCTGAACACCGGGGTGCCGATCGTGCCGCTGTCGGTGGTCGGTGCCGAGGAGATCTACCCGATGATCGGCAACCTCGCTCCGTTGGCCCGGCTCTTCGGGCTGCCCTATCTGCCGGTCACGCCGACCTTCCCGTTGCTCGGTCCGCTGGGGCTGGTGCCTCTGCCCTCGAAGTGGCTGATGGAGTTCGGCGAGCCGATCCGCACCGACGACCTCGGCGCCAGCACGGCCGACGACCCGATGCTGGTCTTCAACGTCACCGACCAGGTCCGCGAGACGATCCAGCAGACCCTCTACGACCTGCTTCGCCAGCGTGAGTCGGTCTTCGGGCTCTCACCTCGCTGACCTCGCGCCCACCGAGGCGGCGCGATCAGCGCTTGCGACGCAGGGCGGCGCCGACCGCCGCCGCGCCAGCGACCGCCCCGGCGGCTGCGCCGAGCCGGACACCCGCCCAGGCGGCCTTGCGCCCCGTGCGATAGTCGCGGATGCGCCAGCCGGCCTCGCGCGCATGCGCACGCAGCCGGGAATCGGGATTGATCGCGACCGCCTCGCCCACCAGGGACAGCATGGGCAGGTCGTTGATCGAGTCGGAGTACGCCGTACACCGGCTCAGATCCAGGCTCTCCCGAGCCGCTAGCGCGAGCACCGCTTCGGCCTTCGCCGGGCCGTGCAGCATCTCGCCCACCAAGCGACCGGTGTAGACGCCGTCCTCGTGCTCGGCGACCGTGCCCAGCGCACCGGTCAGGCCGAGCCGCCGGGCGATGATCGA
>JBDHZT010000221.1:0-4381 GCA_039811985.1 Nocardioidaceae bacterium | reverse complement strand
CCGTCGTCGCAGCCTCCGGCCTGGTGTACCTGGCGGCTGCCGCGACCGGGCGCCGACAGATGGCATGGATCGGCTTCGCGGTCACGTTCGTACTCATCGGCCTGGCGAAGTTCGTCGGATTCGACGCTGTTCCGTGGCTGCTCGGCATGGCCGGCGTGCTGCTGGTGGTCGGGATCGTCGAACGACGCACCAGGCCCTGGTGGTCCTTTCCGCTCCAGGCGGTGGCCATGCTGGTCCTGGGAGTCGTCGCGTTCGTCGCCTTGCGCTCGGATCCGATGCTCGGCGGCCTGCTCATCGCGGTCGCCCTCCTGGGCCATGCGGCCTGGGACATTCACCACCACCGCACCGATCGGGTGGTGAACCGCTCGCTTGCCCAGTTCTGCGCGGTCCTGGACATCCTCGTCGCAGCGCTCGTCGCGACCATCGCGCTCAGTTCGTGAACTCGCGTTTGCTCGGCGACCGCCACCGCGCCCTCGTCAATCGCCGCATCCGCGCTGTCCTGACCGTGGCTCGACAGCACCTGGCCCGCTCCGCGCCGGCGGGCGAGCGCGAACGTCCTGTCGAAACAAGCAATCCGCGTTCGTTGCCATGGTGAGGGGTCGTCCATGCAGGGTCGGCGCCCGAGCAACTGAAGGAGAGTCATGCGGAAGGTCGCTCTGTACATGTCGATGTCGCTGGACGGTTTCGTCAGCAGCGATCGCGAGCACCCGGGGATGGCGGTCCCGGAGTGCGCCGAGCTGAAGCGGTGGAAGCTCGACCGCATCAGCCGAGCCGGCGCCCACCTCATGGGCCGCGTCACCTATCAGGAGATGTCGTCGTATTGGCCGTACTCCGACGACCCGTACGCAGCACCGATGAACGACATCCCCAAAGTCGTGTTCTCGACGACGCTCACCGACACCGAGGCGAACTGGCCCGAAACGCGGGTCGCCCGCGGCGACCTGGCGGACGAGATCACCGCCATAAGGAACGAGTCCGGCCCGGATGCGATCGTCTGGGGCGGCGGTACGCTAGCGGGCGCACTCGCCGCGGACGACCTGATCGACGAATACCACCTGCTGGTCCAGCCGCTGGTCCTGGGTCGTGGGCAAGCGCTGTTCAGCCGGCTGCCGAAGTCACGGCACCTCGAGTTGGTCGAGACCACACGCTTTCCCAACGGCGTCGTCGCCCACCACTACCGACCCCCGCCCGAATAGAAGGGCTCGATATGGGCAGCGTGCAGGCACCGGCGACCATGTCCCTGAATGGGTACGTCGCCAAGCGATCCACATCAACAGGAGGACAAGCGAGATGCAGTACCTGCTTTCCGTGATCGACGATGAGTCCACCTTCGCTACCGGGGACGAGCTGGCCGCGACCGGTGCGTTCAACGAGCGACTTCGCGCCAGCGGGCATTGGGTCTTCGCCGGCGGTCTCGCTCCGACCAACACCGCGACACTCGTCGACAACCGCACCGCCGAGCCGGTGTTCTCCGACGGCCCCTTCCTGGAGTCGAAGGAGTTCCTCGGAGGGCTCTGGATCATCGAGGCCACCGATCTCGACGTAGCCCTCGCAATCGCGGCCGAGGCGTCCCGGCATTGCAACAGGCGCGTCGAAGTGCGGCCCTTCCACAACCAGTGACCGGCAACGACTTGTCCCGGTGGCGCTCCTCGGCCAAGCCGCATGACCATCGGCGAAGAAGTCTGACGAGACGTGTCGAAATGGCCCGGTGGTGATCGTGGAGGTGATGAAGCCGCCCACCTGGGGTGGCCCTGGGTAGGGAGTATCGCCATGAGTGCGACCTTGACTGTCGACTTCTTCTGCAGCCTCGACGGCTACGGCTCCGCCGAAGGCTGGCCGGGCTACTGGGGCAAGGAGGGCCCCGAGCTGATCGCGGACCGGATCCGCACCTTCGCGCAAGATCAGGTGCTCGTCTTCGGCGCGACGACGTTCCGGGAGTTCCGGACATTCGTCGTCGAGTATGACGAGCCGTACTACCAGAGCCTGAACGCGCTGCCGAAGATCGTCTTCTCCAGCACGCTCGATCCGGAGGCGCCGGGCTGGGAGAACGCGACTGTCGTGAACGAGGACGCGGTGACCGCGATCGAGCGGCTCAAGCGCATCACCGATGTGCCGATGCGCTGCCACGGCAGCATCTCGCTGAACCGCGCGCTGCTTGCCTCCGGGCTCGTCGACCGGCTCGAGGTCATGATGTTTCCTGCCATCACGGGCCGTGCGGGATGCGCCGCGCTCTTCCAGGGTGGAGCGGAGTTCGACCTGGACCTCATCGAGTCCACCGTGCTGGACGGGCGGACGGTGAAGCTCGTCTACGAACCACATGTCCACGGCGCGATGCCCGAGGGCGTCGGTCCGCAACGCCGAAAGGTCGGCTGATGAGCAAGGTGATCCTGTACATGTCGATGTCCGTCGATGGCTTCATCGCCGCGCCCGGCGATGAGATGGGGCATGGGCTCGGCGTCGGCGGTGAGCCGTTGCATGCCTGGCTGGCCGATGGCGGGATCAGTCCTGGCTCCTACCGCCCCACATCGCGCGTGAACGCGGAGGTCTTCGACGAGATGATGGCAACCGGCGCGGTGATCACCGGACGGCGCACCTTCGAATTCGCCGGCCAATGGGGCGGCGACCACCACGACGGAGTGCCGATCTTCGTCCTCACCCGGACGCCGCCCGGGCAGCCCGCGTCAGGGCATGCCCGCTACGCGACCGACCTCGAAACCGCCGTCGACGAAGCGAAACGGGCCGCGGGCGGTCGAGACGTCATGGTGCACGGCGCCTCTGCCGCGCAAGCTCTGCTGCGGGCGGGGCTCATCGACGAGATGGTCATTCACCTCGTCCCGCTGCTCCTCGGTCAGGGCAGACGACTCTTCGACGACCCGGGCGCCGAGATGCGAGAAGTCCTGCTGGTCTCGTCGCGTGTGGGTGACGGAGCACTGCACCTGCGATATCGCGTGTTGGACTGATGTGTCGTTGCTGGACGGACGTGAGGAGAAGACGATGAGGCACTACGCGCTGATGGTCTGGGGGCCGGCGGAGTACGGCGAACACGGCAGCTACGAGACCGCCGAGGAGAACGCCGCCCAGTTCGAGGCGACTGGCGCCTTCAATGACGAACTGCGCAGCGAGGGCAGCTTCGTCTACGCGAACGGCCTGGCCGAGGCATCGGCCGCCAGCGTCGTGGACGCGCGAGGCGCGACGCCGATCATCACCGACGGCCCGTACCTGGAATCGAAGGAGTACATCGCGGGCTTCTGGATCGTCCAGGTGGCCGACCTCGACGCCGCTCTCGCGGTTGCCGCTCGCGGGTCCCGCGCGTGCCGGCGCAGGATCGAGGTCCGGCCGATGGCCGGATGATGACGGACATCGAGGTCGTCGACGCGGCGGTCACGCGCGTCCACCGTGAGCAGTGGGTGCGCGTGGTGGCCTCCCTCACCCGCCGCTTCGGCAGCCTGGACCTGGCCGAGGAGATGGCTGCGGAAGCCTTCGCCACCGCCGTCGAGCGATGGCGGATCGACGGCATCCCACCGAGCCCCGGCGCCTGGATCACCACCACCGCGAACCGCAAGGCCATCGACCGACTCCGCCGTGAGGGACAACGCGACACCAAACAGCAGGAAGCGCTCATGCTGCACGACGACAGCCCGCCGGAGCCGATCGGTGTTGTGGAGGACGACCAGCTCCGGCTGGTCTTCACCTGCTGCCATCCCGCCCTGGCCATGGAGGCGCGGGTGGCGCTGACCCTGCGCATGATCGGCGGGCTCTCCGTCCCCGAGATCGCGCGAGCGTTCCTCGTGCAGCAGACCACGATGGGACAGCGGATCAGCCGGGCCAAGAACAAGATCCGGGCTGCCGGCATCCCCTTCCGCCTACCGGACGTCGAGGATCTGCCTCTCCGCCTCGACGGCGTCCTCACCGTGCTGTATCTGATCTTCAACGAGGGCTACCTCACCTCCGGCGACGAGTCCGACCCGATCCGGCGAGACCTCACCGCTGAAGCGATCCGACTGACCCGACTCGTCCGCAGCCTGCTGCCCGACGACGGGGAGGTCGCCGGACTGCTCGCCCTCATGGTGCTCACCGAAGCCCGCGCCACCGCCCGCGTCTCCGCATCCGGCGAGTTGGTGCGGCTCGACGAGCAGGACCGCGGCGCCTGGGACCGCGGGCTGATCGATGAGGGCATATCGCTGGTCCGAGAGCGGCTCGCCGCGGTGGCACGCGGCGAGGCGAGGCCCGGACGCTTCCAGATCCTTGCCGCGATCAACGCCGTGCACGCGTCCGCCGCGGACGTACGCGACACCGATTGGTCCCAGATCGCCGCCCTCTACGACCAGCTCGCGGCAATCGACCCGAACCCCATCGTGCGACTGAACCGGGCGATCGCGAT
>JBDHZT010000220.1:0-4393 GCA_039811985.1 Nocardioidaceae bacterium | reverse complement strand
CTCGCGCTGGAGGCAGCAGCGGCAGGTTCGGCGATCGACAAGATCGCGGTGTGGGATGTGCCGTACGTGATCGGGGACGACCTGTGGCCGAGGTTCAACCAGTACCTCGCGGACACCCACGAGGCATACAAAGCCGGCCGGGACGAGGAGATGCTGGAACTGTTCATGAGGCTTACCGGCGGACCCGACGCGGACATCGCGGCTGGCAAACAGCACCCGTACTGGGCCTTGTCGGTCGCGCTCGCCCACACGCTCGTCAAGGACGCCATGGTCCTCAATGACTACAAGATCCCCACGAACCGACTTGCCCGCATCACTCAGTCGGTCCTGGTGACCACCGAGGGTCCGATCACCGAGCCCCAGATGGCGGGCCTCCCGACCGACTTCTTCGACCGCGCCGCGAAAGCGATAGCCGCTGCCACCCCCCAGACCGAACGACACACGCTCGACGGGCAGGGACACGTCGTCGCCCCCGAACTCATGGCCCGTGTACTGAAGACGTTCTTCAACCAGTAACCCGTCGACTGATCAGGTCGCGACCGCGGGTCGCTTCGGAACGCAGGCCCATCGGCCACGTCAGCACGGTCGGTAAGCGACGTACGACGATCCAAACCGAATGGCCCCGCCGTACGGATCAGCCCGCTTAACGCGAGCGGCTGCCGGCCGGACTCCGATGCCCCGTTGCCGCTCCTCACCCCGCGCCGGTGAGCCTTGGCTGGGTCGCGGATCTGCTGCTGCACAATGTCGGACAGACGACTCCCCTCTTGTCTGGAAGGGGCGACCATCCGACTGGCCGAGAGGGCTGGACTCCATGCGGGCGATACTCCTGAGCGGCGGGTTGGCCGTCCTCTGCTCGCTGCTGGGGACGCGGTATGCCATCCGGTGGTTCACGGGGCACGGCTTCGGCCAACCGATCCGGGAAGATGGGCCGACCACTCATCACGTCAAGCGCGGTACGCCGACCATGGGCGGCGTCGTGATCCTACTCAGTGCCACGGCGGCGTACTTGGTCGCAACGATCGCGACCGGCGGGCTGCCGAGTGCTAGCGGGTGGCTGCTGATGGTGCTGTTCTTCGGCTGTGGCGCGGTGGGGTTCCTGGACGACTACATCAAGGTCTACACGCAGAACAATGCTGGCCTCAGCAGCCGCCGCAAGATGGCCGGTCAGACAGCGGTCGCCCTCCTCTTCGGAGTGCTGGCCACGACGTTGTTCATCGACGAGCGGGGAGTCAGGCCGGCGTCGCCGTACATCTCCATCACGCATGACTGGGGCATCAAGCTGCCTCTGGTCGTCGTGCTGCTCGTGATCTGGTTCATCGTCACGGCGACGGCCAATGCTGCCAACTTCACCGACGGCGCCGACGGTCTGCTTGCCGGCGCCTCGGCGTTGATCTTCGGCGCCTACACCATCGTGAATGTCTGGCAGAACAACCAGCTGTGCGGCTCGTCCCGACCCACGGTGGTGGAGTCGCGATGCTACGAGGTGCGCGATCCGCTTGACCTCGCGATCTTCTCGATCGCTATCGCGGCAGCGTGCATCGGCTTTCTCTGGTGGAACGCCAAGCCAGCGCAGATCATCATGGGTGATGTCGGCTCCCTCGCCATCGGCGGCGCGCTGGCCGGGCTCGCGATCATGTCTCGCACCGAGTTCCTGATGGCCGTCATCGCTGGGCTGTTCGTCCTTGAGATGATGTCGGTGCTCATTCAGATGAGCTACTTCAAGCTCACCAGGCGCCTGACGGGAACGGGGCGTCGCATCTTCCGGATCACTCCCATCCACCATCACTTCGAGCACGCGGGATGGGACGAGGTCACCGTGGTGATCCGCTTCTGGATCGTCTCGGGGATCTGCGTAGCGGCCGGACTCGGGATCTTCTATGCGTCCTGGTTGACCTGAACATCAAAGCTCATGGCGTGATCGCTCGGATCTGCTTCTCGTAGAAGACCCGGTCAAACCCACCTTCTGTCGTTCGTGCCGTCACGACGTAGCCAAGGTGCTCGTAGAGCCGTTGGTTCTCCACCATGACCGCGTGGGTGTAGAGCCGGATCGATGGGATTCCCCGGCTCACCGCTTGCTCCTCGGCCAGGGAGAGCAACGCACCACCGATGCCCTGCCCCTGGAAGTCAGGATGGACGGCGATGTTCTCCAGCAGTAGGTGATCGGGCTGGCGAACCAGAACTACGAAACCGCTGATGCGGCGCCCGCGGTCGACGACCCACACCTCGTCGCGGTGCACGGTCGCCGCATAGTCGGCATCCAGGGGCGCGGGCCGCACCCCTACGGGTAGACGAGGCAGATAGACCGAGTACGCCGCCCGAGCAAGCTCGGCCAGGGCGCTTGCGTCCTCAGGCGTCGCCGCACGGATGCCCAGTGGCATCCCCACATTGGGAGCGGGGTCATGGTGCACTGCTTGGCCGCTCCCAACGAACGCCTGCGAAGCGTTCAAAGTCGGTGTCGTAGGACACGATGTGCGCCCGATGTTCGATCGCGAGCGCAGCCAGATGGGCATCGCTGACCAGATTGCCGGTCGCACCGCTCTCTCGCAGCAGCTCGGCGAGGACGAAGGGGTGGCGCACGGTGGGTTGGACGAGCTGAGCACTCGGCTGGGCGAGCCAGTCCTGGACCTGAGTCATGGCTACCTCGGTGCTCACTGGGCTGGGAAAGATCCCTGCCTTGGTGGTCAAGCGGACGAATGCCAGCAGGGGCAACCATGCGAAGGCGACCGTCGCGGCACCAGACAATGCGGCATCCAGCCACCCCTTCGCCTCGGCGTGACGGTCTGCGTCGGTGTTGAAGGCGTAGACCAACACATTGGCGTCAACGAGTTTCACAAGGCGGCCTTCGCCTTGCTGATGAGTTCCTCATCCTCGATCTCGGCCGCGAGTTGGAGTGCTCGATCGAGTCCAAAGGCCGGTCGTCCCAGCGCGATCGAACTCGTCACGAAGTCCGGCCGTGGCGGGCGCCTCGTGTCCGTGGCGCCCGAGCGAATGGCGTCGTTCAATGCACGCTTGAACGACACGCCGTCGCGCTGCATGCGCTCCCGGACGATCTGCTCTGAGTCCGCGTCAAGCGTAACGGTGGTTCTCATAGTTGACAGCATAGCATCAGCCAATCTGATTGGATGCCATCATCTGATGTCGAGCCCCACAGCCATCGCTGGCCGTCTCTCCCTTGGGTTCGATCTTTAGTTAGCTTCAATGCGCGCGACCAGTAGAGGTCTGTTTCCGCGATCGTCGTCACGGGCTCGCCGCCAGGATGGCGAGCGCGTACGCCGTCTCCGCGTCGTCTGCTGTCGTCTCGACTCTGTCGGAGGTGAGTACGACGTACGACTCGGCGCGGTGGGTCAGGGAGACGAATCGGTGCCCCAACAGCTCCCGGAGCTGGTGCTCCCAGGGGATCCACAGCACGTCGGAGGCGGCGATGCTGTCAAGAGCCCACTCGGTGGTGCCGTTGAAGCGGATGTGCCAGCCGCTCGGCAGCTCCTCGACCTCGATCGTCATCTCAGCGACGACGAACACCTGATCGAGATCGCGGCCCGGAATGACGAACCGGTCCCCCGACGCCGGCACCCAGGGACGCCCCTGCTCGCGCAGGAGGTAGTCCAGCTTCTCAGCCAGGTGAACAGTGATCACGCGTCAGGGTGCGGCACGGGACGGATATCCAGCCCCTCGATGCCCTCGAAGTCATCAGGATTGCAGGTGTAGAGCGGGACGCCTTCGGCGATGGCGGTCGCGGCGATCAGTGCGTCGTAGGCGCGAGCGCTGGGCTTGCGCCCAGCTGTGCGCAACGACGCCGCCACTCGACCGAATGCGCGGGCCGCTGAAGCGTCGAACGGAACCATCTCGAAGTCGGACTCAGCTTGTTGAAGGTGGGCCTGCCGGGCGGATCGCTCGGCGGCGGTCGTCGCGACCAAGGGCCCCACCGACAGCTCAGCGAGCGTCACTGCGCTGACTACAGAGTCCTGCGGGAGGACCGAAGGGTCGTCCAGCCGTCCGAGAAGGATCACCGTGGACGTGTCGAGCATCCCGCGATCAACTGCTGTCGTCACAGCGTGGCATCCAAGACAGAGTCAAGGTCCCGCCGTAGCGCATCGGGATCCACTTGTGGCAAGGTCCGGCGACGGGCAACGAGCTCGGCGGGCGACGGGCTGCGACGAGCTCGAGGTCGCAACTCGGCAACCTCCGCGCCATCGCGAGTCACCACGAGGACCTCGCCGCGCGCGACGCGATCAAGCACCTCTCCCCCATGGTTCCTCAGTTCCCGTACTGTTACCGACTCCACCACCTCAGTGTATCACCGGTGATACATCCGGGTTAGGGGTCGGGTCCGTCGTCGTTGTTGGTGTGGTGGGTGCCGGTGGGGTCGACGCGTCGGGTGAGGCCGTGGGGTGTG
>JBDHZT010000219.1:0-4422 GCA_039811985.1 Nocardioidaceae bacterium | reverse complement strand
GCAGCGAACTTCCCGTGGTGGCAGGACGACCACAACTACTACCTCGACCTGAAGGTGTCGCTGCCGATGCGGTGGGCATGCCAGGAGATCGCGAAGCGCGCGGGAGCCGACGCCGAAGACGACATGATCTTCTTGTTCTGGCCCGAGAACATGCGCTTGGTGAACGGGGACAGCACCTATACCGAGTTCCGGTCGATCATCGCCGAGCGCCGACAGTACTTCGAGCACTGGCATGAGCGCCGCCCGAGCATGCCGAAGATGCTCGGTTCCATTCCCGACTCAGTCGATGACCCGATCCTGATCGAGATCTTCGGTCTCAACGCTCAGTTCCTCGACACCATCAAGGCCACCAGCGAGGGTCGCGAGATCAACACGCTGCAGGGTGTCGCCGCCGCCAAGGGGACTGCGCGAGGCGTCGCCCGCGTGCTCAGCAACGCAGACGAGCTGCATCGTCTCCAGCCCGGGGAGATCTTGGTGTGTGAGTCCACCTCGCCGAACTGGACGCCTGCGTTCGCCAAGATCATTGGCTGCATCTGCGATGGTGGCGGCATGTTGTCTCACGCCGCGATCGTGGGCCGCGAGTACGGCGTACCGACGGTGACCGCGGTAGGTGTGGCGACGGCGGTCATCAAGGACGGCGACATCGTCGAGGTCGACGGCACGACGGGTACGGTGACGGTGTTCCGCGACACGAAGGAACCCGTGTGACATCAGCACCAGTGCTCTGGCTCGACACGGTCGAGCCAGAGCAGGCGATCGCGCTCACGGGCGCCAAGATGGGCCGCCTGTGCGAGTTGCGCGCTGCCGGAGCCGCCGTCCCGGACGGGTTCTCGGTGAGCATCGACGGCTACCGCCAGCACACGGCGGCCGCCGGCCTCGACGACTTCATCGAGACCGTCCTCGGCGAGCTCGGGCCAGACCCGAGCCCGGGTGACGTCGAGACCGCCTCCGCCACGATCCGCGGCGAGTTCGAGGTGCGCCCGGTCGAGCCGTCTTTGGCGTCCGCGATCATCGAGGCGTACGACGAGCTGAGCGAGCGCTGCCTCGAGGTCAACCCTCCGGTGGCGGTGCGGAGCTCCGCCACCGGAGAGGACTCCGCGGACGCCTCGTTCGCCGGCATCTTCGACACCTACCTCGGCATCTCTGGGGCCGATCGCGTGCTCGGCGCAGTCCGTCGCTGTTGGGGCAGCCTCTTCACCGGGCGCGCTCTGGACTATCGACACCGTCGCGGGATCAGCCACCTGGAAATGCCGATCGCCGTCGGGGTGATCGAGCTCGTCCATGCCCGCTGCTCCGGTGTCGCCTTCTCGGTGCACCCGGTCACCGGCAAGACCGATCGAGTCGTCATCGAGGGCAACTGGGGGTGGGGCGAGGCTGTGGTCCAAGGTCTGGTCACCCCGGACCACATCGAGGTCGGCAAGAGCGACAGACGGGTGCTGCGACACGAGGTCGCCAAGAAGACCGTCGTGTCCGCCTTCGACTACGCGCGCGGTCATGTGGTCGAGACCGACATGCCCGCGCGATTGGCCGAACGACCCATCCTCGACGACGAGCAGATCGGAGCGATCACCGAGGACGTGCTGGCGATCGAGAAGCACTACGGCTATCCGGTCGACGTCGAGTGGGTGATCAGTCGGCACCGACGCTCCGGCGACCCCGTGTCCATCGTGCAGGCGCGACCGGTTTCCGTGGCCAGTGTTGCACCGACGCCCGGAGGCTGGAATCCGGTCGCCATGGCCGCCAAACACGCCTTCCACACCCCGTAGGCGCGTCTTGTCCCAGCCGGCGCCCAGCGTCGTGTTCCTCCATGCGGGACGATGCTCCGATCAGTCCGGCGCCGTCCATAGTGTGACGTGGGTAACACTCCGGCCGAGGCGGGAGGGAAGGCCACCACGATGACGACCTCTGCTCAGCTTCACCTCGTCAGTCCCGGCCTGCGCTCGGTCACCACCTCGACACAGGTGCTCGACTGCTTCGTCGACCACGAGGTCCTCGGGCCGACCCAGGTCGCCCGGGAGTTGGGCGTGGCGAAGAGCACGGCTCACCAGATGCTGACGTCATTGGCCAACGGTGGGCTACTCGAGCGCACCGGCACGGGTCGATACCGGCTCAGTCTTCGCCTGTTCGACTACGGACAGCTGGTCTTGGACCGCCTGCCGATCCGTCGCCTGGCCCGACCCGAGCTGGTCGCCCTGCACAAGCAGGTCGGGCACGTGGTCCAGCTAGGGCTGCCAGCCAACGGCTACGTGATCTACGTCGAGCGTTTCGGCCACGACCCGCTGCGTCCACAGATCAGCGGCGAATGGATGCGCAAGGTGGGTGGATACGCCTCCAGCGCCGGGCGGGCGATGGCGGCGGCGGACCCGGCGATCGAGCGGGCCACCCTGGCGGTCCCTATGGTCCGCCACACCCCGCAGACAGTGACCGACCCAGCGCGGCTGCGCCGGATCCTGGCGCGTGCCCGCACCGATGGCTGGGTCTGCTCGGTCGACGAGTCCGTCGCGGGATTCACCTCGATCGCGGCGCCGGTGCGCGATCGCGCAGGCGCCGCCATAGCCGCCGTATCAGTGGTGGGTCCGAGCGCCAAGATGGTCAGCCACCGCACCGACAGCCTCGTTCGCGCCCTGCTCGGCGCCGTGCGGCGAATCGGCCACCAATGCGACGAGTACGGCGACGGGTGACCGAGAAGGCGGTGAGCGCCGTCACCGCTCCGACCCGACGTGGTCGGCGACTCAAGCTCCTGAGCGCATCGTGGCCGCCAGTCCGTCCAGGAGAACATTGACGAGGCGCTCGAAGCGCGCCGAGGGGTCGTCGTAGATGATGCGGCCGGACTCGTGCACGAGCGGGGCGTCGGGGCCGACATTCGCATCGCGCTCGCTCAGGGAGTAGCGCTGCTGACCACCCTGGGCCCGCTCCTGCTCCTCGATGACGAAGCCGACGACGAAGGACGTGACCAAGGTGGCGGCGTCGGTCGCGTCCTGGACCGAGAGGCCCTGGTCGACCCAGCGCTCCAGCCAGGGCTCCTGGGCGCGCAGCACCTCGGGGTCGGTGAGCCGGGTGCCACTGAAGGTGCGGGCTCCGTCTCGGTGGGCGAGGTACTCCTCGCGGAGGACCCGCGCATAGGTGGTCAGCCCCTCTCGCCAGTCGGCCTTCTCGTCCAGCCGCGCGACGAGTTCTTGGATCACTCGGCGCTGGATCTCGGTGCCCATCTCGTCGAGCAGCTCCTGCTTGCCAGCGACGTGCCAGTAGAGCGCCGGCGCCTTGACGTCCAACCGCTGTGCCACGGCCCGCACCGTGACGCCGTCGATCCCGTCGTCATCGAGCACGGCCAGCGCCGCGTCGACGATCACCGACCGGCTGAGTCCCTTCGCCACGGTTGACACCTTAACAGTGTTAAGGCATCCTGGAATTGAACTTAGTTAAGGAGGCAGAGATGCGAGCCATTGTCGTCGAGAAGCCGGGTCAGTCGCCCGTAGCCGCGGAGTTCCCCGATCCGGAGCCGGCCGCGGGCGAGCAGGAGCTCGAGCTGGTCGCCGCCGGCGTCCACTGGGTCGTCCGGTCGCTGGCGAGCGGGCAACACTACGGGTCCCAGGACAGCTATCCGCTCGTGCCCGGAGTGGACGCCGTCGCTCGGACCGCGGACGGTCGGTTGGTCTTCACCGGCTGGGTCCGCTCGCCGTGGGGCACGATGGCCGAGCGTCTGGCCGCACCCGTGGGCCTTGAGCTCCCGGACGGCGCCGACCCGCTGGCGATCGCCGCGGGGCTGAATCCCGGAATGTCTTGTTGGCTGCCGTTGGTCGCACGGAAGGACGAGCTCGGGTCGCTAGGCACCGTGCTCGTGATCGGGGCGACCGGGATGGCCGGTCGGATGGCCGCGCAGGCCGCGCTGCACCTCGGCGCCCACCGCGTCGTGGGCGTGGGCCGCGATCCGGAGCGCCTGGCCCACCTAGCCGAGCTGGGCATCACCACCGCGCACGCCGATGCGCCCGACCCTGCCCGCGCGATTGCCGAAGCTCTGGACGGCTCGGCGCCCTCGCTGGTGCTGGACTACGTCTGGGGCTCGGCGGCCGAAGCGGCCTTCGGGGCGCTCGCCCGGCGCGGCATGGGCGACGACGACGCCGACATCACCTACACCCAGATCGGCTCCCTCGGCGGACCGACCGCCGCCCTGCCCGGCTCGCTGCTGCGCAGCCGTCGCATCCGGATCGTCGGCAGCGGAGCCGGCTCGAGCTCCACCCAGCGCATCATGGCCGAGCTCCCACAGCTGATGGGCCTGATCACCGACGGCACTCTCTCGGTGCCCTACACGCCGTACTCCTTCGACCAGGCCGCCGAGGCCTGGGCCGCCGCTTCTGGAGCCCGTCGCGCGGTCATCACTCCCTGAGCGAGCGCTCCCCCGCAGGCCCGAGGGTCATGCGGTTT
>JBDHZT010000218.1:0-4427 GCA_039811985.1 Nocardioidaceae bacterium | reverse complement strand
ATCCCTACATACCTTGTGAAAACGGTGACCAGAGTGACCACCAGCGACCAGCAACCGGCAGCGCAGCCGCAAGCCGAGCACCGCTCTCCGGGTTGCTGCCCTGTCGGACGCAACCCAGACCACCAGCAACCCGGACACCGCCGGCGACCCCCGAGCAGCGCTAGTCGCGGGAGTACGCCGCTCTCGCAGGGGCGACCAGGGCTCCGGCTGGCATCCCGAGCGCTCAGTAGGACTTCGGCAGGCCCAGGGAGTGCATGGCCACGAAGTTGAGGATCATCTCCCGGGTGACGGGCGCGATCCGGCCGGCGCGGGTGGCGACGAGAAGGCCGGCCATGCCGTACTCCTGGGTGATCCCGTTGCCGCCGTGAGTCTGCACGGCCCGGTCCGCGGCCGTGCAAGCCGCCTCGGCAGCGGCGTACTTCGCCATGTTGGCGGCCTCGCCGGCCGCCATGTCCTCCCCGGCATCGAGGAGCGCGGCGGCCTTCTGGGTCATCAGCCGGGCGA
The DNA here is from genome assembly GCA_039811985.1 of Nocardioidaceae bacterium. Taxonomy (GTDB): domain Bacteria; phylum Actinomycetota; class Actinomycetes; order Propionibacteriales; family Nocardioidaceae; genus Nocardioides. The sequence goes on along the minus strand of JBDHZT010000218.1, from coordinate 3,923 downwards.
GCTCGATCTCGATGTGGCTCTGCGCGAGCGGGTGCGCGATGGCCTGGTGGGTGCCGATCGGTCCCTGGAAGACGGTGCGCTCCTTGGCGTACGACGCCGCGCGGTCGAGCGCGTAGCGAGCCAGGCCGGTGGAGAACGACGCCGCCATGATCCGCTCGGGGTTGAGGCCTGCGAAGAGCTGGGCGAGGCCGGCGTTCTCGTCACCGACCAGGGCATCGGCAGGCAGCCGGACGTCGTCGATGAAGACGCTGAACTGCCGCTCCGGCGAGATCGTCTCCATCGGGATCGGGGTCGCCTCGAAGCCGGGAGCATCGGTCGGCACCACGAAGAGGCAGGGCTTGAGCTTGCCCGTCCCGCCCTCACTCGTCGGTGCGTCCTGAGTCCGCGCCACCACCAGCACGTGGTCCGCCTCGTCGATGCCGGAGATGAAGACCTTGCGCCCGTTGAGCACCCACTCGTCGCCGTCACGGCGGGCGGTCGTGGTGATGTGGTGGGAGTTGGTGCCGGCGTCCGGCTCGGTGATCGCGAACGCCATCGTCGAAGTACCGTCGGCGATGCCCGGCAGCCACCGACGTTTCTGCTCCTCGGTGCCGTAGCGGGCGACCACCGTCCCGCAGATCGCCGGGCTGACCACCATCATCAGCAGCGGACAGCCCTGGGCCGCGAGCTCCTCGCAGACGGCCGCGACGTCACCGATGCCGCCACCACCGCCGCCGTACTCCTCCGGGATGTTGACGCCGAGATAGCCGGTGCGGCCCATCTCCAGCCAGAGCTCGGTGGTCTTGCCGCCGGTGCGGGCCTTGTCGCTGAAGTAGTCGCGGCCGTACTTCGCGGCCAGCTTGGCGACCTGACGGCGCAGCTCCTGCCGCTCCTCGGGCTCGGTGAAGGCGATCTGGGTCATCAGGGCTCTCCGTCTGGATCGGGGTCGGTGGGGTCTGCTGGAGGGTGCTCGGTGACCACGGCGAGCACGTCGCCGGCGGCGACCTGCTGACCGATGGCCACGTCGATCTCGGCGACGATGCCGGCGCTCGGCGCGGTCACGGTGTGCTGCATCTTCATCGCCTCGAGAGTCAGCACCGGCTGGCCTGGTCCGACATGGTCACCGATCGCGGCCGCAACAGACACCACCGTGCCGGGCATCGGCGCGAGCAGGCTGCCGGAGGCATGCTGTGCCGCCGGGTCGGGGAAGCGTGGCGCCAGGGTCAATCTGCGATGGCCGCGCGGGGAGTCGACGTCGATGTGGTCGTCCCGGATCACGACGGAGTACGACGTCCGCACGCCGTCGCGCTCCAGCCTCACCTGGTCGGGTCGCACGGAGAGGACTCCGAACCCGTCGACCCGATAGCCGCTCCGGCCGCCCCACCACTCGACGGTGGCATCGGCGAACTCCGTGCGCTGTGGCTGGGAGGGCACGTTGCGCCAGGCAACGGGGACTCCCCGCTGCACGCGGCGGCGGTCGGCGCGATGCTCGGCCAGTGCCAACGCGGCGGCGACAGACGCACCGTCGTCCTTCGCGTCGACCACCGGAGCGAAGTCGTCGAGGAAGCTTGTCCACATCTCGCCGGCCCCGAACCGGGCGTCGGTCAGGACGGCGATGAGTTGGTCGCGGTTGGTGATCAGGCCGTGGATGCGGGCGCGGCGCAGGGTGCCGACCAGCTGCCGGATCGCCTCCTGTCGGGTGCGCGCCCAGGAGATCACCTTGGCCAGCATCGCGTCGTAGTGCGTCGACACCTCGCTGCCGGACTCATAGCCGGCATCTACTCGGACGCCGAAGCCGGGTTGGCAGAACTCCCCGACCACCTCCGGGATCCCCCAGCCAGACAGCATGCCGCTCTGCGGCTGGTAGCCCGCGGCCGGATCCTCGGCATAGAGCCGCACCTCGACAGCGTGACCCCGCTCGGCGCTCGTCACGCCCAGCACGGTCGGGTCCTCGGCCGCCTGGAGTTGGAGCTCGACCAGGTCGAGGCCATGGACCGCTTCGGTCACGGGGTGCTCGACTTGGAGGCGGGTGTTCATCTCCAGGAAGGCGAATCGGGCGACGTCACCCTGGTCGGCGACCGTCGCGTTGTCCGCCGCGTCGAGCAGGAACTCCACCGTCCCGACGCCCGTGTAGCCGAGGGCCCCGGCCGCGGCGCGTGCGGCGTCGTACATCGCCTCGAGGGTCGCCTGGTTGACTCCCGGCGGCGGCGACTCCTCGACGACCTTCTGATGGCGCCGCTGCACCGAGCAGTCGCGGGCGCCGAGGGCGGAGACGTTGCTGCCACTGTGGTCGCCCCAGACCTGGACCTCGACATGACGGCCGAGCTCGACGTAGGGCTCGACGAAGACAGTGCCGTCCCCGAATGCGGAATCGGCCTCGGCCCGCGCGGCGGCGAGCTCGTCTGGCAGGGTGGCCAAGTCGCGGACCACGCGCATCCCGCGGCCACCACCCCCGGCCGCCGCCTTGACCAGAACCGGGAAGTCGGCCGCAGTGAGCGTGTCGGGGTCGAGGGAGTCCAGGATGGGTACGCCGGCGGCACTCATGATCTCCTTGGCGCGGACCTTGTCACCCATCGTTTCGATGGACGCCGGACTCGGGCCGATCCAGGTCAGGCCGGCGTCGAGGACCGCACGAGCGAAGTCAGCGCTCTCGGCAAGGAATCCGTAGCCGGGATGGATCGCGTCGGCGCCGCTCCGGGTGGCCGCGTCGAGCAGGGCGTCGATGCGCAGATAGCTCTCGGCCGGGGTGTCACCGGGAAGGACGACGGCATAGTCGGCCTCGGCCGCGAACGGCAGCCCGGCATCGACCGGTGAGTGCACGGCGACCGTCTCGATGCCCAAGCGTCGGCAGGTGGCGAAGACCCGGCGGGCGATCTCGCCGCGGTTGGCGACCAGGAGTCTCTGGATCATCGCCCTCACATCCTGAAGACGCCGTAGCCGTCGGCGCCCTTGATCGGTGCGTTCTCGATCACCGAGAGGCAGATGGCCAACACGGTGCGGGTGTCCCGCGGGTCGATGACGCCGTCGTCGTAGAGCATCCCGGACAGGAAGAACGGCAGGCTCTGCTCCTCGACCGAGGTCTCGACGAGCTCACGCATGGCGGCGTCGCCTGCCTCGTCGTACTCCTGGCCGCGGGCCTCGGCCGCCGCCCTCGCCACGATCGAGAGGACGCCGGCCAGCTGCTGCGGCCCCATCACCGCGGACTTGGCGTTGGGCCAGGTGAACAGGAAGCGCGGATCGTAGGCGCGGCCGGCCATCCCGTAGTTGCCGGCGCCGTAGGACGCCCCCATGATCACGGTGAGGTGCGGGACCTCGGAGTTGGCGACGGCGTTGATCATCTGGGCGCCGTGCTTGATGATGCCGCCCTGTTCGTAGTCCGCGCCGACCATGTAGCCGGTGGTGTTGTGCAAGAACAGCAGCGGGGTGTCGGCCTGGTTGGCGAGCTGGATGAACTGGGCGGCCTTCTGCGCCTCCGGCGAGAACAGCACCCCCTGCGCGTTGGCCAGGATGCCGATCGGACGGCCGTGGATGCGCGCCCAGCCGGTCACCAGGGACGATCCGTAGAGCGGCTTGAACTCGTCGAACGGCTGGCCGTTGGCCGCCGAGGTGCCGTCGCAGATCCGGAGGATCACCTCGCGTGGGTCGAAGGGCTCCTTCAGGTCGCTCGGGATCAGGTCGAGCAGCTCTTCGACGTCGGCGTCCGGCTCCGCCCAGGCCCCACCACCCGCTGGGTCGTCGTACGACGACCCGCGCGGCGCCGGCTTGCTCCGGTTGAGGCGGGCCACGATGCGTCGACCTAGCCGGATCGCGTCCCGCTCGTCGGTGGCGAGGTAGTCGGCGAGGCCGGAGACCCGGGCGTGCATCTCGGCACCACCGAGCGACTCGTCGTCGGACTCCTCGCCGGTGGCCATCTTGACCAGCGGCGGCCCGCCCAGGAACACCTT
>JBDHZT010000217.1:0-4435 GCA_039811985.1 Nocardioidaceae bacterium | reverse complement strand
ACCGTCTCGGCGATGGGCATCCAGGGCTCCGACGGCGCCCGCGCCCTGCGCGTCGTCCGTGATCTGCGTGCGCTGCTCGAGGCCCACCAGCCGCGCGATGGCTAGTCGCTAGATCGCGCGGACTCCCCACGAGCACACGTGCTCGTCGCCAGGAGAGCCGGCAGCGGCGAGGACGACCAGGTCCGTGCCGCTGTTGAAGGCGTCCGGTGGCGAGGTCATCGGCTCCACGGCCAGCGAGTGCCGCGCGGTCGCGGGGGTCTCCTCGCCGCTGTAGACCTGCAGCCAACGGTGCGCGTCGTCGACCCAGAGGGCCACCCCGTGGCCGGAGGCCGGGTCGAGCAGTTCGACGGTCGTCCGGCCGTGGCGGTCGCGGACCAGATCGGTGAAGGCGTGGTCGAACACGGTGGCGCCGATCGGCCGGGTCAGCCGGAAGTCGTAGTCGGTGCCCTCGACGGGCTCGGTGCCGGTCGGCAGCTTGCGGTCGGGGTCGGTGAGGAGTCGGGTCGCGGCCGGCAACACCAGCTCGAGCCCGTCGATCAGCCCGTTGTCGATGGTGAGGTAGGGGTGCGCCCCCACGGCGTACGGCGCGGGCTGGTCGGTCAGGTTCGCCACCCAGTGCGTCACCGTGAGCCCGTCGGCGGAGAGGTCGTAGCTCACCCGCAGGTCGAGTGACCACGGATAGCCGGTCTGTGCCATCACCTTGCACAGGAGCGTCACCGACTGCTCGGTGTGCTCCTCGACGGTCCACGGTGCATAGCGGACCAGCCCGTGCGAGGCATTGAGCCGACTCGGCTCGGACAGCGCCAGTTGGAGGGTCTGGCCCTCGAAGACATAGCGCCCGTCCCGGATCCGGTTGACCCACGGCGCGAGCAGCTGGCCCCGACCCCCGCTCGGCCGCTCGGTGACCTCGAAGCCGTCGAGCAACGGTCGACCGTCGTGCTCCAGGACCCGAAGTGTCGCCCCCGCCTCCGTCACCACTGCCTGATAGCCGGCCGCTGCGATGTCGTACTGCTCACCAGTGGGCGCCACCATGGCCTCAGCCTGTCACAGGGTTCGGGCCTGCGGGCGGGGGCGCTCACGGGTCAGGCAACGACACCCGCGAGCTGATCGGCCTAGCGCCTAGCATCGATAGACTAGAATCCTGGTCTATGAGGACTGTGCCGCTGTCCGAGGCCAAGGCCCGACTGAGCGAGATCGCCGACGAGGTCGACCGCACCCACGAGCGGGTGCACGTCACCCGCAACGGCTGGGAGTACGTCGTGCTGGTGTCGGCCGAGGATCTGGAGTCCATGGAGGCCACCATCGAGTTGCTGTCGGATCCGGACGCCGTCGAGGCAGTCAGGGCCGCCCTCGAGGAGGTCGCATCCGGCGAGATCGTCAGCCTCAGCGAGGTGGACGAACTGATGGCCGAGCGCAGGACACGTGACAGCTGAGGGCCGCTATCAGATCGTGTTGGCGGCCTCGGCGGCGTGCGCCCTCACCGAGCGGCTCCCCGCAGCCGCCGCGCTCGCTGCCTACGAGTTCATCCGAGGACCACTGGCGGAGAACCCTCACCGCGTCGGCGCCCCCCTGCGTGCACCCTTCGAAGGCCTCTACCGCACCCGGCGGGGCGAGTATCGCGTCCGCTACCAGATCGATGACCAGAACCATCGCGTCGTGGTCCTCCAGCTCGACCACCGCCGGGACGCGTATCGAAGTTGAGGAGCCTGTTAGCGGCGGATCATCTCGTGCCAGTTGCGGCGACTGATCTCGGCGCCATCGCGGGTGGCGATGGTCTCGATGGTGACGTCGTAGCCCTCGGCGCGCACGTCGACATCCATCACCGTGTGCAGGGTGATCTCGATCCCGGGCCAGCCGAGCTCGTAGAGGGTGTCGGCGTGCGCGGCTTGGTCGAAGGTGCGGGTGTCCACACTGACCTCGCCGACGTAGAGCTCGCGCGCCTGGCCGTCGTACGGCGTCTCGTATGACGAGTCGGATCGGGTGATCGCGGAGACCCGACGGGTGAGCACGTCGTGCCGGATCTCCCAGCCGATGCCCTCGGCGGACTCGGTGGAGTGTTCGGCGCCGGGCGTGAAGACGGGTGCGGGATGCTCACCGGTGAGGACCGGCAGCTCCAGGGAGCCGTCGAGCACCGTCAGGGTGACCGGAGCCGGGGGAGCGATGGTGTTCGGCCAGTCCGCGCCCGCGATGGAGACCCGCAGCTGATTGCCGGGCGTCCAGGCATAGGCGCAGGCATCGAGGTCGAGCTCGACCTCGACGGGCACGCCGGGCTCCAGCGGTTGGGCGTCGCCATGGACGCTGTTGCGGTAGGCGAGATCGACCGTGCCGCGGGAGACCAGCGCCGAGGTGCCGTCGGGGAAGACGTCGCACAGCTTCACCGACAGCGACGCCAGCGGCTCGGAGGAGACCAGCCGGAGCTTCGCGCGTGGGTAGCCCACGATCGGTTCGGTAGGCGGAGCGGAGTCCCAGGTCAGCGACCGGGCGTCGTCGACCCGTTGGTCGCCCGACAACCCCCAGGGCAGGTGCCCCGCGCAGTCGATCCACGCGGCGGTGCCGACATCGGGCTGGACGACGAGCTCACGCGGTCCGGCCAGCGGCACCTCGGCCGGGGCAACGGGCGGAACAGAGGGAAGCCGTAGCCACCAGCCTTCGTGCATGTCCAGATCGGGCTCTGGGCGGGTAGACGAGCGCACGAACACGTCGCAGCTGTCGACGTGCTCGCCCCGGCCGCGCAGCCACCGGTCGAACCAGGCAACCAGCTCGGTCTCGAGATCGATCCGCGGCCCCGGCATCGCGGTGGTCGCGTCGTCATGGGCCCACGGGCCGGCGAGCAGTCGGTGTGGCACGCCGTGCTCGGCCAGCTCCGCGATGGTGCGGAAGGAGTTGTTGCGATAGCCGTCGGCCCACCCGGCGATGATCATGGTCGGGCAGGCGATCCGCTCGTAGCCCCTGGTGGTGCCGTCCAGGCGCACGGAGCCGTGGTTCCAGTAGTCGCCGTGGCGATGCTCCCGCAGCCAGGTCAGCACCCAGGGCTCGTTGGTCGCCAGCCGCCGATGCCACTCCTCCTCCCAACCTTCGCCCCACAACGCGGGCACCGGGGGGAGCACGCACATCGGCGTCATGTAGGTGCAGTAGTCGACCAGATCCACCAGTCGCAGCGCCGCACCGCGCCAGTGCACGTCGTCGGTCCACCGGTCATCGGTGGCGAAGATGGCGCAGATCGCCTTCAACGCCGGCGGCTGCTCGCAGGCCATCTGGAGCGAGTTGAAGCCGGAGTACGACGTCCCCCACATGCCGACGTTCCCGTCGCACCATTCCTGCGCCGCAAGCCAGGCGATCACCTCGGCCAGGTCGCGCTGCTCGGCCTCGGGGTACTCGTCGGTCGCGTCGCCGCCCGACGATCCGGTGCCGCGCAGGTCAAGCCGGCACACGGCGTACTGATGGTTCTCGCAGAGGGAGACATACGACGGTGCGTACGACGACGTGAGGTCGTCCTTGCGATAGGGCAGCGCCTCGAGCAGACACGGCTGTGGTCCCGCTTCCTCGGCGGGTAGATACAGCGTGGCCGCCAGCTCGACGCCGTCGGCCATCGGGATCCGCACCTCTGTCGTGTTCATCTCGTTTGCGACCACCTGCGCAGCACCTCTCTCACGTCGGGGTTGTCGATCGATCTGCTGATGTTGCCGTCTCGGCCCACGACGGTGGGCGCGGCGAACATCGAGTTCAACACGGCCTCTTCGGCTGCTTCTACGACGGCGGCGAAGAGTGGGTCCAGCTCACGCCCAGCGACCAGGGCTGTGCCATCGGGCCGACCCTCACGGTCCAGCCGCATGCCGGTGCCGAAGGCCATGAAGATCTCGCCGCTGCCGTGGTGGGCCACCGAGCCGCTTCGGGCCAGGCCGAGCCCGATCCGTCGAGCCAGCCGCGCACAGGCGGCACCATCGACGGGCGCATCGGTGACGACGAGACCGATGCAGGAGCCAGCCGGCGCCGGAGGGCCTTCTGGAGCCGGTCCGAGCAGCCGCCCGACGGGGACGCCAGCGACGGTGCACTCCTCGCGAACTCCGAAGTTGGTCATCAGTAGGACGCCAATGGTGTGCCCGGCCGGCGTCACGCGCGAGGCCAGCCCGATGCCGCCCTTGAAGTCGAAGCAGGACATCCCGGTGCCGGAGCCGACCGCACCCTCGGTCGGCGGAGTGGCGCTGCCCCGAGAGTCCATCGCCGCCTGCCAGGCGGCCACGACATCCTCGTGCTCGACCTGCATCCGGCGGTTGTCGTTGAGGTAGGAGTCGTCGCACTCACCAACGACCGGGATCACCACCTCGGTGGCCACCTCCGGTTCCTCCTCCATCGCGATCCGGCAGGCGGAGTCATAGACCCGGCCGAGCTGCAGCGTCGAGGTGAGGTAGACCGGCGTCTCCGCCGCACCCCACTC
>JBDHZT010000216.1:0-4634 GCA_039811985.1 Nocardioidaceae bacterium | reverse complement strand
CTGGTTCTGGCCCATCAGTCGGCCCACCTTCCTACTCGTGTGAGAGGTAGGTGCGTTTACAGAACCTCGGCTACGCCATCACCGCCCACCGCGCGCAAGGCATGACCACCGACACCGCGCACGTCATCGCCACCGCGACCACCACACGAGAGAACTTCTACGTCGCCATGACCCGCGGCGCTGACGGGAACTACGCCTATGTCGTCCTGGATCGGCCCGACGACAGCCACGGGGTGCCGCACCCCAGCGACAACCCGGACGCCACCGCCCGGTCGGTGCTCTACGGCGTGATCCAGCACATCGGCGCCGAACTCTCCGCGCACGAAGCGATCACTGCCGAACAGGAACGGTGGAGCAGTATCGGCCAGCTCGCCGCCGAGTACGAAACCATCGCCCAAGCCGCCCAACACGACCGCTGGGCCACCCTCCTTACCACCGCAGGCCTCACCAGCGGGCAGGTCGATGCCGTGCTCGACTCCGACGCCTACCCAGCCCTCTCGGCCGAACTGCGGCACGCCGAAGCCAACCACCACCACCTCGACACCCTGCTCCCGCGCCTGATCGCCGCGCGCGGGCTGGACGATGCCAGCGACATCGCTTCGGTGATCCACACCCGCGTCGCCCGCGCCACCGCCCGGCCTGCCGGGTCCGGCCGCACCCGCAAACCGCCACGGCTCATCGCCGGCCTCATCCCATACGCAGACGGGCCGATGGCCGACGACATGCGCCAAGCACTGGACGAGCGCCACGAACTGATCGAGGCCCGTGCCGACGCCGTACTCACGGGCGCGCTCACCGACGAGGCACTGTGGACAGCCCAACTCGGCCCAGCATCGAAGGACGCGAAGCAACAGGCAGCATGGCGACGTGCCGCCGTCATCGTTGCCGCGTATCGGGATCGGTACCAGATCACCGACGACCGAACCCCACTCGGCCTGACACCGCAGAGCACCCGGCAGAAGATCGACCGCGCCCGGGCCGAAGCCGCGCTCAGGGAACTCAACGCCGGTGTGCTGCCGCCGGAGACTGGGCGCCCGGTGACGCAAGTCGTGACTCGCGGACCTCGTCTCTGAACGCTGTCGGTCATGTCTGCGATCCTTGACGTAGAGCATTCAGTCGATGAGAGACGAGGTGGGAAGGTGGCGCAGTCGGAGCAAGCGCGCGAGATCGCGCGACGCCTCGGCGTGGTCAGTCATCCCACCTTCGACCAACTGGCCGAAGCCGTGGCGCTCTTTGCTCCGTTGGGTTGGGCCATGTGCGGACGCTGGCATATGGAAGGCACCTTGCGCGTCCTCCGACAAGCCGGGAACGGTGCCGCGGACGACGAGCTGGACGAAGCGATCAACGAGGTGTGGAACAACGAGAATGGGACCTTGTTGAAACACGCCGCCGCGCCGATGCGCCGATGGTCGAACTCTCACTACCCGTTCAAGCAGCTTCTCTGGGATCGCGTCAGCCTCATCGAGAAGGCCATCGAGCATCATTTCGCAGGCGCCTACGAGGCATCGACCCCGATCATCCTGGCTCAGATCGACGGCATGAGTCGGGACCTCACCGGGCAGTCCTTCTTCTCCAAAGGAAGCAACGACACATACCTGGACGACGAGACGATCGCGGGCATGGAAACCAACCTCCCGGTGGTACGCGCTCTCTTCTCCGAAGACGTAAGGCCAACCGGGGACTACGGCAAGGTCTCTCGACACGGCGTGCTCCACGGCCGCGACCTCGGCTACGCAACCCGCGTGAACTCCACCAAGACAATCGTCCTCGTCGCCGCCCTCGCCGAATACCTCCCCAAGATCGCCGACAACGCTGGCGCCCAACTCCGACGACAACACGAGGACGAAGTTGCCGGCTCCACCGAACTCGATGAACTGGGGCGCCTTGTGGACGACCGCCAGGTACCCGAGCTGCTGAACTTCGCCTACGACTTCGACACTGAATACCTCAACGCCGCTCTGTTGAACCCGGCCCCGTTCAACGCACGGCGGCAGTTGGCCGCCGTCGCGCACAAGCACGGCCTCGACCCGGAAGCATTCACGCTTGACGAGGATCAGACCGGCTGGCGCTGGCACTACACAATCCCAGCAGGCCAGACCCTCGGCTATGCAGCACGTCCAAGCACCAGCAGCGAGCGACGCCATCCCGACGTATGGCGATGGGACGACCCCGCCACGCCTGGCACGTTCCCGTGGAACGACTCAACGGGTTGGCGTTCCGACGATGACTTCCCACGATCCCCGAACTGGGAACCGCGGCTCGTCACCTAGAAAGCCCCAGCCGGCTAAATCGAACGCCCTGACACGCCAGGTGACGGGCGATGGCTACCGAGCTCATGTCGGACCTGAGCCTGCGTCGCGCTCCGGCTGGTCGTCTCGTCAGCATCGAGAAGCGCGATCACGTCGCTGGCCTGGGTGATGACGGCGGCGAGTCCTTGTTTGATGAGTCCATTGGGGCCAGCGCTGACGACGCTGGTCACCGGGCCGGGAACCGCACCGACGCCCCGGCCGAGGCCCCGAGCGTCGTGAACAGTCCTCAGCGACCCTGAGCGTGGTCCAGCCTCTGGAATCACGACTGCGCCCGACAGCGCCGCCATCAGTCGATTGCGGGCCTGAAATCTGTCCTTGGTCGGCATGGTTCCAGGAGGAAGTTCACTCACCAGCAGGCCGGAATCGCCGATGCGGTCTAGCAGTCCGCTGTGCGCGGCCGGGTAGCGGCGATCCACTCCTGTCGCGAGAACCGCGATCGTATGGCCAGCCGCGCCGAGGACGCCCCGGTGCGCGGCCCCCTCGATGCCGAAAGCACCGCCGGCGATCACTACCCGCTCTTCATCGGCCAGACCCGTTGCGAGTTCGGTAGTGACGTGCTCACCATAGTGGGACGAGGCGCGAGCACCCGTGATCGTGACCCGATCACTCAGCGCCGTCGTCAGGAACGACGATGCGCCCTGCGTCCACAGCACATAGGGGGCGCGGTCGCCCAGCTCGTCCAGCCCAGCGGGCCACTCCCGATCCGCCGGAATCAGCGTGCCAAACCCGTGCTGCTCGGCCTCGGCCACGCGCTCCATCAGGTCGGGCTCGATCCGTGTTCGCAGGCGCTCGCGCCACAACAGCACGTCGGCGCGGCCCAGCCCGGTCACGTCGTGATCGGACTCGACCAGGCTCAGCGTCGCAACGCCGCCGTGGCGCCCCAAGACGTATCCAGTCGTCAGGTCGTCCGGCTCAGCGATCATCGACAGCACGATCCGCGCCATCCGTTCGCCCTGCACCTGCTCCGCCAGCGTCGCCATGATCGGTGTCCTTCCACTCCAAGGTCACCGACGAGGTGCGCCACCGGGTGCCACTGAGAGGGTTCCCAACGTCGCAGCTCAGACGTACAGTTGAAGGCGAGGCGGCTTTCTCCTTCACAGTGGGCCGTTCGCGGCAGGCCTTCGGGCCACTCTTCAACGCACCGTCTCGCAGAGACACCCCTGCGTCGAAGAGGAGCATCCGATGATCCGCCTACTGATGATCGCCAGCATCCATATCCGCGACTTCATGCGTCGCTACATGCCGAGCAACATCTTGCTCGACCTCATCCGTACCCGCCGCGGCCTCAAGTGGGGCGTCCCAGCCATGCTGCTGGCGATCCCGTACTTCGGCGTCGCCTACTGGTGCACCACCATCATCGGCAACGGCGGCCCCGGCTGGCTCAACCTCGTCGTCCTGATCTGCGTGTGGAGCGGCTTGAAGATGCTGTGGATCGGCCCTGTCAGTCTGATCCACCTGCTCCGAGCCAGGGTGAGCGAGCGCCGTACGCGCCGTGACGACATCCGCCGCAACCACGACGAGCCCGTACAGACCGGGGTCATGTGATGGGACGGTACGTGAAGAAGACCACGCGGCGGCGTCGGGAGGATCGGAACCTCACCGTTCGAGCGGAGCACCGCGACCCGCCAGACATGGACAAGCTCTGCGAACTGCTCATCAGGTTCACGTTGCAGAACATGGGGGAATCACGAGCCCAGCAGCGCCGCGAAGAGATTGCCAGAACCCGCAAGGTTCAGCCCGGCACCAAGGGCGCGTAGGCGCGAGTCGGGGAGCCACCGACTTCTACTTCCGGGCTGGCTGACGGCCGGACGGCCGGATCGTACCGCCGCAGGCGACGATGCCCGCACGGGCGCCGTCCTTGCTGATCCCGAGCTGGGCGGCGACCTGCGGCAAGGTCAGCCCTTCCTCGTACAGCCGCGCCGCCTCGCGACGGATGCGCTCGGGAAGACCTGGCCGCCTCACCGTCACGCCCGCCCGGCGCACCAGTTCGCTGACGGTTCCACGATGCACCCCGAAGGTGGCGGCCAGCTCCCGCACCGGCACGCCCTCAGCGTAGGAGTCGAGCAGGGCCGCACGATTCGAGGCATTCAAACGAGTTTGAGACTGACGCGATTTTTCGACCACCGGACCCCGGACGTCGGCCCGCCGAGTAGGCTGGGGACGTGCTCCACGAGGCCGGGATGCCTTGTGGACACGGGAAATCAGAGTCGTGAGTGGCCTCCTGGGGTTTGAGAAGCACCTACGGAGGACCACCGAGGGTGCCCTGCGAAATGCCTCGACATCGCCGGCTGGATCCCGCTCGTGGACGGCCGTCGCTCCCAGTCA
>JBDHZT010000215.1:0-4641 GCA_039811985.1 Nocardioidaceae bacterium | reverse complement strand
ATTCTCCTTGCCCAGAAGGCACTTCTACGCCAGCCCCGCCGAGCCGAGCACCGCTAGCCCCAGCCAGTCCACGGATCGAGCCGTCGGATATCAATCGCTCGGTGGTCTCTGTTCACCTGATCTCGTCGCGTGGTGTCGCTCAGGACGGCCTTGCCCAAAGTGGGCATCTCGTGGTTGACCAGTGCGATTTGGGTTCGCTACGTTCGTTCGCAATCCACACAGCTCGTTCAAATAGCGCAACAACCACGCGCCGAGAAATCCGGGCCGGTGCGTTGGCTTCAGGTTCTATCTCCGGGTGTTCGAGGGGCTCTGGGCCCCGCAACGCAGACCGAAGGACGCACCAGAATGAGCAGCAGACGAACGAAGGTCCTCCTACCCATCGCAGCGATCGGTCTCGGCTTGGTCGTTGCCTCACTCCCGATCGTCGCCAGCTCGGCGGCGACCGCTAGGGCAGCCACGACGGCGCCGGCGACCAAGAGTGTCGCGAAGCCTCGAAAGCCGAAGCCGCCGAGCTCGCTGAAGCTGCAGAACAAGTTCGACCACATCGGAGCAGAGATCCACGAGCTCACCGTGGGCGATCGGACGTCGTACTACATCGACGAGGGGAAGGGCCGCCACCCCGTCGTGTTCATCGGGGGAGCCAGCACCAGCCTGCAGGCCTTCCAGCTCACCGAGTTCGCACGCACGACCCGCGAGAAGCTCGGGGTGCGCATCATCTCGGTCGAGCGCAACGGTCTCGGCGCGAGCAAGGTCGACCCGACGCTCGGCTACAGCGACTACAACAACGAGGTGCTCGCGGTCCTCGACCACCTCGGCATCAAGCGCTTCTCGATCTTGGCCATCTCAGGCGGTGGTGCGTACGCCGCCCAACTCGCCGCCGCCGTGCCCGACCGGGTCATCTCCCTGCACGCCGCCGCAGCGGTGAGCTCCTCGCTCCCGACCCGGACGCCCCCGAGCAACTGCCAGCTCACCTTGGAGGAGCGCAACGCACAGAACATGCGCTGGAAGCGCGACCCGATGGGTTGGTGGGCTGTGCCCGGGTCGCCGGTCCTGGTCATTCCGGGCTGGCAGGCAACCGCCTATCTCGACGGAGTGCGGGCGTTCTTCATGGGTGGTCAGCTCGACGACGCAACGGCGATGAGCCTGCCCGGCATCCTCAACTGCTCGCCCGGCGCGGTCGTCGACGCCAGCAAGATCACGGCACCGACCTACCTCTACTGGGGCGGCAGCGACACGAGTGTCCCGGTGAGCGTGATGGAGCAGTGGAAGGCGGCGCTGCCCAACGTGGTGAAGGCGACGGTCTACCCGAACGAGGGACACACCGTGCAGTACCGACACTGGGACCAGATCCTCGCCGACATGGCGGGGTATGGCGACTACACGGTGACCTGCGTCCACCACCAGACGCGGCTGGTGCCCAACAAGCACGTCCAGAGTCTCCTGGATCGCGGAGCCACCCTGGGCCTCTGCGCCTGGGCGGACGCCGGATAGCGGCCCGGTGTGGCCGGTCGCCGCGGCCGGCCACACCGCAGCCCGTCAGCCCAAGAAGTCGCCCACCAGCCGGTTGAACGAGTCGGCGTGCTCGATCTGCACCCAGTGGCCGCAGCGGCCGAACACGTGCAGCCGGGCGTCGTCGATCAGTTCGAGCAGGCGGAGCGAGTTCCTCAGCGGGATCACCTGGTCGTCTCGTCCGTGCACCACCAGCGTGGGGCAGGTGATCGACCTGATCAGGTCGTCGGCAATGGCGAGGGCGTCGACGCTGGCCTGCCTCGGGGCGGGGAACATCGCCGCGAACGCCTCCTGCACGCCCGGGCGGGTGGCTGCGCTGAGGCGCAGTCTGGCCAGGTCGTCGGAGACGAGACTGCGGTCGTAGGCGAAGATGTCGAGCAGCCCGCGCATCGCTTCGAGGGACGGCTCGAAACCCCAGACCGCATCGAGGGCGGGGGTGATCTCGAAGGGAACGCCGACGCTGCCCATCAACACCAGGCGCTCGACCCGATCGGGGTCCCTGACGGCAAGGCTCAGGGCAAGCGCGCCGCCGAAGCTGTTGCCGACCACGGATATCCGGTCCAGGCCGAGCTCGTCGAGGAGGCCGACCAGGTGGGCGGTCCAGACGTCCAGGTCGTAGCGGTGGTCGGGGGCGGGGTCGGTGTAGCCGAAGCCCAGCATGTCAGGGGCGACGACTCGGAAGCGCTTTGCGAGCACCGGCAGGTTGAGGCGCCAGTTCGCCCACGCGCTCACCCCTGGGCCGGAGCCGTGGATGAGCAGCACCGGCCCGCCAGATCCCACGTCGTGATAGTTCGTGCGCACTCCGGCGGCGACGACGTTGCTGCCGATCTCGGGACTCGTTGCGTCGCTCATTGCTCACCTCGGGGCTCACCTCGGGGCTCACCTCTGGCCTGAGCCAACAGCCACTCGCGCATCGACTGGGGCTCCTTGGGTGGGGGTAGGACGGCCTCGACCCATCCGTCGACCACTCGGGTGGGATAGACGGTTGCGCCGCGCTCGGGCAGGTCTGTGCGGGCGCCGGTGGTTACGTCGAAGCACCAGAAGTGGCCGGGGCAGACGAGCGTGCCATCCTTGACCAGCCCGCCGGAGAGTGCGATGTCGCGATGTGGACAGCGATCGAGCATCGCCACTGGCTCCCCCTGTGGAGTGAGGACGACGCACACACGATCTCGGTCCTGGCCGGAGTCGCCGACGATGCGACCGATCGGCCGCTCGGCGTCAACCTCGTCGATCCGGCAGATGCGCACCCAGGTCTCGCTCACCTGTTCCACCCCAGGCTGGAGGAGATACGCAGCGCGGTCTCGATGACCGGCCGCACCATGTGACGCAGGCCGGCGTCCACGGACTCGACCCACTCGGCCACCGACACCGAGGCGATCACCTGGCCGAGTGGGTCGCGGATCGGCGCGGCGACCGAGCACATCCCGGGCTGGGACTCGCCGCGGTTCTCCGCGAAGCCCTGCCGCCGCACCCGATCCAGCTCGGCCATGAACTCAGCCTTCGAGGTGATCGTGCGCGGGGTCTTGGGTGAGAGTCGCATGCCGTCGACGAGCAGCTTCTGACGCTCAGCCGGCAGGAAGGCCAAGATCACCTTGCCGCTGGAGGTGGCGTGCGCGGCGTTGCGGCTGCCGACCGCGCGGAAGACGGGAATGGCTCCCGGGCCCTCCCGTCGCTCGACATAGAGCACGTCGGTGCCGTCCAGGATCGCGAGGTGGAGCGTGCCGGTGGTGGCCTTGCGCAGCTGGTCCAGCGGAATGGTGGCGGCCTCGTGCAGCCGCTGGGCGGTCTCGGCGCTGGCGCCGAGCGAACGCATCGTCGAGGTGAGCCGGAACAGCCCGGTCTCCTCGACCTTCTCCAGGAGGCCCTCCTCGACGAGCGTCCAGATGATCCGATGGGCCGTGCTCTTCCCGACGCCCACCCGTCGAGCGAGCTGACTGACACCCATCTGGGTGGTGTGCTTGCCGAACTCGCGCAGGATCCTGGCCGCGGCGGCGACGCTGGAGAGTCGCTCGCCGCCGACGGAGGACTGCTCGGTCATCGAGTGACGTCCTGGGTCGAGATGTCCTGCATCAGTGCGTCCAGGCTCTGCTCGGCGGAGGCTCCGCTGCCGAGGACGACCCGGCCCGAGGTGAGGTCGCCGACGAGCAGGGCGGCCGCCCGGTCCAGCCCGGCGCGCACACAGACGCCGAGCTCGTCGACGCTGTTCTGCTGACCGGGCAGGGCGCGGCGGACCCGATCCAGGTCACGCGCGGTCTTCGTGTGCAGGTTGGCCAGCGCCACCCCCGAGTGCTGCGCGTGATGGGCACCCAGGCCGCCGCCCACGTCGACGGTCAGGTGGTAGGCCGTGTCAGTGACGCCCAGCACCCGTCGTACCTCTGCTGGGGTGTCCTCACTCAGCAACCCGAGCTCGGGCAGCACCGAGGGATCGTAGAACCGGAGCGTCCAGTGCACTCCGAGGTAGTCGTCATCGAAGGCGACTTCAGGCCCGCGCAGCGGCGGCAGAGTGTCGAGGGTGGCCACCAGGTGCAGGCGACGCGACGCCGCGGCGATCACGGTGACCTCCTGGGCTGACACCAGTGGCAGCCCCGCACGCTCGGCCGGCGGCAGGTGCCGCACGTGGTCGAGGTAGGTCGCGTGCAGTGCGCTGACGTAGTCACGGACCAGCTCGCGCATGGCCTCAGGCCCGGCACGGGTGGGGTCATCGCTCACCACCCCAGGGTGATCCCTGAAGAGACAAATGGACAGAATCTGTTCCGTATGGCGGAACGCCTGCACCGAGCAGCTCGCTGGCGATCCAAAGATGGCCGCATGACAGACGTGAACGACGTCACAGGTCATCGTGACCTAGCCGAGGGCACGCCCGAGGGCACCCGTCGCCTGGTCGCGCCCGACGCGCCGCCTGACGGGCCAGGAGTCGATCCGTCCGACAGCCGCCAGGCACGCCGACTCTCGGGCCGGAGCACCGTCGCCGGGAGGCCGCGCGGGATCCTGCGCCTGGGTCATGTCAACATCACCTGCACCGACCTGGACCTGGCCACGGCCTACTACACCGGCATCATGGGCATGGAGGTCACCGCGAGGACGAACGACTCGGTCTACCTCAAGTGCTGGGACGAGGAGGACCACCACTCG
>JBDHZT010000214.1:0-4686 GCA_039811985.1 Nocardioidaceae bacterium | reverse complement strand
CGACTCGCGAGAGGCTAGAGATGGCGCTCAACGAGTCCGAGGTGGTGGGCATCCGGGTCGATCCAGATGGCCGGCACGTTGACGTCCTGCTCCATGTGATCGCGCTGCCTAAGGCCGGCCCGCTGCTGAAGGACGGCCGTCGGATCATGCGGCTCACCCGCCCTGCCGAGCTTCGGTTCTTGCTGCGGCGCGACCCCATCGGCGAACAGGTCGCGACGCAGCCTGCCATCCCCTTAGCCGACGAGGCCACGGTGGAAGCGTTCTTCGAGTCGCTCGCTTGGGGCGGCTCGATCTACGGCTGGCGATTCTTCGATGATCCGGAGTTGACGAGCGACTGGCCGGTGGAGTCGAGCCTCCACATCACACTGAGGGACGATGCGAGTGCGCACACGTTCTATTGGTTCAACGAGTGCGGCGTTGAGCGCGAAGGTGAGACCGAGACCTTCTGCATCGAGGGCACTGTCGTCTTCGACGAGCTCGTCGTGCTCGATGCCGCTGAACGCGAGGTTCCGATCGACACGTTCATCGCGGACGGCGTGCGTCAATGGGACGCTCTCTATACCCACGATCCTCGACTCAGCGTGGAGGCGCAGCATGAGGTCGGAGCGGGGGCGCCCAAGTGGAGACGGTGGGCGCTGGGTGGGGAATCCGCAATCGCGCCGATGTAGGCGTGACTGCTGTCACAACTCTACCGGTTTCGGTATAGTTGTGACATGGCTGACGAGCTGAAGTACCGAGACATCGTGCGCGAGATCGCGCTCGAGCAGTATGGCTACGTCACGACAAAGCAGGCGGCCGCGGCGGGCGTTCCTCCCGTCGAGCTCCCCAAACTTGCGGCTCGTGGTGGTCTGAAGAACGTCGCGTACGGGCTCTATCGAGTTCCGGATGCGCCTGCCGGCGCCTTCGATCAGTTCGCCGAGGCGCTGCTGCGCGCGGGCGAGGGGTCGTACCTCCTCGGTGAATCGGTGCTGGCGTTGTTCGGCCTCGCCGACGTGAATCCCCGACGGATCAGGGTCGCGGTCCGGAGGCGAACTCGACCGAAGCTGCCGCCGTTCATCGAGCTGACGCTGGTGAAGGACGATGTCGACACGACGCGGTACGAAGGTCTGGAATCGCAACGCGTAGTGGATGCGATCCTCGAATGCCGTGGGCGAATCGAGCGAGATCGCCTGATGGAGGCTGCCAAGGAAGCGCGGAAGGAGGGCCTGATGACCACCAGGGAGTGGCGACAGGTCAGGAAGGAACTCCGGTCGTGAGCTACTACTCCGATGCGCCGAGCAGCGTCCGCTCCTTGGAGCAGCGCATTCGCAATCTCGGGGGAAGCGACGAGCTGGCCATTCGACGACGCGTCGGCATGGTGCTGGTCGGCCACACAATGCCATCAGCCGCTGAGCGTGCCGCGCTCCCCTGGCGCTACTGAACGCCTTCGCACTGTGATTTACCGTCGCATTACCGTTCTCTGACCTGCTGGACGCCTCAATCTGGATGGCAGGAGGGGTGTCGATGATGTGGCGAGGAGTGGGAGTCGCGGCGGCGGTTGCGTTGCTGCTCGGGGGTTGTGGCGGCGGGTCGGAGCCCACGGCCGAGGAGAAGCCGGACCCGGTGAGGGTGGTCGTGCTGGGTGGGAGTCTGCCGACCTCCGGACCGGAGAGCAGTGATCCGGGGGCGTGGTGGGTGCAGTTCACCGATCACGTCACCACCGAGCTGGGCCGGGAGACGACCTACGACCTGCTGTCGCTGGGGTCGGTGCAGGACGCGGTGGCAGCGGTGTCGGAGCCGGGCGCGGACGCGGACAAGGTCGCCGACGCCGACATCGTGCTCATCACCCTCGGTGGGGGCCAGGCCCTCCCGGACCCCGAGACCGGGATCGGCTGCAAGACCTGGTTCCTCGAGGCCAAGGGGCCCTGCCTGGCCGAGGGAGTGAAGACGTACGGCGACCTCTACGACCAGCTCTACGCCGGGATCAAGGCACTGCGCGGCGACAAGCCCACGGTGTATGTGCAGACGACGAGCTACAACGGCAACATCGAGTCACCCGCCGACGTCCCCGACGGCCTGCTCTCCCTCTACACCAAGACACATCAGGAGAAGGAGGCCAAGGCGTGGGCAGTGGCGGCCTACGACCGGTGGGCCACGATGCAGACCGAGCGCGCGACGGCGGCCGGGTTCCAGGTCATCGACATGTACCACGCCTTCAACGGCCCCGACGGGACGGGCACCCTGGTGCCCGCATACATGGACCCGCCCTCAACTTTGAACGCGGGAGGTCACGACCTGTTCGCCTCGGAGCTGACCAAGATCGACCTGTCAGCGCTCAGCGACAAGTAGGCGCATACGGCCGGTCGTCGACGTACTCTTGCCACTCGACCGGCGTCAGCGGCCGTCCCGCCAGGCCACACCTATAGGTGATCCAGCGCGCGACGGAGGGATCGCGCATGGACAGCGTGAGGCCACCGGCGCGGAACATCACCGGGTCGCCGTCCATGGTCCGGGCCGGGGCGTGGGAGGCGGTGAGATCCCACCGGTGGATGCCGTCGTCGCCGAACGACCAGACCGACGAGCCGTCCGGCGCGGAAGACGTGAGCCTGAACCGCCCCGTCGCCGGAGTCGAACGTCGCCACCTCGGCGCCACTCGCGACGTCCCACACCACCGTCGAGCCGGTCGGCGCGAAACCGAGCTCACTCATGCCGGCGGCCAAGTAGCGACCATCCAGGGAGAACGTGAGAGCAGTCGGGTTGTCCGTCAGAGTCATCAGGCGGCGGGTCGGCCGGTCGTCCTTGATGAGCTGGATGGCAGCAGCGCGAGCGGTTGCCACGGTCCGCCCGTCCGGCGACGCGGCCACCGAAGACTCCTCCGGCCAGGCTTCGGCAGGCGGGGTGCCAGTGCTGAGCAGGTCTGAGAAGTTCCCCAGCGTGCCCAGGGCGCGAGTGCGTACCGCCTCGGAGTCGTCGACGGACAGCGCCTCGGCGGCGAGCGCGAGTGCGACCGAGGGGTTGGTCTGGGTCGAGGCGAGCTCGCCGAGGCGGAGCGCCTCCGCGGTGTCCCTAGCGGCGGCGGCCTGCCGGGACGCATGGTTGGCGCGGTTCCGCTGGTGCAGAGCGACCCCGACACCGACGACAGTCGCTAGGGCGAGCACCGCAGCGACGATCCGGCCGGTCCGCGAGAACAGCCACCGCCCGCTTCCCACCGACGACGGCAGATCGAGCGACGGATCCTGCCGGAGCATCGCGGCCTCCAACGCGGCGATCTCCGGCGACGGATCGATGCCGAGCTCCTCCGCGAGGGCGTCGCGCAGCGTGCGCAGGGTCGCCAAGGCGTCCGCCTGGCGGCCGGCGGCGTACTGCGCGCGGGCCAGGAGTGCCCAGCGTTCCTCGCGGTACGGCGTGGCGGAGGCGAGCGCTTCCGCGAGGACGGCTGCGGATGCGGCACGGCCCGAGAGCAGAGTCGCCTCGACCTCGACCTCCCTCGCGATCTCGCGAAGCTCACGCAGGCGCTGCGCCTCGGCCTGCGCGGGAGCCCACTCCGGGAGCTCTGGATAGGGATCACCTCGCCAGAACTCCAAGACGTCACCGGCGCACTCGGCCGCCCGCCGCGGATCGCCTTCGTCCAGCGCCGACTGGGCGGTGTCGACGAGCGCTTCGAAGAGCGTCGTGTCCATCTCGTCGGCTGGAAGCACCAACGAGTAGCCGCCCTCCCGAGTGACGATCGAGTCCTCGCCGAGCTGGCGTCGAAGCCGGACGACGCAGCCCTGCACTACCTTCCGGTGGGTCGCGGGCGGCTGGTCGCCCCAGATCGCGTCGGCCAGCTCGCTCATCTCCACGGTCGAGCCCGCCCGCACCATCAGCACCCCGAGCACGGCCCGGTCGCGCAGCGACAAGTCACCCCGGCCGCCCACGACGATCGGGCCGAGCACCGCGATCTTCATAGTCACATGATGGCCGCGGCGACCAGCCTCCGGCCAGCAACAACTCTCCTTCACTTCAAGTGCACTATGCTGCACTCGTGGACGACGAGACGGCGACCCTGGCGTCGACGATCGGTGAGCGGGTGCGGCGGGAGCGGCAGGCGCGACGGTGGACGTTGGATCGTCTCGCCGAGGCCGCCGGCGTGAGCCGACGCATGGTGATCAGCGTCGAGCAGGGCGCGGTGAACCCGAGCGTAGGCACTCTGCTGCGGTTGAGCGATGCCCTCGGCATCGGGCTGCCGACGCTGGTGGAGCCCCCCGAGGTCAGGCCGGTCAAGCTGACCCGGCGAGGCGAGGGTGCGGTGCTGTGGAGCGGCGACTCGGGCGGGCGCGGCGTGCTGGTCGGCGGAACCCAGCCGCCCGAGGTGGTCGAGCTCTGGGACTGGACCCAGGCGCCCGGCGAGAGCCTGGCCAGCGAGCCGCACACACCCGGGACCATGGAGCTGATCCAGGTCCAGCAGGGCTCCCTCACCATCACGGTGGGCGACGAGTCGTTCGTCCTGGGCGTCGGCGATGCGGTCACCTATCCCGGCGATGTCACGCACTCCTACGCCAATCGCGGTAGGCGGCCGTGCCGATTCACGATGGTGGTCTTCGAGCCGGATGTCGGGTCCGCGCCCCACCAGGAGGCCGTCTCGACAAGCATTCGATCCAACGCGGAGAGTGAGTGACCACATGCTGATCCACCCCTGGGATGCGGCCCTCGATGATCACGAGTGGC
>JBDHZT010000213.1:0-4706 GCA_039811985.1 Nocardioidaceae bacterium | reverse complement strand
GGCACCATCGGCGAGTCGCTCCTGCTCGGCGAAGTCCACATGCGGAACCATCCCGGCCAGCTCGACGGCACGCCGCAAGTGCAGCTCACCCCACCGGCCTCGCACCTGCGGCCGCCGCAGCGCGGTGGCCAGCGACTGGGTCTCCCGCCGGAGCAGGTCGGTGGTGTGCCGCATGTCGAGCACCTGCTGGGCCAGCTGACCCTGCCAGGTGGCCCGGTTGTGCTCCAGGTCGCGCAGCTGATCCTGCAGCCGCTCCAGCCCCTCCTGCACGATCGCCCGGTCGGCGCTCTGCTGGTCGAGGCGCTGCTGCTCGAGGCTGCGCCGCTCCAACTCGGTGATCTCGCCCGATCCAGGGTGGGCCGGGGTCGCCGGTCCCACTGAGACCGCCCGCGCCCGAGCCGCCAGCCAACCCAGCCCGGCACCCAGGACGAGCCCCACGACCAGCCCGGTCAGCAGCACCCAGATCTCCATGCTGCGCACCCTGCCCGGGACCCCCGACACTTCCCGTTGTCCACCGCGATCTGTCCACAAGCGGGATGCCGGACCGGTCAGTCGCCGGCGACATCCACCACCACGGGTGCGTGGTCGGAGGCACCGGTGCCGGCTCGCTCGTCACGGTCGATGAAGGCGCCGGTGACGCGGGCCTGGAGGCTGGGCGAGCCGAGCAGAAAATCGATGCGCATGCCGCGGTTGCGCTCGAAACGCTGACGGTAGTAGTCCCAGTAGGTGTAGACGTCGGGGCCGGGGGTGTAGGGGCGCGCCAGGTCGGCGTACCCCTCGTCGAGGAAGGCCTGGAAGGCGGCCCGCTCCGGCGGGGTCACGTGGGTGTCCTTGGCGAACGCCGCCATGTCGAACACGTCCTCGTCTCGCGGCGCGATGTTCCAGTCGCCGACCAATGCGGTAGGTCGGTCGAGCCAGCCGGTCGAGGCGTCGCGGAGACGGGCGAGCCAGTCGAGCTTGTAGTGGTAGTGCGGATCGTCGACCTTGCGCCCGTTGGGGACGTAGAGCGACCAGATCTGTACGCCGCCCGCCACGGCACCGATCGCTCGAGCCTCAGCGCCGGCCGGGTCACCCCAGCCGGGCATGCCCTCGAAGCCGATCTGGACATCGTCGAGGCCGACCCGGCTGATGATCGCGACCCCGTTCCACTGGTTGTAGCCGGCCGCCGCGACGTCGTACCCGAGCGACTGCAGACCCATCAGTGGCAACTGGTCCTCGCGAGCCTTGGTCTCTTGGACCGCGAGCACGTCGATCTCGTGCCGTTGGAGGAAGGCCTCGACGCGGGCGATGCGGGATCGGAGGGAGTTGACGTTCCAGGTGGCGATGCGCACGGCCAGAGCCTACGGGTGTGCTGCGCGGACGGAGTCGTTCGTCAGGAAGGGGCGCACTGCATCCGGGGTCACCTGGCAGGACAGTTCGATTGCCCGCGCCAGCGGCAGGTCGCGGACCTCGACGTGCTCATGGCCGGCTGCGGTGGTGGCCACCAGCGTCGCCAGGTCGCGGCGCCGCTGGAACCAGGTCTGCTTGACGACCCAGCCGATGACGCCGTCGCGCTCCAAGACGGTACGACGACGCGTGAGCGCGCCGGAGCCCGCGGTCAGGTGATCGGGGTCCAGCCGGTGGCCGAGATGGCGATACTCAGCCTCAGCGACAGCCACCCCGAGGGCCGCGAATGCCAGTCCGACCAGCACCGGCAGCCACCAGGGCAGGTCGAGCCAGATGGTTGCCGCGATCGCGACGGCGAGCGCGACGGCGGCGACCCGCTGGGAGCGGATGTGGCAGCGGCGCCTGGCGGCCGGGCCGTGCTGGACAAGGGCGTCCGTCAGCGGGCCAGCGGTCTCGGGTTGGTGGGCCGGGTCGAGCAGCGCGTGACCGACCGACTCGCAGACCGTCACGGGACAGGGGGGCAACACCCGGGTGACTCCTTCGGAGACGCCGGTGGCCAGCGTCGACAGCTCGCCGCCCCGCACCAGCCGGAGTAGGACCGGCTCGACCATCTCGACGCCACGGACGCGCGCCTCTTCCACGGTGGTCGAGCGAGTCGTGAAGGCACCCGAGGTGAGCCGGATCGTCCCGTGCTCACGGGTCAGCTGGAGGTTCCACCATTGGATGACGTAGCCGCTGATCGAGATCAGCAGCCACAGGGTCAGGCCACCCAGCATCCCGATCACGATCACCAGCGCCAGGGCGAACCCCAACAGCCACTGCCAGGCGTGCTCGAGGTGTTGCTGGTCCCAGAATGGCAGCCGGTCGCCGTACTGACTGAGCAGGCCGATCGCGCCCGCCACCACCACCAGCCGCGACAGGCTGAACGGTGCGAATCTCAGCCACGACCAGTCGATCACGGCGAGCACCTGCGGGGCGTCGTACGTCGGATCCGGGGTCGTCGGCGCACCGTTCCCGTCACCCGCCGTGGTCCATGACCCCTCGGGATTGGGCCGAAACTGCACGTCTGGGGCCGGTTTCGTTGCGGTTTGGGCCCAAACGGCAGGGCGGGAGCGCGCCAACAAGAACCTCCGCAGGTCCTCGGCCGCCGGAACCCCGAGAGCATTCAGCTCGATCCGGGTGTCGTCAACACCGGTGCCGATCTGGACCTTCGTCAGGCTGAGCAGGCGGTGGAGCAGTGATGCCTCCAGGTCGACGCTGCGGACCCGATCGAGCGGCGCGGTGACCTGCTTGCGCCCGATCAATCCCTTGCGCAGCTGGAACTGCGTGGCCGTCACCCGGTAGCGCGTGGTGATCCAGGGCAGGAAGCCGAAGATGATCGGCGCCAGCAGCATCGGTCCGGCGAAGTACCACGACAGCGATCCGGCCGAGCTGGTGATGCCGACCAACGCGATGATGAGCGGGATCGCGAAGTCCTTCAGCGCGTGCAACGGACCGATCAGCAGCATCCGGGGATCCAGCCGCTGCCACTCCGCAGCACCCGGATCCGCAGCACCCGGATCCGCGACCGACGGCTCGGCGACGGACGGGTCCGGGACCGCTGGCTCGGGAGCAGGTGGGGCTGCTTCTGGAGGGGTCGGCTCCTGGCCGTCGTACGACGACGGGTCGGTCACGTCGCGTCCCCCTCCGAGGTGCCCGTGATCTCGGTCAGTTCGGCGACTACCCGGCGCGCCACCCCTTCATCGAGGCAGTCGATGCGGACCGGTCCGGCTGCCGAGGCGGTGGTCACGGTGATCGTGGCGAGTTTGAACGGCCTCATCGCCGCGGACTGATGGGAGTCGACGGTCTGCACCCGGTTCAGAGGGGCGATGCGCTCCTCACGGTTGAGCCACCCCGAGCGGGTGAAGATGGCGGTCGGGGTCACCTCCCACCGGTGGATCCGGTAACGCAAGCCGGGCATCACCACGACCCGTCCGACCGTCACCAGGACGAGGAGGACGAGCAGCACCGTCGCCCACCACGGCCGCTCGGGCACCCAGACGTAGGCCACCACGGCCGGCACGATGAGAACGGCGGCCTGGAGCCCCGCCGCGATGCGCCAATAGCGCACGGCGCGGGGCGACACCTGATGCTCGGGCTCGCGAAGGACAGGTGAGGTCACGGCCACGAGCCTGTCACACGCGCGATCGACACCGGCCCTCGACGTTTCGGTAGCGGTCGCCACCGCGCCGTAGACTCCGCGCACGTGGCACTCACCATCGGCATCGTCGGACTCCCCAACGCCGGGAAGTCGACCCTCTTCAACGCCCTGACCAAGAATGACGTGCTCGCCGCGAACTATCCGTTCGCGACCATCGAGCCCAATGTCGGCGTGGTCGGTGTGCCCGACCCGCGCTTGGCCGTGTTGGCGGGAATCTTCGGCTCCGAGCGGATCCTCCCGGCGACCGTGGAGTTCGTGGACATCGCCGGCATCGTCCGCGGCGCCTCCGAGGGTGAGGGGCTCGGGAACCGGTTCTTGTCCCACATCCGCGAGTCGGCCGCGATCTGTCAGGTCACCCGGGTCTTCCGCGACCCCGACGTCACGCACGTCGACGGCGAGATCGACCCCGCCTCGGACATCACCACGATCCAGACCGAGATGATCCTCGCCGACCTGCAGACCCTGGAGAAGGCGATCCCCCGGCTGGAGAAGGAGGCGAAGGGCAAAAAGGACCTGCTGCCCGTCGTAGCCGCAGCCAAGGAGGCGCAGGAAGCTCTCGAGGCCGGGACTCCGGTGATCGCGACATCGGTGGACGTCGCTCTCATCCGCGAGCTTACCCTGCTCACTGCGAAGCCCTATCTCTACGTCTTCAACTGCGACGCCGACGAGCTCGCCGACGAAGAGCTCAAGGACCGGATGCGCGCGCTCGTCGCCCCGGCCGAGGCGATCTTCTTGGACGCCAAGTTTGAGGCCGAGCTGGTCGAGCTCGACGACGAGGACGAGGCTCGCGAGCTCCTCCACGAGCTCGGCGTCGACGAGCCCGGGCTCGAGGTGCTGGCCCGAGTCGGCTTCGACACCCTCGGCCTGCAGACCTACCTCACCGCCGGCCCCAAGGAGGCCCGCGCCTGGACGATCCGCAAGGGCGCCACAGCCCCCGAGGCCGCCGGCGTCATCCACACCGACTTCCAGCGTGGCTTCATCAAGGCCGAGGTCGTGTCGTACGACGATCTGGTCGCCGCCGGCTCCATGCTCAAGGCCAAGGAGGCCGGCAAGGTCCGGATGGAGGGCAAGGACTACGTCATGCAGGACGGCGACGTGGTCGAGTTCCGCTTCAACGTGT
>JBDHZT010000212.1:0-4741 GCA_039811985.1 Nocardioidaceae bacterium | reverse complement strand
GCCCGGCTCGAAGGGGTCGAGGACACCCGCCGACGGATGCTCTCCGACCTCGCCCACGAGCTGCGGACCCCGATCGCGACCCTGAGCGCTTACCACGAGGGCCTGCACGACGGCCTCGTCTCCCTCGGGCCCGAGTCCCGCGCCGCCCTGACCGAGCAGACCGAGCGACTCGCTCGGCTGGCCGATGACATCGACGAGGTGTCCACTGCCGAGGAGGGTCGCCTCGACCTGGACCTGCACAACCACGCCGTTGCCGACCTGATCTGGGCCGCCCACGAAGGAATGCGAGAACGCTACGCCGCCCAGGGCGTCAACCTCGTCATCGACCCCACGGCGGCAGCAGGCCTCCACGTGAAGGTTGACCGGCAGCGCATCGGGCAGGTTCTGGTCAACCTCCTGGCCAACGCTCTCCGGGCGACCTCGCCCGGGGGCACCGTCACCGTCGCCGCCCACCACGAGGGGCCGGAGGTCACGATCACCGTCACCGACAACGGCGAAGGCATGACACCCGAGCAGATCGAGCATGCCTTCGAGCGGTTCTACCGCGGGGACTCGGCCCGCGGACGGGACCGCGCCGGCTCAGGCATCGGCCTGACCATCAGCAAAGCCATCATCGATGCCCACGGCGGCAGTATCACCGCCACGAGCGCAGGCTCCGGCCTCGGGGCCACTTTTATGATCACCTTGCCCACCGCCGCTCAGTGACCAGAGCGGCTGAGGAGGAGGGCCGGTCGCGACCTGGCGCATCGTCTGGCGCAGGGCGAGCTGTGCACCGTCGAGGTCGGCGACGACCGTGTCACGCTCACGCCTGGTGGCCGCCAGGTCAGCGGTTGTCGTACGGAGGGTGTTCTGAAGGCGCGAGTTCTCCTGCTCGAGGGCGCGGAGCCGTTCAAGAAGTTCCCGCTTGCTGTGGGCATCGACCTGGTCGCCGAGGTCTCGTTGGAGTCGGTGCCGGAGCCGGTCACGTTCCTCGCGCAGGTCACGGATCTCGGTCCGGGCGTTGGCCAGCTCGGCGCGCAGACCGGGCACCGTGCGGTCGTCCACGGGTTTGGTCGCCTCAGTCGCACGCTGGTCGTGCTGGGCGCCGATCGCAGACTCGACGGCCGCCCGGATGGTCGGGTTGTTGTAGACGAACCAGGTCGAGACGCCCGCTGTCCGCTGGACCTCGACGAAGGTGACCCGTGTGCCGCGTTCGAGCATCTGCTCGATGGTTGCCAGGGTGTGGGTTTGTTTCTTGGCGGCCGCGGCGCGGCGGCTCGCCACGAGCCGGTCGGTACGTGAGTCAGTTTGCGTCATTGGGTCTCCGACGGAGGCTGTCGGTGGGGATGAGGGCGACCTGGCGGGCCTTGCGCAGGTCGGTGCAGGCGGACTCGATGGCCTGCCGCTCGGGGGCGGGCATGGCGGTCATTTGCCCGCGCATGGTGTCCGCGATGCGGTCGTAGGACGCGATCTGCTCGTCGAGGTTGTCCAGGACCCAGCGGGCGACGTCTCCGGCGCGGGCGACGGCCCGGTCGGCGCGCAGCTGCGCTTGCTGTTGTTCGATGGCGGCGAGGTAGGACGGGTCTGGCCGGTAGAAGCCGCAGCCGCCGCACTGGAACCGGATCGGGCAGCTCTTGCCTCCCGCCTTGACGTTGCTGGGTTCGGTGCAGTTGCCGTACGCGGTGGCGACGCTGGCACGTTCGTAGGCGAGCTCGGACGGGAAGGGCGCGGAGGCGCCGTTGCGGTCGAGGGCGAGCTGGGCGACGAGCTGCACGGCCTGCTGCTTCCGGGCGAGCGTCACCCGGTAGTAGCCCATCGTCGTCTCGATCTCCCTGTGGTCCATCAGGTCACGCAGTACGTCGATGGCGGTGCCGCTGTCGGCGTGCCGCTGGGCGAAGGCGTGCCGGAAGCCGTAGGGGTCGATGTTCTCGACCGGGAAGGCGGCAGCGTCGTCGGACAGCCCGGTGGGTTGGGGAACCAGTGTGAGCCAGGCGACGAAGGCCCGCCGGAACTGGCTGCCGCTCAGGTGTCCGCGGCGGGCTCGGTTTCGTGCGCCGGGGGTGGGGAACAGGTAGCCCCGGCAGCCGGTCGGGATGTGCATGGTCGCCAGCCGGGCGGACCACGCCTCGATCACCGATGCTGTGGTCTGGTCGATGGGGAGCCGTCGTCGGTGCCGTCCGGCCTTGGTGTTGTCGTAGATCAGCGACGGTTGTCCGTGGGTGTACTCGATAGGCCGGTCGGGTAGCCGGGCGATCTCGCTGGGCCGACGCCCGGTGTCGCGCAGCACTTGGTAGTAGACGCGGTACATCTCCCGCAGGTCTTGGCCAGTCCATCCGTCCGGTTCGAACCTGGAGGAGGTGCCGAGTAGGTGCAGGTGAGCATCGAGGTGGGCGATCCACTCCTCGGGAATGGCCCGGCCGATGTCGTCCTCGCTTGCCTCGACCGCGCCCATCATGTGCTCGGGTCGCACGGTGAAGGCGCCGGGAATGGTGTCCATGAGCCCGGCAGCACGGCAGAAGTCGATCAGCCGTCGCCACCAACTGGTCAGCGACCGTCGATAGCTGGATGAGTACGCTGCGCCCGTCTTGGGGTCGACGGCGGTGTGGAACGCCTGGCAGATCGCGGCCATGTCACCCGTGCCGAGGCCCGTGGGGTTGTCGCCGCTCGGCCGTCCGGTCAGCACCGAGCCCGCGAGGGCCGCGGCTTGGAGGTACCGGTGGCAGTCGGTGACCGGCGGCCGTAGCGCGCGCAGGGCCTCACGGGTGATCTCGCGTAGCCACGGTTGCCTGATGACGGTGAAGTCGAGCTGGCCGGTCACCGCCGTGTAGGGCCGCTCCCGGCCAGCGCGGAGCCCCACGACAGCGCAGTCCCAGAGGTCCCCGCTGGTGCCGTCGTCTCCGGCGTAGATGGTGTGGAGGCGGCGAACGGCCTGCTGGATCGATCTGAGCAGTGACCGTTGCAGGCCAGAGAACGACCCGTCGGTGAGGGTGAGGATGCTTTCCGTCTCGGCCGGCACCTTCTCGACCAGCAGCCGCACCTGCTGCGGTCGGATCGCGAGCTGGTGCCGGTCGCGGTCCTGCAGACCGAACAGCAGCTCGTCCCGGGCACGGGGATGCAGCCACGCCAGGGAGAATCGCGCGGCGGTGTCGGTCCGGCCCGTCCACTGCGGGTTGGGTACCCGAGGCGGCATTGGCTGATCCGGCCCGAGCTGGCGGCGGACCTTGCGGCATGCCGAGCACCAGGCCCGGGCCCCGTCGACCACGATGCCGCAGCCGGGTCGCGGACAGGTCGAGATGTCGGTGGTTGGCGAGCCGAGTGACCCGACGAACGTGAGCGTTGCCGGGTCCCACTCCGACGCTCGCCAGTCCGCCTCCAGCGACTCGCTGAGGAAGTCTGCCCATGCGACGTGGGTCGAGGGCGGGCTGTCTGCGCGCGGGTCGGCGAAGGTGACGACGGTCATGCCCGCCGCCCTCGAGCAGCGTGCACCCTGGCGACGGCCTCACGCATCCGCTCATCTGAAGCATGCAGGTAGATCGCGGTCGAGGCGGGGGAGGCATGGCCAAGCAGTGCCTGGACGACGTCGACATCGCTGCCGGCAGCGACCCAGGCTGTTGCAGCCGAGTGCCGGAACATGTGCGGCGTCGCCCGGAAGCCGCAGCCTCGGCCGAGCCGGGTCACGATCTTGTAGACGTTGGAGTACGTCATCGGCCGGCCGACAGCGGAGCCTTCGTAGTTCACGAACAGGTAGGCGCTCTGGCTGTCGCCGAAGCGCATGAAGCGTTCGTGTTGGTAGTCGCGGTAGTCGGCGATGAAGACATCGGCGACCGGCAGGTGCCGTGGTCGTCGCGACTTCGCGAGGGCACCGTTCGGGTGGTCGGTGCGCCGGTTGACGTGGAAATGTGCCCCGGCGACGGCGCAGCCAAGCGAGCGGGAGTTCGGCAGCAGGTGAACGTCCTCGGTGCGCAGGCCCAGGGTCTCCCCGACGCGCGGCCCGCCATCGTGCAGCACCCGCAGCAAGAAGCGGTCGCGCGCAGTCGCGGCCAGGTCTCGCATCGCTGTGACCTGCTCGTCGCTGAGCACCTCCGGAGGCTGCTCGATCAGGTTCACCCGCAGCGCGTTGATCCGCGCCCGGCGCAATTGGCCGTTCTCCCCGGCGCCGCGGCGGCCCTTGGGGTGGACCCATCGGTTCTCCACGAGTCTGCTCGCCACGACGGGGTCGATGTGGCCATCGGCGGCGCAATAGCGCAGGAACTCGGCGACTGCAGTGAGCGACAGCCCGACGGTGGCCGTCGACCTCGGCCGCCCAGTGCGGCTCGGCGCTTCCTGCAGATGACGCTTGTATCGAGTGAGGTCGATGACGTTCACCGTCCGCCAGTCGACCCCGTGCCCATCCGCCCAGTTCAAGAACCATGCGAGGGCCGTCAGGTAGGTCTTCACAGTGTTGGGTGACCGCTCCGCCGCTTCCATCGCGATGACAAATCCCATCGCCTCCGGATGCGGGTGGAAGCCACGGTCATCAACGATCAGCCGCGTCTTCCACCCGTCCTGAAGCACCGCCCGTTCGACTGTCCACGCCATGCCGGGATCATGTCTCGTCGTCACTCGCTGATGCGGGATAGCGCTGAGGCACGGCGTGTCGGGTTCTCGCCACCAAGGTGGCTCGCCAGACGGGACGGATGGAGATAACCCGCAACGACATCCTGCGCCGCGACCTGAGCAACCAGGTCCTCAAGGCCGACAGCAACGGCTGCACCGTGCTCCG
>JBDHZT010000211.1:0-4813 GCA_039811985.1 Nocardioidaceae bacterium | reverse complement strand
CGGGGCCGGTGGCCTCGATTCGTTCGTGGAGCACCGAGAAGTAGGTCGCGCCGTGGATCAGCGGTCTGGCACGGTTCCCGCGCGTCCACGCCACGCGGGAACCGTCCGCGCCGGACCGATGGTCCAGTCGGCTCGACGCGTTGTCCCGCTCGCCGGCGGTGAGGAACCAGGACGTCTGCTCGGCGTCGCCTGGCGGGCCCTGCTCAGACATCTCGGATCCTCAACTCAGCCGTCGGCGGGCAAGATCGTGAAACTGGCGAAGCCACGCGTGAGGGGCTTGATCACCCTGAAGTCGCGTTGGTCGAGCGTGAAGATCCTGTTGGTGCGGTAGCGGTCGGCGATCACCACCCCGATGCCGTCTGCAAGGTCGAGTTCGAGACTGCCATATGCCAACCTCACCTGTCCGGCCGAGACCAAATCGTCGTTGGACACCTTGGCCAGGGTGTAGTCGCCGTCGGCGATCCGGTCGGTCAGGGCTTCGATCGCCTCGGTTGCCGCACGGAATCCGAAGTCGCGGTGCACCAGATGATCCAGTTCGGCCAGCACCAACGGCGAGATCACCAGCCGCTCGCTCGACATGACGGCGAGAGCTCTCGTGTGCTCGGCCTCCCCATCGTCGAAGGCTGCGAGGAGCGCCGAGGTATCCGCGACAATGATCAACGTCGCGCTGCTCGCTGGCTGATCTGATCGACGAGGTCGTGGTCGATCTCATCCATCGCGCGAGTCCGTTTGCCGTGGAAGACAGGTAGTGGTTTGGCGCGTCGCGTGCGCTGACTGTCATCGAGCAGCCTTGCCACGCCCCGTCGGATCAGTTCGGCCTTGCTCACCCCCTCGGCCTTGGCCTCCGCCTCCAGGCGAAGATCAAGCTCGACTGGGAGATAGACGGTCGTCTTCCGCATGCCACCTATGGTACCTGCGCTTCGCTCATGGTGATGGTGGTCCAAGGGCCGCGGAGACGTCATCCCTTCGGGTCGCCGGGGCGACCGATTCGGATGAGGTTTGGCGGCGGGCGCTGACATTTGTCACGGGTGATCGGTGACAGGACGACCAGGGATCTCCCCCCGACGGCGGTGAGAGTGGAGCCATGACAACTCCCAGCACGACGACGGCGGCGGGCACGGCGACCGACGCCAACACCGACACGACGAGCGGGCGGCGTACGTCGTCCCGGCCGACGCCGGCGGCAGCGATCGAGCTGTCCGGCGTGACCCGCACCTACGGCAAGGTCGTGGCGGTCGACAACATCGACCTGAGCATCGAGCAGGGCGAGGTGGTCGCCTTCCTCGGCCCCAATGGTGCCGGGAAGACCTCGACCATCGACATGATGCTCGGCCTTGCCCCGCCCGACCAGGGCGAGGTGACGCTGCTCGGCATGAGGCCGCGGGCAGCGATCGAGCGGGGGCTGGTCTCGGCGGTGATGCAGTCCGGTGGCCTGCTCAAGGACCTCAGCGTGCGTGAGACGGTCACCTACATGGCGAGCCTGTTCGCCAACACCCAGGCCGTCGACGACGTGCTCCGGGGTGCTGGCATCGCCGAGATCGCAGACCGCAAGGTCGGCAAGTGCTCGGGTGGCGAGCAGCAGCGACTGCGGTTCGCTCTCGCGCTGCTGCCAGACCCGGCCGTCCTCCTGCTGGACGAGCCCACGACCGGCATGGATGTCGAGGGCCGTCGCTCGTTCTGGTCGGCCATTCGCGAGGACGCCGAGCGTGGCCGCACGGTCGTCTTCGCCACCCACTACCTCGAGGAGGCGGATCAGTATGCCGACCGCATCGTGCTGATCAGCCACGGCCGCCTCGTGGCTGACGGGTCGGGGGCCGAGATCAAGTCGCTCGCCAGCGGCCGCACCATCCGGGCCACCCTGCCCGGCGCGGAGGGCTACGACCTCCAGCGGCTTCCGGGCGTCGACTCGGTCGAGGTCCGTGGCGACACGGTGCTGGTTCACTCGCGGGCGAGTGACGACGTGGCCCGGCACCTGCTGTCGGCCACGCCGGCCCGTGATCTCGAGATCACCGCGCAGGGTCTTGAGGAGGCGTTCCTCAGCCTGACCGGCGACGCGCGCAGCACCGACAACGACGCGAACGAGATGGAGACCATCCGATGAGCACCATGACCACCTTCGACCCCAGCACCCGGAGCGTGCCGCGTTTCGGCGCGGTCAGCCCGACGCTGTTCGGCATCGAGCTGCGCAGGATGCTGCGCAACCGACGCACGATCATCTTCGCCTTGGTCTTCCCGGGCGCGATGTTCTTCGCGATCGGCTCCTCGTCGTCCTATGCCACCGAGCGAGTCGGCGTCGGCAACGTGGCGGCGTACATCATGGCCTCGATGGCGCTCTACGGCGCCGCCCTGACCGCGGCGAGTGGGGGAGCGTCGGTCGCGATCGAGCGTGCCCAGGGCTGGTCTCGGCAACTGCGTCTGACGCCGCTATCGCCGGTGGCCTACATCGTGGTCAAGGCGTCGGTCGCGCTGGTCCTCGGTGCGGTGGCCGTCACGGTGGTGAACGTCTGTGGTGTCATCCAGGGCAAGCCGGACATGCCGGTCGCGGCCTGGATCGGCTGTGCGTTGCTCGCTGTGGTGTGCACCCTTGTCTTCGCTGCCCTCGGCGTCTTCGTGGGCTACCTCGTCCCGGGCGAGAACGCCATGCAGATCCTCGGTCCCGGTCTGGCGGTGCTCGCCTTCCTCGGCAACGTCTTCATCCCGATCACCGAGGGCAGCACGATGTGGTGGGTGGCGTCCTTCACACCGATGTTCGGCGTGGCCGAGATCTCTCGCTGGCCGCTCACCCACCAACTGGACTGGTATTCCGTGGTCAACGCCATCGTCTGGCTCGCGATCTTCCTCGGTGGTGCCGCCTGGCGGATGAGCAAGGACACCGGCCGGGTCTGACGACCCGTCCCACGACCAGACTCGAGAGTCGGATCGGATCAATGGCCACGACGCGCCCCGCGGATACGGTGGTGACTATGGCGTCGTCCGACTCTCGTGCGGAGCCGGAGGCGGGCGGACTGACGGGGGGTCTGCCCGCCCCCGGCCCATCGCTGTCCGACCCGTCGGCTGACCCGTCATCCCCGGAGATGCGCGGGTCGGAAGCCTGGGGCTCAACCGGGCCGGAACGACCGCACCGCCGGATGTGGATCGGCCTGGTCATGTCGGCCATCTGGCTGTTCTTCCTCCAAGAGCCGTTCACCGTCGCGTTGACCCAGCGGACCGGTGCCGAGCGTGTGGTCGGCCTGCTCTCACTCAGCTTGTTCGTCGCGCTCTATCTGGTGTCCTTCCCGTTGGGCATGCGCGGGCGAATGAGCCGACGGGCTGGTGAGATCCCTAGCGAAGGCGTTCTCATCGTCGGTGCGCTGGCCGTGCTCGCCGCGCTCGTGTGCGCGACAACAGGACAACCCGGCACGGCCACCTGGGTCTTCGTGGGCGTGTGCGCGGTCCACTGGTTCCCGTTCGTGGTGTCGATCTCCGCGGTAGTGACCATCCTGGTGGGCCTCCAGGTGGCCACCGCAACCGTGCCCGGTTGGACCGAGGAGCCCTCACTGTCGTTCGCGGTCGCGATGTCGGCCTTTGCCATGTATGGCTTCACCCAGCTGCTCAACCGCAACGTCGAGTTGGTCCGGGCCAAGGAGGAGAACGCTCGCCTCGCGGTCGCCGACGAGCGTGGCCGGTTCGCCCGCGACCTACACGACATCCTCGGACACACCCTCACCGTGATCACGGTGAAGGCGGAGCTCGCCGAGCGGTTGGTCGACCAGGACCCCGAGCGCGCGAAGACCGAGCTGGAGGAGGTCCAGCGACTGGGCCGCGACGCCCTAGCCGACGTACGCCGCGCGGTCGGCGGCTACAGCGCCCTGTCGCTGGCCGGCGAGCTGGCCCGGGCCCGCAAGGCGCTCGAGGCTGCCGGCATCAAGCCGGACCTGCCGACGACCGTCGACGAGGTGCCGAGCGAGGTCCGCGAGCTGTTCGCCTGGACGGTCCGTGAGGGTGTCACCAACGTGATCCGACACAGCGGCGCGAGCCGCTGTCTCGTGCGTCTTGAGCCCGACGGTGTGCGGATCGAGGACGACGGGCGCGGGCCAGCGGAGGTCGGAAGCGGATTCGTCGGCGGCCATGGCCTAGCCGGCCTGCGCGAGCGGGCTGCCGCTTCGGGCGCCGTCTTGATGACCTCGCTGGTGGAGCCGCGAGGCTTCGCCCTGGAGGTCAGCCTCGCGTGATCCGGTTGCTGCTGGCTGACGACCAGGCACTCGTGCGGGGGGCGTTGGCCGCCCTGCTCGACCTGGAGCGGGACCTGCAGGTCGTCGCCGAGGTCGGTCGCGGCGACGAGGTCGCCGCCGCCGCGGTCGAGCACGAGGTCGACGTGGCCCTGCTCGACGTCGAGATGCCGGGCATGGACGGCATTGCCGCCACCGAGGCGGTGAAGGCGATCCGACCGTCGACGCGCGTGTTGATCGTGACCACGTTCGGCCGCCCGGGCTTCGTCCGGCGCGCCCTGCGTGCGGGCGCGGACGGCTTCGTCGTCAAGGACACGCCCGCCCGCCAACTCGCCGACGCGGTCCGGAGGGTGCATCAAGGATTGCGCGTGGTCGACTCGGACCTGGCCACCGACAGCATGCTGATGGGGGAGTCCCCCCTCACCGACCGGGAGACCGAGGTGCTCCGCGCCGCGCGCGACGGAGCGCCGGTGTCCGTGATCGCCCGCACCCTCTTCTTGAGCACCGGCACGGTCCGCAACCACCTCTCCGCCGCGATCGGCAAGACCGGCGCCGCCAACCGCACCGAGGCGGTCCGCATCGCCGACGACTCCGGCTGGCTCTGA
>JBDHZT010000210.1:0-4816 GCA_039811985.1 Nocardioidaceae bacterium | reverse complement strand
GCGGGCGGGGGCCGGCCGCCGACGCTTTCACTAGGTATGTCGTTGCACCTGCACATACCAAGCGTCATTCATCGAGGTAAGCGGAGGGATCCCTACATACCTTGTGAAAGCGTCACCCCCTCGACCCCAACCCAAAGAGCACCCGTGTCCTAGGGTGATCCGGTGACCGACCAGCCCACGCTGACCGATGGCGTGGTGACGTTGCGCCCGTGGCGAGATGAGGACATCGCCCCGGCTGTGGCGGGGCACGACGAACAGATCGCGCACTGGTTCGGTTTCCCCGAGGGCGTGGTCCGGCCGAGCGAGGCGGACATGCAAGCGGCCGTCGAGCGGTGGCGCACGGGCTGGGCCGAGGGCCAGAGCGTGGTCAACTTCGTCATCGAGCACGCCGACGAAGTCGCTGGAACCTGCGAGCTCCGCAAAGAGGACGAGCACACCGGCGCGCTGTCGTGGACGCTGTTCGCGGAGCACCGCGGCCACGGCCTGGCGACCCGCGCCGTACGCGTCCTCTCGGACTGGGCGCTCACCGAGTCCGGCCAGGGCGGCCTCGGCCTGACCAGGGTCGAGGCCAAGGTGGAGCCTGCCAACGACGCCTCGCTGAGGGTCGCGACCAGAGCCGGCCTGCGCCGCGAGGGAGTCCGTCGCGTTGCTCCCGGCACCGGGGACCGCGCCGAGACGACGGAGTACGTCGTCCTCGCCCGGCTCCACGACGACCCCCCGCTGACCGACCCACAGAGCTTCCGGGCTCTGCTCAACTCCTTCCTTCCCCGCAAGCGGGCGATCGCTCAACTGCTGGTGCGCGACGAGAGCGATCGGGTGCTGCTGTGCGAGCTCACCTACAAGGCCGACTGGGACCTGCCGGGCGGCGTGGTCGAAGTCGGTGAGTCGCCACGGCTCGCCAGCGAGCGCGAGATCGCTGAAGAGTTGGGCCTGGAGATCGCGGTCGGCGAGCTGCTCCTCACCGACTGGCTCCCGCCGTGGGGTGGTTGGGAGGACGCAATCTGTCTCGTCTTCGACGGCGGCGTCCATCCTGCGAGCCTGATCGACTCCGCGGTGCATCAGGAGCGCGAGATCCGCGACGCCGAGTTCTGCACCCTCGACCAGGTCCGGGCCAGAGCACGGGACTTCACCGCACGCCGGATCGAGGCGGCGTGGAGGCGAGCCCGGGGCGACCAGGCAGCGCCTGCGTTCACCGAGTCGGGGCACGCCGATCCGCCGATGTGACCCGCACCCCATCAGCGAGACACGGTCTGTCTCGCCGCTCGGATGAGTGCCAGTATCAGACTCGTGACCACCTACGTGTACGACTTCGCTGAAGGCAACAAGGATCTCAAAGACCTGCTCGGCGGAAAGGGCGCGAACCTCGCCGAGATGACCAACCTGGGTCTTCCGGTGCCACCCGGCTTCACGATCAGCACCGAGGCCTGCAAGGCCTACCTGGCGCAGGGCACCGTCCCCACGGAGCTCGCGGAGGAGGTCACCGAGCACCTGGGTCGCCTGGAGCAGGCGATGGGTCGCCGGCTGGGCGACCCGGAGGATCCGCTGCTCGTCTCGGTGCGCTCCGGCGCGAAGTTCTCCATGCCCGGGATGATGGAGACCGTCCTCAACATCGGGCTGAACGACGCCTCGGTCGCCGGCCTCGCCGCTCGGGGTGACAATGAGCGGTTCGCGTGGGACTCCTACCGTCGGCTGCTGCAGATGTTCGGCGCGACCGTGCTCCACATCGACTCCGAGCACTTCTCCGACGCTCTCGATGCGGCGAAGCAGGCCAAGGGCACCACCGCCGATCTCGATCTTGACGTCGAGGACCTGAAGGCGCTGGTCGGCACCTACAAGAAGATCATCGTCCACCACGCTGGGCGCGAGTTTCCCCAAGATCCGCGAGAACAGCTCGACCTCGCGGTGAAGGCCGTCTTCGACTCCTGGAACGGCGAGCGCGCGGTGCTCTACCGCCGCAGCGAGCGCATCCCGGAGGACCTCGGCACGGCCGTCAACGTGCAGGCCATGGTCTTCGG
The DNA here is from genome assembly GCA_039811985.1 of Nocardioidaceae bacterium. GTDB lineage: Bacteria > Actinomycetota > Actinomycetes > Propionibacteriales > Nocardioidaceae > Nocardioides. Next base: position 2,801 of record JBDHZT010000210.1, on the reverse strand, counting down.
CAACCAGGGCATGTCCTCCGGTTCCGGTGTCGCCTTCACCCGCGACCCGGCCAGCGGCGAGAGCGGCGTCTACGGCGACTATCTGCAGAACGCCCAAGGCGAAGACGTCGTCGCCGGCATCCGCAACACCATGTCGTTGCAGGAGCTCGAGGGCGTCGACAAGACGTCGTACGACGGCCTGCTCGACATCATGCGCACCCTCGAGGGCCACTACTACGACATGTGCGACATCGAGTTCACCATCGAGCGCGGCAAGCTGTGGATGTTGCAGACCCGGGTCGGCAAGCGCACCCCGGAAGCCGCCTTCCGGATTGCCCACCACATGGTCGACGACGGCCTGATCGACGACAACGAAGCCGTGCTGCGGGTGACCGGTGGCCAGCTGGCCCAGCTGATGTTCCCGCGCTTCGACGAGGCGGCCGAGCGCAAGCTCATCGCCAAGGGCATGAACGCCTCACCGGGCGCTGCCGTCGGCAAGGTCGTCTTCGACTCCGACACCGCCGTCGAGTGGTCTGACCGCGGCGAAGAGGTGATCTTGGTCCGCAAGGAGACCAACCCCGATGACCTGCGCGGCATGATGGTCAGCCGCGGCGTCCTCACCAGTCGCGGCGGCAAGACCTCGCACGCCGCAGTGGTCGCCCGTGGCATGGGCCGCACCTGCGTCTGCGGCGCCGACGACCTCGATGTGGACGTCAAGGCCAGGCAGTTCCGGGTCCGCGGCGGCGGGGTCGTGCACGAAGGCGACCTGATCTCTATCGACGGATCGACCGGCGAAGTGTTCGACGGCGCCGTCCCGGTGGCCGACTCCCACGTAGTGCGCTACTTCGAGGGTGAGGCCTTCGCCGACGACGACCTGGTCGACTCGGTCGCCGCCATCATGGGCCGCGCCGACGGCGTACGCCGCCTCCAGGTGCGCGCGAACGCCGACAATCCCGAGGATGCCGCCCGAGCCCGCCGGTTCGGCGCGCAGGGCATCGGCCTGTGCCGCACCGAGCACATGTTCCTCGGTGACCGTCGCGAGCTGGTCGAGCACCTGATCGTGGCGGAGGACGAGCCCGCCCAGGCCAAGGCACTGGACGCGCTGCTCCCCCTGCAGAGACAGGACTTCGTCGAGATCCTCGAGGCCATGGACGGCCTCCCGGTCACCATCCGGTTGATCGACCCGCCCCTGCACGAGTTCCTCCCGGACATGACCGAGCTCTCGGTCAAGGTGGCCATCGAGGACGCGCACGGCAAGCACGACATGCGCCAGATCCGTCTGCTCGACGCAGTGAAGCGACTGCACGAGATGAACCCCATGCTCGGTCTGCGCGGTGTCCGCCTCGGCATCGTGATCCCGGGGCTATTCGAGATGCAAGCCCGCGCGATCCTTGAAGCGGCGGCTCGCCGGCTCCGCGCCGGTGGAGACCCGCACCCCGAGATCATGATCCCGCTGGTCGCTTCGATCCGCGAACTCAACGTGGTCAAGGAGCACATCATCGAGGTCGCCAAGAAGATCCAGGAGCGGGAAGGCGTCGAGATCCCGTTCAAGATCGGCACCATGATCGAGCTCCCACGGGCGGCGATGACGGCGGGCCAGATCGCGGAGGCGGCCGAGTTCTTCTCCTTCGGCACCAACGACCTGACCCAGATGACCTGGGGCTTCTCTCGCGACGATGTGGAGGCGTCGTTCTTCTCCGAGTACCTCGACGCCGGCATCTTCCCCGTCTCCCCGTTCGAGTCCCTCGACACCGAGGGGGTCGGGGCCCTAGTCCGCAAGGCCTCCGAGGACGGCCGAGCCACCCGACCCGACCTGCATCTCGGCGTCTGCGGCGAGCACGGCGGCGACCCCGACTCGATCCACTTCTTCAATGCGGTGGGTCTGGACTACGTCTCCTGCTCGCCCTTCCGGGTCCCGGTCGCCCGCCTGGAAGCCGCCCGCGCCACCCTCGAGCAGTCCTGACGAACAAGCGAAGTTTGGCTACTGACCCGGTTGGTTTCCCGGGTTGCTGGCCTGCTGTGGTCACCACCAACATGGCAGCTACGCCGGGACGGCGGGTTCTCTGCTTTCGGCTGGTTCCCGGGGTGCTGGTCTGCTGTGGTGCTGGCCGACATGGCAGGTACGGCGGGAGGTGATGCTTCGGTTTCCGCCGGCTTCCGGGGTGCTGGTCTGCTGTGGTTGCGACCGACAGGCAGCTACGCGGAGAGGTTGCCTCTCGTTTCGGCTGCTTTCCGGCTCACGGTCGCTCTCCAGGGGCTGCTGGGGTCGTCGTTTGTGCTGAAACGGCATCCCGTCCGCTCCCAGTGGCCGCGGGGATGTGGTTTGGGCCCAATCGGTGTTGTCGTTTCGGTCCAATCGGCGTGATCTCGACCCGCTGCGGCTCTGGGGTCCATCGATTGGGCTGAAACTGCACGAAATCCACTCAGATCCTTGCAGTTTACGCCCAATCGATGGGGTCCCAGAGGCCCGGGGCGCCTGGGGGCATCGTTTGTTCCGAAACGGCATCCCGTTTGTTCCGAAACGGCATCCCGTTTGTTCCGAAACGGCGGAACCACTCGTCTGGTGCGCGGCGATGGTGCTCGGAACCAGAGAGGAGTTGGCGGGTCTAGCGGGGTGGCCGCATGGCGGCGGCGCGGGCGGAGCCCGTGCCGTCAACCGCGCCATGGAGCCGACCGTCAGGGGCCCGCAGTCAAGGGCGCCGGCCAGGGCGCCACGCGCAACCGGCGCGCGCGGAGCCCTTCGCTGGAGCCGGTCGGCTACGCGCGGCCACGCATCCACGCAGTTCCAGGCGGCGCCGCACTCCCGCGTTCACCGGAGACCG
>JBDHZT010000209.1:0-4908 GCA_039811985.1 Nocardioidaceae bacterium | reverse complement strand
GAGTCGAGCTGCTCGTCGTAGCACAGCCAGACGGTCGCGAAACCGCCCGAGCCGATGCGTCGGCGCACGCAGTAGCGACCGAGACGGGCTGGCGAGGACACCCCTGCATTATGTTGCAAGGAAGAGGGAGGTGGAGACATGTCGGAGCGGGGGACCGGTCGGGCGGACGACCCCGACCGGATCGACGAGCTCGCACGCCGCGCGCAGGCGGGCGATCGGGACGCGCTGGAGATGCTGCTCGGCACGGTCCGGCCGCGGGTGCTCAACGTCTGCCGCGGTGTGCTGCCCTACACCCCGGACGCGGAGGACGCCTGCCAGGAGGCGCTGATCTCGATCGCCAACAAGGTCGGCACCTGGGGTGGGCGGGGCCGCTTCACCACCTGGATGCACGTGGTGGCCGTCAACGCGGCCCGCTCGACCTACCGTCGCCTGAAGAACCAGGCCCAGGCGACCGATCAGGTCTACCTCGAACGGCCAGACCCACGCACCACCAGCGTCATCGCCGGCACCCGGCTGGACCTGCTGGACGCGATGGACGTCATCGAGCAGAGCCACCCGCAGTACGTCCAGCCGCTGCTGCTGCGCGACGTCTACGGCCTGTCCTACGAAGAGATCGCGGATCAGGTCGATGCCCCGGTCGGCACCGTCAAGGCCCAGGTGCACCATGGCCGCCGGATGGCCCGACCGCTGCTTCGCGGTCAGGAGTGAGCCGCTCCCAGGAGTGCCGCAGGTCGTGCCCGCCGGTCGTGCCTGTCGAGACCAGGGTCGGCCGCCGATAGTGTGACTCGCGGGAGGGAGGCTCGATGACCGAACCGGAGGGCCCTGGGCCGGACTATCGGTTCACGCTGGCCAATGAGCGCACCTTCCTAGCCTGGATCCGCACGTCGCTCGGCCTGCTCGCCGGTGGCGTCGGCCTGATTGCCGTGGTGCCCGACCTCGGCATCGACTGGCTGCAGCGCACGGCCGCCGCCGGGCTGGTGTTGCTCTCCCTGGTGATCTCGGTCCTCGCCTACCGGCGCTGGCAGCTGGCCGACCAGGCCATCCGGTCCGGGCAGGCGCTGCCCCAGACCCGGCTGTTGCAGATGATGTCTGGCGTGCTCACCGTCGTCGCCGTGGCCGCCCTGATCCTGGTCCTCCTCTGACCTGGCGTCTGGCCAGGAGAGTCAGAAGAGCAGCGCCGCCGCCGGGTCGGCCATGATCTCCGCGACGTCGGCCAGGAAGCGTGAACCCTTCTCACCGTCGACGTGCCGATGGTCGAAGGAGAGCGACAGGGTGCTCACCTGCCGGATGGCGAGCGAGTCGCCACCGGGTCCCTCGACCACCCACGGCTGTTTGCGCACCGCTCCGAAGGCGAGGATCGCCGACTCTCCCGGGTTGATGATCGGCGTCCCGCCGTCGATGCCGAAGACGCCGACGTTGGTGATGGTGAACGTGCCACCCGCCATCTCGGCCGGCTGGGTGCGCCCGGCCCGGGCCGTGGCGGTCAACTGGTTCAGGGCGGCCGCCAGCTGTGGGAGCGCCAACGACTGGGCGTCCTTGATGTTCGGGACGACCAACCCACGAGGAGTCGCGGCCGCGATGCCGAGGTTGACGTAGGACTTGAAGACGACTTCTTGGGCCGCCTCGTCCCAGGTCGAGTTGATCTCAGGGGTCCGACGCACGGCCAGCAGGCAGGCCCAGGCGAGCACAGTGAGGGGCGAGACGCGCACCTCCGCGAAGTCCGGATGCCGCCGCAGCCGCTCGACGAACTCCATCGTCCGGGTGACGTCGACACTGACCCACTCGGTGACGTGGGGCGCGGTGAAGGCCGAGGCCACCATCGCCTGCGCCATCTGCTTGCGGACGCTCTTGATCGGCTCGCGCCGCTCCCGCTCCCCCGACGGGACGTCAACTCCTCCGGTCGCCCCGGCGAACGCTGCTGATGACGTCCCACGGGCAGCCTCGACGTCCTCGCGGAGCACCCGACCGCCGGGGCCGGAGCCGACGACGTCGGCCAGATCCACCCCGAGGTCGCGGGCCAGCTTGCGCACCGGGGGCTTGGTGAGAGGGCGGTCGGCAGCCGGTCCGGACTCGGCATCGTCGGCAAGCGGCGACGGCGCTTCCGCCGAGTGGCGACCGGTCTCCACGGATCCCGGCGCGGAGGAGACCCCCGTGCGGTCGACCAGCAGTGTCTCGATCAGCTCCTCGGCCTGCTCGTGCTGCCGGGTGGCACCACGGTTGTAGAGGTCGACCACGTCGGCGTGGGCGGCGATCTCCCCGGCGCGTTCGACGCCTGGCTTGCGGCGGGCGCGGCGGGTGGCGCCCCGCTCCGGCGCTGCTCGGCCGACCAGCGACTCGCCCTCACTGCCGCCCGAGGCCGCCGGGTTGGACAGGTCGATCTCGTCGACGCCGCCCGCGCCGGGGGCCGCGGCGTCCGGAGCTCCCGCTGCTGCTGGCTCGCCGATGGCGATGATCGGCGTGCCGACGGGCACCGTCTCGCCCTCGGTCACGAGCAGGGCGGTGACGGCGCCGGCGTACGGCGACGGCAGCTCGACGATCGACTTGGCGGTCTCGATCTCGACCACGACGTCGTTGATCTGGACGACGTCGCCGACCTTGACCTTCCACGAGACGATCTCGGCCTCGGTCAGGCCCTCGCCGACGTCGGGCAGGAGATACTCGGGCACGCGGGGCTCCTCTTCAGGTTTCTCCAGGCTCAGAACTCGAAGGTCCGGTCGACGGCATCCAGCACCCGGTCCAGGTCGGGCAGGAAGTCCTCCTCGATCCGGGCAGGTGGATAGGGCGTGTCGAAGCCGCCGACGCGGAGCACCGGCGCCTCGAGGGAGTAGAAGCACTCCTCGGTGATCCGAGCGGCGAGCTCCGCCCCGAGGCCGAGGTTGACGTGGGCCTCGTGGACGACCACGGCGCGGCCGGTGCGGCGTACCGATGCGAGCACCGGCGCCATGTCCAGCGGCGAGAGGGTGCGCAGGTCGATGACCTCCAGCGAGCGACCCTCGCCGGCTGCCGCCTCCGCCGCCTTGAGGGCGGTCTTCACGGTGGGCCCGTAGGCGAGCACGGTGACGTCCTGGCCGGGGCGCACCACCCGGGAGGCGAAGAGCGGGCCGGGGGTCACCGACTCGTCGAGCTCGGCCTTCTCGGCGTGATACTGCCGCTTGGGCTCCAAGAAGATCACCGGGTCCTCGGCGGCGATCGCCTGCTGGATCATCCAGAAGCCGTCGACCGGGTTGGAGCAGGCGACCACCTTGAGGCCGGGCGTGTGGGCGAACTGCGCCTCGGGGCTCTCGGAGTGGTGCTCGACGGCGCCGATGCCGCCGCCGAAGGGGATCCGGATGACGACGGGCAGGTTGATCCGGCCCTGGCTGCGGAAGTGCATCTTGGCGAGCTGGCAGACGATCTGGTCGTAGGCGGGGTAGACGAACCCGTCGAACTGGATCTCCACCACCGGGCGGTAGCCGCGCAGCGCCAGCCCGATCGCGGTGCCGACGATGCCCGACTCGGCGAGCGGGGTGTCGATCACGCGATCCTCGCCGAAGTCCTTCTGCAGACGGTCGGTGATTCGGAAGACGCCGCCCAGTCGGCCGACGTCCTCCCCCATCACCAACACCTTGGGGTCGTGCTCCATCGCTCGGCGCAGGCCGAGGTTGAGTGCCTTGCCGAGGGTGATCTTGGTGCCCATCACCGACCACCCGCCGAGCTGGCGCCGACCGGATCGTCGAAGGAGGCGAGGTAGTCGGCGAACCACTCCCGCTCGGCCACCAGCTCCTCGGTGATCTCTGCATAGACATGGTCGAACATGCTCAGCGGCTGCGGGTCGGGCAGCGCGCGGCAGCCGTCGCGCAGCAGGACGCCCAGGTCGTCGGCCTCCGCCTTCACCTCGTCGAAGAAGTCGGCGTCGGCCAGCCCGTTGCGGGTGAGGTAGACCTCCACACGGGCGATGGGGTCGCGCAGCTTCCACCGCTCGACGTCGTCGGAGAGGCGATAGCGGGTCGGGTCGTCGGTGGTGGTGTGGGCGCCCATCCGGTAGGTGAAGGCCTCGACGAGGGTGGGGCCCTGGCCGTCGCGGGCGTGGTGCAGGGCCTGCTGGGTCACGGCGTACGTCGCCAGCACGTCGTTGCCGTCCACCCGCAGGCCGGGGAAGCCGAAGCCGCGGGCCCGTTGGTAGAGCGGGATCCGGCTGATCTTCTCGATCGGCTCGGAGATCGCCCACTGGTTGTTCTGACAGAAGAAGACGACCGGCGCGTTGTAGGACGCGGCGAAGATGAAGGCCTCGTTGACGTCGCCCTGCGAGGAGGCGCCGTCGCCGAAGTGGGCGAGCACCGCGGCGTCGCGGTCCGGGTCGCCGGTGCCGTTGGCGCCGTCGCGTTGGATGCCCATCGCATAGCCGGTCGCGTGCAGGGTCTGCGCGCCGATGACCACGGTGTAGAGGTGGAAGTTCTTCTCGTCGGGGTCCCAGCCGCCCTGGTCGACGCCACGGAAGAGGCCGAGCAGCTGGAGCGGGTCGACACCGCGGCACCAGGCGACGCCGTGCTCGCGGTAGGTCGGGAAGACGTAGTCCTGCGCAGCCAGCGCCCGACCTGCCCCGATCTGGGCGGCCTCCTGGCCGAGCAGCTGCGCCCACAGGCCCAGCTCGCCGTGCCGCTGCAGGGCGGTCGCCTCGACGTCGAGCCGCCGGGTGAGCACCATGTCGCGGTAGAAGCCGCGGATCTGGACGGCCTCCTCCTCGGCGGACAGCCCGACGCCGAAGGCATAGTCGGGGTGCTCGACGCGCTCGCCCTCGGGCGTGAGCAGCTGGATCAGCCCGTCGGGGCCAGCTGAATAGCTCAAACCTGCACTCCTTCTGCCGTGCGGTGCGCCGGGATCGCCGGTCCGCGAGGTGTTGTCACGACCGGTGCCCCGCGGGGTGGTGGG
>JBDHZT010000208.1:0-4951 GCA_039811985.1 Nocardioidaceae bacterium | reverse complement strand
CGTCGGCTCGGTGACCATCGCGCTGCCCAGCCGTTCGGGGCCACGCCGTTCTGCGCCGAAACCCGGTTGAGCCGCCCGCCGAGTCGGTAGCCTCGGCACTGTTCGCGCCGTCTCCCGGGAGGCCACTCTCATGCATCCAGTCCGATCCCGCCGCCTGATCGCCGCGGTCGCCGTACCCCTCCTGGTCGGCGCCCTCGCGGCCTGCGGCCCCGACGACTCCAAGTCAGCCGACCAGGACTCCACCCCGGCAGCCTCGTCGAGCAGCCCGAGCGACGAGCAGAGCAGCGAGTCCCCACCCGCCGAAGAGAGCGACGACGCCCAGGCAGGCGACTCGGTCGATCCACACGACTTCACCGAGGAGATTAGGGACGGCCTCGGTGAGATGACCAGCGCCACGGTGCACATGGAGATGACGGGCGGGCCGGCCGCGATGACCGCCGACGGCCAGGTCGACTACCGCACCAACCCGCCGAGCATGTCGATGACGATGCAGTCCGCCGCGATGGGCAACCAGAAGATGGAGATGCGGCTGGTCGGCAAGAAGATGTACATGAAGATGGGCAACCTCACCGGCGGCAAGTTCATGGCGCTCGACCTCGACGACCCGAACAACCCGCTCGGCGACACCGACTCACTGACGGACTCGATGGATCCGGCCAAGTCGTTCGAGAAGTTCGAGAGCGGACTGCAGAAGGTCGTCTTCGTCGGCGAGGAGACGGTCGACGGCGAGGAGACCGACCACTACAAGCTGACCATCGACACCAGCAAGCTCGACGCCGCGAGCTCAGACACGGCCGGCGTGCTGCCGAAGATGATGAAGTACGACGCCTGGCTCGACGACGACGGCCGGATGCGTCAGACCCGGGTCGACATGGGCAAGCTGGGCACCACGACGGTCACCATCGCCGACCTGGGTGAGCCGGTCAAGATCACCGCTCCGCCGCCCAGCCAGGTGACGACTGCGATGGACGGGATGACCGGCGGCGCCTGAGCGGAACGGACGCGCTCAGCGGCCGCGCATGCCCTGCCGCAGCCCCTTCATGCTCGTCGGCACCGGGCCCTTCGGCATCGGCAGGGCGGGGCGGACGGCGTCGATCGCCTTCAACCGGTTGACCACGTCGGTGATGTCGGCGGGCTTGATCGCCTTCGGCAGCTTCTGCACCGACGAGGCGAGCTTCGGCAGCGGGATCTGACCCTCGTCGTTGCCGACGATGATCTCGTGCACCGGGACGTCGCTGGCCACCCGCTCGTGCTTGCGTCGCTCGCTGGTGAGGAGCTGCCGGAGCCGGTTGGGGTTGCCCTCGCCGATCAGCACGATGCCGGGCTGGCCGACCACCCGGTGCACCATGTCCTGCTGCTTGTTGAAGGCGACCGGCATCTCCTCCTTGATCCAGCCGCGGCGGAGCACGCCGAGCGCCGCCAGGGCGGCGCCGGGCCGGCCCTCCATCTGCTGGAAGGCGGCCTTCTGCGCGCGCCGGGAGAAGATGATCAGGGCGGTGCTGGCGCCGAACGCGAACGCCCCGAGCACCATCACGATGATCTTGAAGACGGACAGCTGCTGGGGCGGGATCACCCAGAACAGGCCGACGCCGACGAGGGCGCCCACCACGAACCAGAGCAGCGTCCACAGCCCGATCTTCGGGTCGGTGCGCTTGGCGATCTGGTAGCTCTGGCGGTACTGCTTGATCCGCCCGGTCTTCTCGGGTGCCGTCGACGACATGGTGGCCTTCGCTAGGGAGTGCGGATGGTTCAGCGGGACGCCGTACGCGCGTCCATGGCCTGACGGTACAACCGACCGGCGCGGTACGACGAACGCACGAGCGGGCCCGACATCACTCCGGCGAAGCCGATCTCACTCGCCTCGGTGGCGAGCTCGACGAACTCCTGGGGCTTGACCCAGCGCTCGACGGGGTGGTGCCGGATGGTCGGACGCAGATACTGCGTGATGGTGACCAGCTCGCACCCGGCAGCGTGCAGGTCGAGCAGCGCCTGGGAGATCTCCTCGCGGGTCTCGCCCATGCCCAAGATCAGGTTGGACTTGGTGACCAGCCCGAAGTCCCGAGCCCGGGTCAACACGTCCAACGACCGGTCATAGCGAAACGCCGGCCGGATCCGCTTGAAGATCCGCGGCACCGTCTCCACATTGTGGGCCAACACCTCGGGCCGGGACTCGAACACCTCGGCAAGCAGGTCGGGGCGGCCGTTGAAGTCCGGGATCAGGTTCTCCACACCCGTCTCTGGATTGAGCTCGTGGATGACCCGCACCGTCTCGGCGTACAGCCACGCCCCACCATCAGGCAGATCGTCACGGGCGACCCCGGTGATGGTGGCGTAGCGCAGGCCCATCTTCTGCACCGACTCCGCCACCCGACGCGGCTCGTCACGATCCAGCGGCTGCGGCTTGCCGGTGTCGATCTGGCAGAAGTCGCAGCGCCGCGTGCACTGGTCGCCGCCGATCAGGAAGGTGGCCTCGCGGTCCTCCCAGCACTCGAAGATGTTCGGACAGCCGGCCTCCTGGCACACCGTGTGCAGCCCCTCGCCCTTGACCAGGCTCTGCAACTCGGCATACGCCGGACCGATCTTCGCGCGGGTCTTGATCCACTCCGGCTTGCGCTCGATCGGGGTCTCGGCGTTGCGGGCCTCCAGCCGCAGCAGACGACGGCCGTCGGCGGAGACAGGGCCAGCGGTGGTGGGGGAGGTGGTCACGTGCAGCAGTCCTATCGGCGAGGGGTGAGCAACTCGATGCGCGGATGGTGGGCCGGCTCGGGCTTGGGTTCGTAGTCGGGCGTGCGGTCGTAGGGCAGCCAGCTGAGGTACGTCGCCAGGTGGCGCTCCGCGATCGGAGCCACCTCCTCGGCGGTCACGTCACGGCCCAGCTCGACGCTCAGCGAGGTCACCCCGGCATCGGAGATCCCGCAGGGGACGAACCGGTCGTACCAGCTCAGGTCCACGTCGCAGTTGAGCGCGAAGCCGTGCATGGTGACCCGGCTCGCCACCCGGATCCCGAGGGCGGCGATCTTGCGCTCGGGGCCGCGGTCGTCGGCCTGCAGCCAGACTCCGGAGCGGCCGGGCACCCGTGCGCACACGACGCCGAGCTCGCGGCAGATGGCGATCAGCGCCTCCTCGAGCCGGCGGACGTAGTCGACGACCTTGACGTGCTCGGGCAGTCGCACGATCGGATAGCCGACCAGCTGGCCCGGCCCGTGGAAGGTGATCTTGCCGCCCCGGTCCACCTCGATCACCGGGGCGCCACCCGGGTCGAGGGGATACTCGTCGGGGTCGGTGCGCTTCCCGGCGGTGAAGACGGGCGGGTGCTCGAGGAGGAGCACGGTGTCGGGTCGCTTGCCCGCCGAGACCTCGGCGTGCACGTCTCGTTGGAGCGCCCAGGCGGCCACATAGTCGACGGCCTGGTCAGCCAATCCAACCGTCCGGAAGTCCAGTGCCGTCACTTGGTCGAGGATACCCGCGGCGGGGCTGTGGATAGCCGGCGCGGTCGATGGCCGGGATCGGGCAGGCTGGCTCGATGACCTCGGTGCGGATGGGACGGTCCCGGCTCCTGGTGGTCGCCCTCTCGATCCTCGCCGTGGTGCTGACGCTGGTGCTGATCTCCCTGCGCTCCCCGGCCGCTCCGTCTCGTGGCGGGCGGGTCGGCGCGTCGGCCGCACCGAGCTCGGCTGACCCGCTCGCCGTGCTCCACGCCTGGGACGCACGCCGCTCCGCCGCCTGGGCCGCGGGCGACCCTCGGGCGCTGCGGGATCTCTATGCCTCTGGGTCGGCCGCCGGTGCTCGCGACGTGCGGATGTTGCGCCACTACCTCGATCGCGACTTGCGGGTCACCGATCTGGCCGTGCAGGTGCTCGCCGTCAGGGTCCGCCACCGCAGCACTGACCGGCTGACGCTGGTCGTGACCGACCGGGTGATCGGCGGAGTCGCCACCGGCCCCGGCGTCGCCGTACCCCTCCCCACAGACGCCCCCTCCCGTCGCCTGGTCTCGCTGCGCCGGGTGGCAGGGGAGTGGCTCGTCGACGAGGTCCGCGACCGGAGTGCCTCGTGAGGATGCTCGCCGGGGCCGGACGACCTGAGACGATGGGGCATGCGCACGCTGCTGAACATCATCTGGTTGGTGCTGTCGGGCTTCTGGCTCTTCCTCGGCTACCTGCTGGCAGGTGTGATCTTGTGCATCTTCGTGATCACCATCCCGTGGGGCATCGCGTCGTTCCGCATCGCCAACTATGCGTTGTGGCCCTTCGGCCGGACGATCGTCAGCAAGCCGACCGCCGGCGTGGGCTCGTTCCTCGGCAACGTGCTCTGGGTGATCTTCGCCGGCTGGTGGCTGGCCCTGGGGCACATCATCTCCGGCATCGCGCTGTTCGTGACGATCATCGGCATCCCGCTGGCCATCGCCGACTTCAAGATGATCCCCATCTCGCTGATGCCGCTCGGCAAGGAGATCGTGCCCACCCAGCGCGGTGCCTTCGACCCAGTCGGGACGTGAGCCCGGAAGGCACAAGTCGGCGCGGCTGGACCTCGGGCCTGGCCCGTAACGCGCCGGTTGGGCCGTGCTTCAGCGGACCACGTCACCCATTCACACAGCACCACTGATCCGCCGAGAACGAGTGGCCGAGGACTTCGAGGGGTTGAGGAGGGCCAACGCGCGTACAGTGTTGGCATGTCAATGAGCGAGTCGGAAGCCTACGAGGCGGGGATGTCTCTGCCCGTCGACGCGCGTCGGCGGCTAGCGATCCGCCTGCTCCAGTCGGTCGATCCGGATGAGGCCTTCGGCCAAGCAGCGGAGGCGTGGCTGCGGACTGAAGCGGCCGCTGCATACGACGCGCTGAAGGCCGATCCTTCGCGTGCCATTCCTGTTGACAACGTGCGCGCCCGCTTCGAAGCCAAGTGGGCCGCCCGTTCATGACGGGCCGGATCAACCTCACTCCCGAAGCCGAACGGC
>JBDHZT010000207.1:0-4992 GCA_039811985.1 Nocardioidaceae bacterium | reverse complement strand
CCTAAGCAGGTGGACAGCCGAGGCCGGCGGCGACGGACCGCATGGCGCGGGCTGCCGTCGGCACGTCGAGGTGGGTGTTCCCGGCGATGATGTGGAGGCTGTAGGCGTCCTCGAGGGCGACCAGGTCCATCGCCAGTTCGTCGGGCGCGATGGTGGGCGCGAACTCCCCCGTCGCTATGCCGGCGTCCAGGACGCCGCGGTAGGTGGCGAGCTGACGGAGGTACATCTGCTGCACCAGCTCGGCGTGCAGCACCGAGTGGCCGGCCAGGAAGTCGAACTCGTAGAGCAACCGCATCAGCGCATCATCCGGACCGCTCGGGAGTCCGATATCGATCGCCAGAGCCAACTGGTTGGCCGGGCTGGTGACATCGGCGAGCCGCGCATCGCGATCGTCGCAGAAGCGTTGGATCCCGGCCCGGTGGGTCTCCACCAGGAGGGCATCGAGGTCGTCGAAGTAGTAGAGCAGCGCGCCCCGGGTCAGGCCGGCCTGCTTGGCGACGTCGGTAAGGCTGAGGGCGATCAGGCCGTGCTCCAGGACCGCGCTCTGGGCAGCCTGGATGAGCGCGATCCGACGCTCCTCCTGACGATTCGGTCTGCCCACGACTCTTGACTCTATCCGGTGTCCTCCGCCACCCTGAGCGAGTTGTTTGACACTGCCGTGAAAGAACTCTGGAGGCGCTGTGCCGCTCGATCTTCTGCTTACTGGGGGGCCCGTGCGCACGCCCGCCACGCTTGGCACTCCGGAGGCCTTCGCCGAGGCGATCGGGATCAGTGACGGGCAGATCGCCTATCTGGGCCCGGCCGCGGAGGCGCCGACCGCGGACCGCGCGGTCGACCTCGACGGGCGGTTGGTGACCGCCGGCGTGATCGACAGCCACAACCATCTGCTCCTCGGCTTTGATCCCGACGCGGTGAGCCTGGAAGGCGCCGAAGACCTCCACACTGTCCGGGAGCGGATCGCCGACCTGGTCGCACGACGCCCCGATCTACCCTGGATCTGCGCCGAGAACGCGGTCTACTCCGTCGTCGAGGGTCGACGGCCCAACGCGGCCGACCTGGCCGGGCTGACCGACCGCCCGATCTTCATCACGACCTACGACCAGCACTCGGTGTGGCTCAACGACGCCGCGCTGCGGGCGCTCGGTATCGCCGACGGCGGCGAGATCGCCTGGGGCAACCCCGAGCGGGACGCCGCGGGTGAGCCGACCGGGTGGATCACCGACTTCTACACCAGCGCGATGACCACGGCCGGGCTCGCGGAGCTGCAGCGCGACATCCCGCTCTACTCCCCCGAGCGGCGCGCCCGACGGCTGCGCTCGAGCCTGCAGATGGCTGCGGCAGTCGGCATCACCACCGCAGTCGAGCCGCAGGTGCCGCTCGCCGAGCTGCATCTGCTGGAGGAGCTGCGCGACGAGGAGGGCCTGCGGTCCCGGGTGATCGCCGCACTCTTCCACCCGATCGATGCCGACGCGCCGTTCCGTCGCGATCTGCGCGCCGCCGTCGACGAGACACGACAAGACGACCGACTACGACTCGGCCCGGTCAAGCTCTACGCCGACGACGTCATCGAGCCCCACACGGCCTGGATGCTCGACGACTACGCCAACCGCCCCGGTCACCGCGGCCACCCGAGCGCGGCACTCGGCGAGCTGTCGCGCATCGTCGCCGAGCTCGACCGGCTCGGGTTGCAGACCCACACCCACGCCACCGGCGACGGCGGCATCCGGCTCGCGCTGGACGCTATCGAGCACGCTGCCCAGGTCAACGGCACCACCGACATGCGCCATGGCATCGTCCACGTCGAGTGCCTGCACCCCGACGACCTGCCCCGCTTCGCCACCCTCGGCGTTACCGCCGCCATGCAGCCCCGGCACGCCTCGCCAGACCTGGTCGCCGGCACCTGGATGGACAACGTCGGCGAGTCCCGCTGGGATCGGGCCTGGCGGCTCCACTCGCTGATGGAGTCGGGTGCGCACGTGGCCCTCTCCAGCGACTGGCAGGTCGGCGAGATGGACCCACTCGTCGGGATGTACGTCGCCCTGACCCGGGCCCGCCTCACCGGTGCCGACGCCTGGACCCCTGCCGAACGGCTCACCCTCGACCAGGCCATCACCGGCTACACCCGCGAGGGAGCCTGGGCCTGGCACGCCGAGGACCGCCTCGGCGCCCTCCGGGTCGGTGCGGACGCCGATCTGGTCGTCTGGTCCGACGACCTCTACCGCTTCGCCGACGAGCCCGCGGGCCTGCTCGACCAGCGCGCCGACCTCACCATCGTCGCCGGCCAGATCGTCCACGACGCCGAGTCCATGGGCGCCCCCGGCCCCGATCGGCCCAGCGGAGAGCACCACCACCGGCACTGACCAGCACTCCGCTCTGGCGCCAACCAGAAGCGAGCCCTAGGCTCCCAGGATGCGTCGAGCGCTCGTCGGAATCACGGTCGGGATCACGACCGCCAGTGTCGTCTCTGTCTGCTTCACCTCGGTGGCGACAGCAAGCCCTTCGAGCGGTTCACGCAGCTCGATCGCCGCCAAGTGCAACCCGGTCTCGACCAAGCCACGCTTCGCGGGGGACGTGCCCAGCCCGACCAAGGTGCTCGGCTACCACTTCGGCAAGCGGCAGGCGACGAACCAGGAGATCGCTCGCTACTGGAAGGTCGCCGACCGGGCCAGCAACCGGATCAGGACCGGCGTCTACGCGACGTCCGTCCAGGGCCGGCCGCTGCGCTATGCCCTCGTCGGCACCCCCGGCGCGCTCCGCAGACTGCCGAAGATCCAGCGTGACCTCTCCCGGCTCCGCGACCCTGCAACGCCGGCTCAGCAGGCCAGGGCCCTGATCCGCCGTACCCCGACCATCCTCTGGGTCGCCGCGAACGTGCACGGCAACGAACCGTCCGGGGCCGACGCCGTCGTGAGGTTGCTGCACGAGGTGGCCGACCGCTCGGACTGCGTGGGCCGCGCGATCCGCAACAACGCGGTGGTCGGTCTGATCCCGGTGCAGAACCCGGACGGCCGCGCGCACGACACGCGCTACAACGCCTACGCGTTCGACATGAACCGAGACGGGCTGGTCGGCACGCAGCCCGAGATTGCCGGCCGGCTCAAGCTGCTGTGGAAGTACCCGCCTCAGCTCTTCGTCGACGAGCACGAGAACAGCGGCCGCGGGTACTTCTTCCCACCAGATGCCGATCCGATCTATCACGAGACGCCCGAGGGGCTGTACGACGAGATCGAGAAGCTCTACGGCCCGGCGAACTCGCGGGCGTTCGACGCGCACGACTGGCGCTACGAGACCTGGCAGTCGGGCTACGACTTCTTCGCCCAGGTGTACGGCGACACGGTGCCGACCACCCAGATGGGCGCCGTCGGGATGACCTTCGAGCAGGGAGACGACTCGCCGTACCCGGTCAAGGTGCGCCACCACTACACGTCCGGGCTCTCGAGCCTCTTCGCCGGTGCGAGCCATCGCGCGGACGTCCTTAAGGCGTGGCGCCGCACGTTCGTCGAGGCCAAAGCGCAGGGCGAGCGTTGCAAGCTCGAGCCCAACCGGGTCTACAACCCCGGCAGCGACCTGCTGCTGCGGGTGCCGAAGCGCAAGGTCTGCGGCTACTTCCTGCTCGGCAACTCGCGAGAGACCCGGCTCGTGGTGAAGCGGCTGCAAGACGCCCGGGTCGAGGTGAAGCAGCTGAAGCGGCGCACGGTGGTCGACGACTTCAGGGCGTACGGCGAGGCGCCGGCTCGCACCGCGCTGCCAGCTGGCACGTACTGGGTCAGCCTCGCGCAGGCGCAGAAGCACTGGGTGCAGGCGGCGCTCAACGAGGACACCTACGTGCCGTTCCCTTACTTCTACGACGTCAGCGGGTGGAGCCTGCCCCAGCTCGCCGGTGTCGCCGGCGGCTCCACCGGGCATCCGGTCACCGCCCCGACGGTCCGGGTGCCGTCTCTCCGCAAGCCCACAGGCATCCGCCCGCCCGCAACCCCGCCGCGGATCGCGGTGCTCGACCAGTTCAAGAACACCTGGAACGACTACCAGAACACCGGCTGGCTCAAGTGGCGGCTGGCGGAGGACTGGCGGCTCCCCTACACGGTGCTCCAGCCCAAGGACATCACGCCCGCGCGGATGCGCAAGTTCGACGTGATCGTCGTCGGCAACGTCGACTCGCGACCGGTCTACCGTCGCCTCGGGGCCGCCGGCCGGGACGCGCTGACCCAGTGGGTCGATCGCGGCGGGCGCTACGTCGGCTGGCAGGAGGGCTCCCTGCTCGCCGCGTCGCTCGGCATCTCCGAGGTGGGGATGGCCACGCCGGACGCCGAGTCACCGGGCGCCCTGATGCGCACCCTGACGCCACGCGGCACGACCACGATCGAGTGGGACAGCGACTACAACCTCGTCCTGCAGCCTGGGGACGCACGCGTGCTCGGCGCCTTCCCTGACGACATGTTCGTCTCCGGCTTCGCCGACCAGGCCGACACTCTCGCAGGCACGGCGCTGCAGACCGTGGAGAGGTACGGCGACGGCAGCGTGACCGTGTTCGGCTACGAGCCCAACTTCCGCGCCATCGCCGACGACTCGGCGTTCCTGCTCCGGCGGGCGATCCTGCGCACGCCCGGTGGTTCGCTGCCCTGGCCGAAGGCAGGCACGAAGGCGCAGACCACCCGCCCGTCCGACGCGCTCCGCCTCGCCCACGGTCCCGCCTGGCGCAAGGCTCACGAGGACGGGGAGGCGCCATCTCGCTGACCCGAGGCTGCGCTGCGCCGAGGTGCCACTCCGGGCTACGCGAGGTGCCACTCCGGGTTCCGGGCCGACCGGGCCATCGAATGTTCCAAAACGACACGCGAGACGCCGTCTCGGATGTCGTTTGCGCCCAATCGGCGGGGGTCTCCGAGAAGACCGCAGTAGAAGCGGCGACGCTCACCGACGCACAGGCCGGTGATAGGTTCGCGAAGTGCCGCCGGAGACGGGAGATGCGATCCAGGTCGCCTTCCTCGGGTGTGG
>JBDHZT010000206.1:0-5041 GCA_039811985.1 Nocardioidaceae bacterium | reverse complement strand
TGCGACGCCCCCATCGCGCACATCGACCACGTGCTGTCGGTCGCCCTGGGCGGAGAGACCACCATCCTCAACGGTCAGGGCCTCTGCGCGGCCCACAACCAAGTCAAAGAGGCACCCGGCTGGTCCAGCCGCGTGATCGACACCCGACCCGGACACCACACCGTCCAGATCACCACCCCCACCGGCCACACCTACCACAGCCACGCACCCCCAGCACTCCCACCCTGACAGCACACCGCGCCCGCAGCGACGGCCCTTGGTGAGGCGATCTATTCGACCGCGCTCGCACGGTCCTCGCCGAAGACATGCTCTTGCGCCTCACCCCGCGAGAGGTGAAACAGCTCGAGCGGGCGCTGGACAGTGAGCCACAGGTGATCCCACACCTCGCAGAAGCGTTCGAGCGCTTCGGTGGTCAGTCCGGCGCTCGTCGGTCGTGATCGAAGCGCCCCTCAGCGCACTGCGAGCTCGGCCAGGTGCGTCAGCGAGTTGTCCAGGTGGTCGAGGGTGAACGGCGGGAACTGGATGTGCTGGCGGAGGAACGGCGGCACATCCGACCAGTCGTAGGTGAGCGTCACCTCGGTCTCGTCCGGGCCGAGCGCGGTCAGGTCATAGCGCCAGGTCCAGCCACCGAAGCCCAGCTCGCCAGTCTCCGGCGAGACCTGCCCGGGTCGCCACGAGATGGCGCGCGGCGCCTCGAAGACCAGCACCTGGTTGGCCATCTCGTAGTCACCGTCGGGGTGATTGGCGTGATACATCGCCATTCGGAAGACCTGGCCCGGGCCAGTCAGGGGCTGCGCATCAAGGGCTTCTCGCACCCATCCGGTGCCGTCGATCGCGACATGCTGAGACGGGTCGGCAAGCACCTCGAACACGGCCTCGGCCGGTGCGTTGATCGTGGTCGTCGCGCTGACGGTCTCGTCGGACATGGAACGAGTCTCCTGCCTTCTGATGGCTGATGGTTCCCGCGGTCGCGGGGAGCGCTGTCGTGCACCTCTGGGCAGACCGTCCCGACGAGCAGGATTCATCGGTCGGCAGTCAGGCTAGTGCGAGACCGTTCCCGTCAGTTGTCTCCTCGGTGCAGCGGAGTCCAGCTGAATCCGGGCTGGCGATCTCGCGGGTCCCCCGTCGCGCTCCGAGCGAGAAGGGTGTCGATCATGACCCCAACACCCGATGCATCGGGCCGAACGCTGCCTGTAGCACTACGCTACAGTTGTTTCAGATTGATACGGAGGTCCGGACATGGCGAAGGTGCAGGACAAGGTGACTCGTTTCTCGGCCGAGCTCGTCGATGCTGCGGCCATCGAGGGCGCCAAGCAGTCCCGATCCGCGCGTCAGCAGCTCGATCATTGGGCTCGGGTGGGCCGAGCGGTCACGAACATCACCTCCGCCCATCGCGCCCGGGTCGAGGCCGCGCTCGCCGGGCGACTGCCGATGAGTGAACTCACGGCGGAGGAGGCCACCGTGGTCAACGCCGAGATCACTGTCGCGGTCGAGGAGAACCTCGCCTCCACCCACTATGGCGACCGGCTCGCCGCGGAAGGGGTGACGACGGTCGCGCTCGACGAGTCCGGAAATCTGGTGGAGTATCGCCCCGACGGGACCACCTCGGTCCTGTAGCCGATGCGTCTGGACCTGGTCGTCGGACCGAACGGCGCCGGCAAGTCGACATTCGCCCGACTGACACTCCTGCCGTCGCTGCCCCCTGGCACGGCGTACGTCAATGCTGACGACATCGCTGCTCGCCGCTGGCCCGAGGATCCCGAAGGCAAGTCGTATGAAGCGGCCAAGGTGGCCGACAAGACGCGGGCCACTCTCATCGCCGCGGGGCGACCCTTCGTCGCCGAGACCGTGTTCTCCCATGAGTCCAAGCTCGATCTGGTCGCGGCGGCCCAGCGAGCCGGCTACACCGTGATCCTCCATGTGCTCCTGGTGCCTGAGGAGCTGACCCTCTCGCGTGTGGAGCATCGTGTCGCTGCAGGTGGCCACTCCGTCCCCGAAGAGAAGGTCCGCGGGCGATACAGACGGTTGTGGGCGTTCGTCGCCATGGCGATGGAGCGATGCGACATGTCCACGGTCTACGACAACTCTGCTCACAGCGGACCACGGATCATCGCCCAGATCGCTTCCGGCGTGCCGGTTGGTGCCGTGAACTGGCCCGCTTGGGCGCCGGAGACCCTCAGGAGTCGCTGGCCCACCGACCGTTGACCACCACCCACCTGTGCCAGCCAGGTGCGCCCAAGCTCACAGCCGTGGGTCGACGGGCTCTGACTCCAATGCGAGGACGGCGAAGACGGCCTGGTGGACCCTCCACAGCGGCTCGTGGGCGACGAAGGCGGCCAGGGCGTCGAGGCCGAGGCCGTGCTCGCGCTGGGCGAGCTGGCGCTTCTTGCCGAGGTGGCGCTCGCGGAGGACGTCGAGGGAGTCGGTGTAGTCGGGGCCGTAGATGATCCGGAGATACTCCCGTCCGCGCACCTTGATCCCGGGCTGGACGCGCAGCTCGGCCAGCGCGGCGGGCTTGACGACCATGCCCTCTCCCCCGCTGGCGGTCAGGTCGAGCCACCACTGGGTGGCAGCGTCCCGCTCCTCGCGGGAGGCGAGGTCGACGAACCGGTGCCGCGTCGGCGTGATCAGGTCGCTGTCCAGCTTCGCGAGCTGGGCGAGGTGCCACTCGTGGGACTCGGTGAGCGCGAGCGCGCGACCTTCCGCGGCGAGGATCTGGAACGGCGCCAGGGTGACGCCGTGGAGGCCGTCGGTGGGAGCGACGTACGCCGCATAGGCGTCGCGGAACGCCTCGGCATTCGCCAGTCGCCGCCGCGACCGGTCGACGAGGCCGCCAACATCGAGGCCGCGGGAGGCGGCCTGCTCGAGCACGGCGATCGCCTCGGGCAGCACGCTGCGGGCGGCGGCGCCGACCGAGGCGTACTGCGCCTTGATCAGATCCATCGCCTTCGCCGACCACGGCAACAGCTCGCAGTCGAGGGCGAGCCAGTCGGTGTCGAGTGACTGGAACAGCGGCCCAGCGGCGAAGCGGAGGCGGTCGACCAGCTCCGTGGTGTCGGGGAAGAACGACCGGCCGGTGCGGGTATAGACCACACCGGTGCTCCCGTCGGCGATGCCGAACCGGCGCTCGGCCACGCCGGCATCACGGGTGAGTACGGCGACCGCGCGCGAGCCCATGTGCTTCTCCTCGCACACCACGCGCTCGACGCCCCAGCCGGCGTACTCCTCGAAGGCCTGCTCCGGATGCTCCAGGAAGCCGTCGACCGTCGAGGTGGCGACCGGCGACATCGTCGGCGGCAGATAGATCAGCCACCGCGGATCGACCGCGAAGCGGCTCATGATCTCCAGCGCGGCGGCGGCGTTCTCCTCCGGGATCTTCACCTTGCCGGCGTGGGTGGTCTCCAGCCAGCGGGTGCCCGCGACGTCACCGATCTTGAGAACGGCGGGCTCCCGCTCGGCTGTGGTCGGGACGAGCGGGCGGACGGGTTCGTACCACTCCTGCTCGGCCGGCACCGAGACGATCTCCCGCTCGGGATAGCGCAGCGCGGTCAGCGCACCACCGAAGACCGCGCCCGTGTCGAGGCAGATGGTGTTGTTGACCCACTCCGCCGTGGGCACCGGGGTGTGGCCGTAGACGACTGTCGCCTCACCGCGGTAGTCGTTCGCCCACGGGTAGCGGACCGGCAGGCCGTAGTCGTCGGTCTCGCCGGTCGTGTCGCCGTAGAGCGCGAAGGCACGCACCCGACCGGACGACCGCCCGTGGTAGGCCTCCTTCAACCCGGCGTGCGCGACCACGAGCTTGCCGCCGTCGAGGACGTAGTGGCTGATCAGACCGTCCATGAAGGCCAGCGCCTGCGTGCGGAACTCCTCCGGCTGACCGTCCAGCTGGGCGAGCGACTCGGCCAGACCGTGCGAGACGGTCACCTTGGCGCCCTTGAGGGCACGCACCAGCTTGGCCTCGTGGTTGCCGGAGACGCACAGTGCGTGCCCGGCCGCGACCATCCCCATCACCAGGCGGAGCACGCCGGGTGTGTCCGGGCCGCGGTCGACGAGGTCGCCGACGAAGACGGCCTGTCGGCCCTCCGGGTGGGTCGCGTCGACGGCGCCTGCGTCGTCGTACTCAATGGTCCAGCCGAGCTCGGTCAGCAGCGTGCGCAGCTCGGCGGCGCAGCCGTGCACGTCGCCGATGATGTCGAACGGGCCGCGGACATCCCGGCGGTCGTTCCAGGGGCGCTCGCGGACGATCTCGACGTCATCGATCTGGCCGCCGCGGAGGACATGGACGCGGCGGAAGCCCTCTTTGCCCAGCCGTCCGATCGACCGTTTGAGGTCGCGCTGCTGGCGGGCGATCACATGGCTGCCGAAGTCGCGGTCGGGCCGCTGCGTGTTGCGCTCGATCGCGACCGACTCGGGGACGTCGAGCACGATCGCGTCGACCAGGACGTCGTGGCTCCTGGCGAGCTTGACCAGTGCGGCCCGCGAGGCCTGCTGCACGTTGGTCGCATCGACGACGGTGAGCAGGCCGCGGCGCAGCCGGGTGCCGACGATGTAGTGGAGGACGTCGAAGGCGTCCGGCGTGGCCGACTGGTCGTTCTCGTCGTCGGCGACCAGGCCGCGGCAGAAGTCGCTGGAGACGACCTCGGTCGGCTTGAAGTGGGCGCGCGCAAAGGTGGACTTGCCGCTCCCGGAGACGCCGACCAGGACGACCAGACCCATGGCGGGGACGGTGATCTGCTGCTTCTCTGCTGCGTCAGGCATCGCTCGCCTCCTTCCGGGTGAAGATCGCCATCTGGGTCGGTTGTCCGAGCTTCTCGTCAAGGTCACCGATGCCGCGGCGCTCGACCGCATAGCCGTACGTCGTCGCGACCCGATCGCTCCACGCCTCGAACTCGTCGCGGCTCCACTCGAACCGGTGATCGGGATGCCGCAGGCCGGTCAGCCCTTCGTAGAGGGCGTTGTACTCACGGTTGGGCGTCGTGACGACGACGGCACCGGGTCGGGCCGCGCCGAACACGACCCGCTCGAGCGCCTCCAACCGCGG
>JBDHZT010000205.1:0-5066 GCA_039811985.1 Nocardioidaceae bacterium | reverse complement strand
CCGGGCGACCGGAGAGGATGACGTCCCCGCCGGCAGGGCAGGATGGGCCGATGGAGTACGTCGAGATCGCCCGCGCCACCTCTCCACGAGGAGAGCTGGTGCTCCGGGAGCGGCGCAGCGAGACCGGACCGACCAGCCTCGAGTTGCGCGTCAACGGGGTCTTCGTGATGGACACCGTCGAGACCGGCACCGAGCAGACGCTCGCGACCGCGGGCCTCGCTGCGGTCTCGAGCCCGGAGGAGGTCCTGATCGGCGGGCTCGGCCTCGGCTTCACCATGCACGCCGTCCTCGGGGACAACCGGGTCCAGCGCTGTCGCGTGGTCGAGATCGAGCAAGCCCTCGTGGACTGGCTGCGCGCGGGCACGGTGCCCCATGGGCCGCACTTCTTGGCCGACGAGCGGGTGGAAGTGGTCGTCGGCGATGTGGCCCAGGTGCTGACCGAGACGCCCGCGGCGTCGTACGACTTGATCCTCCTCGATGTCGACAACGGACCGGATCAGCTCGTCCACGAGCAGAACGCCGGGCTGTACGACGAGCCCTTCCTGCGCGTCACACGACGGGCGCTCCGGGACGACGGTGCCCTGGTCATCTGGTCGGCAGCCGAGTCTCGGACCCTGTTGGACGGACTGGCAGCGGAGTTCGACATCGCCGAGGGGAGCGCCTACGAGGTCCTGCTCCAAGGCCGCGACGAGCACTACTGGCTCTATCTCGCCCGGGTAGCCTCGCCAGAGTGAGTGAACACGCGCCGACCCGCATCGAGCACGACTCCCTGGGCGAGGTGGAGGTGCCGCGAGACGCACTCTGGCGGGCACAGACCCAGCGCGCGGTCGAGAACTTCCCGATCAGCGGCACTCCCATCGAGCCGGCGCTGATCCACGCCATCGGGCAGATCAAGGCCGCGGCCGCCGAGGCCAACCGTCGGCTGGAGGTGCTGACCGACGAGCAGGCCGACGCGATCCTGGCGGCCGCACGGGTGGTCGCTGCCGGCGAGGTCGACGAGGCGTTTCCGATCGACTGCTTCCAGACCGGCTCCGGCACCAGCTCGAACATGAACGCCAACGAGGTGATCGCGGGTCTCGCCGCCCGGGCCGGCGTCGAGGTCCACCCCAACGACCACGTCAACGCCAGCCAGTCGAGCAACGACACCTTCCCGTCCGCGATCCAGGTGGCCGCGGTGCTGGCAGTGACCGGCGAGCTGGTGCCTTCGTTGGGCGTCCTGGCCGAGTCGCTGGAAGCCAAAGCGGAGGAGTTCGCCACGGTGGTGAAGTCCGGACGCACTCACCTGATGGACGCCACGCCGGTGACCCTGGGGCAGGAGTTCGGGGGGTACGCCGCCACCGTGCGGCTCGCCGTCGAGCGACTCGAGTCGGTCCTGCCGCGGGTGCGCGAACTGCCTCTGGGCGGGACGGCCGTCGGCACCGGGATCAACACCCCGAAGGGCTTTGCCACCCTGGTGATCGACGAGCTCTCTCGAACCACGGGCGAGCCGTTCGCCGAGACGCGCAACCACTTCGAGGCCCAAGGAACCCGGGACTCGTTGGTCGAGCTGAGCGGCGTGCTGCGCACCATCGCGGTGGGTCTGACCAAGATCTGCAACGACCTACGCTGGATGTCGTCGGGGCCGAGCACTGGCTTGGCCGAGATCCATCTCCCCGACCTCCAGCCCGGGTCGAGCATCATGCCGGGCAAGGTCAACCCGGTGCTGCCGGAGGCGACCTTGATGGTGTGCGCCCAGGTGGTCGGCAACGATGCCGCCGTCGCGTGGTCCGGCGCGGCGGGGAACTTCGAGCTCAACGTGATGATGCCGGTGATGGCTCGCAACGTGTTGGAGTCGATCCGCCTGCTCGCATCGGTGAGTCGCCTGTTGGCCTCCCGCTGCGTCGACGGCATCGCCGCGGACGAGGCCCGGCTGCGCCGCTACGCGGAGGCGTCCCCGTCGGTGGTGACGCCGTTGAACAAGTACGTCGGCTACGAGGCCGCCGCGAAGATCGCCAAGCGGGCATTGGCCGATGGCGCCACCATCCGGGAGACGGTGCTCGCGTTGGGCTACGTCGACCGCGGTGAGATCAGCCTGGCCGAGCTGGACGCGGCGCTGGACGTCGACGAGATGACTGGTCGCGGCTAGCCGCGCTCCAACCGTCAGTAGTAGCCGTGGCCCTGCTTGAACGACCAGGCGCCGCAGGGCGTGCCGTAACGGTCGGCGATGTAGCCCAGGCCCCAGCGGATCTGGGTGACCGGGTTGGTCGCCCAATCGGCACCGGCAGAGGCCATCTTCGAGCCGGGTAGCGCCTGCGGAATGCCGTAGGCCGAGGAGTTCGGATTGTCGGCGTCGACCCGCCAGCCGCTCTCGCCCATGTAGAGCGAGTCGAGGCACTGGAACTGATCGTCTCCGAAGCCGAACTCCGGCAGCAGCGCCTTGGCGATCGTGCGCGGATCCGCGTCCGAGAGGTCCTCGGTCTTGGCGGCGGCCGGGGAGTCGGCGCCGGAGAGGACGGCGACCTTGGCCGGGTCTTGCTGGGTCCGTCGATCCGAGCGAGACACCGACGCGGTCTGGGCGCGCTCCTGGAGCTCGGCGTCGGCGAGGGTGGGGTCGGTGCCGGCCAACGGCTCGAAGACATCGGCGGCGACCGGCGCAGTGGGATTGCTGCTCGCCACACCACTGGCGACGACCCCCGTGGTGGCGGCGACGGCGAGGGAGGTCATCACCAGGGTGTTCCGAGTGACCTTCGCGGCCGACGGCAATCGTGACGCGCGCGGCGCACGATGCCGCGGCGGCGCCTTGTGCCGGGGCACAGGCTTCGCTCTGCTCACGCGCGGGCTCACTTCGTCGGGGGTCTGGCTGACCGCTTCGTGTCCGCCTCGGCCCCCCATGGTCACGAAATGATCACGGGACAGACTTCCGGAGATTGCCCGAGCCCGCAAACCGAACGGCTGATTTTGGTCAGCGGGATCGGTCACATTTTGCCGTCGCCGACACACCAGCCCCACTGACCACTTTCGTCACACTGGTGGGCCATCAGGGCTAGAGCGTCACGTTCTCCAGCATCTCGGTCACGAGGGCCGCGATCGGTGAGCGCTCGGACCGGGTCAGCGTGACGTGGGCGAAGAGCGGATGCCCCTTGAGCTTCTCCACGACCGCCACCACGCCGTCGTGGCGCCCGACCCGGAGGTTGTCGCGCTGGGCGACGTCGTGGGTCAGCACCACCTTGGAGTTGGCTCCGATCCGAGACAGCACCGTCAGCAGCACGTTGCGCTCCAGCGACTGCGCCTCGTCGACCACGACGAAGGAGTCATGCAGCGACCGGCCCCTGATGTGGGTGAGCGGCAGCACCTCGAGCATGTCCCGGGCGAGCACCTCGTCGATCACCTCGCGTGACGTGACCGCGCCCAGCGTGTCGAAGACGGCCTGGGCCCACGGCGACATCTTCTCCGACTCCGAGCCAGGGAGATAGCCGAGCTCCTGGCCACCGACGGCGTAGAGAGGCCGGAAGACCACTACCTTCTGGTGCTGACCTCGTTCCAAGACGGCCTCCAGGCCGGCGCACAGAGCAAGCGCCGACTTGCCGGTGCCGGCCCGGCCGCCCAGGGAGACGATGCCCACCTCGGGGTCGAGCAGCATCTCCAGCGCGATCCGCTGCTCTGCCGAGCGTCCGTGGATGCCGAACGCCTCCCGGTCGCCGCGGACGAGGTGCACCCGCTTGTCCGCGCCGACGCGTCCTAGGGCGGTTCCGCGCTCGGAGAGCAGCACCAACCCGGTGTGGCAGGGCAGCTCTCGGGCCTCGTCGACATCGACCGCGCCGTCGTCGTACAGCTCATCGAGCACGGCGGCGGGCAGGTCGAGCTCGGCCATGCCGGTGTAGCCGCTGTCGGAATCGGAGATGGTCTCGGCGCGATACTCCTCGGCCACCAGTCCGACCGCGGATGCCTTGATCCGCAGCGGCAGGTCCTTGGAGACGAGGGTGACGTCGTGGCCCTCGTCGGCCAGGTTCCGGGCGACGGCCAGGATGCGGGTGTCGTTGTCGCCGAGCCGGAAGCCGGACGGGAGTGCCGTGGGATCGGTGTGGTTGAGCTCGACGCGGACCGTGCCACCCTCCTCGTTGACGGGCACCGGCTGGTCGAGGCGACCGTGGCTGACCCGGAGGTCGTCGAGCTGTCGCAACGCGGTGCGCGCGAAGAAGCCCAGTTCGGGATGGTGCCGCTTCCCCTCGAGCTCGGTGATCACGACCACCGGCAAGACGACCTCATGCTCGGCGAACCGGCGCAGGGCGCCGGGGTCGGCCAGCAGCACGCTCGTGTCGAGCACGAAGGTGGTGGTCTGCGGAGCGGTGGCTGACGTGCGGGAGGAACCGGTTCTCTTCGCGGCCGACACGTGCATCCCCTCACCGACCGGAGCGCGCACTTTCGCCCGGCCGCACTAGTTCGCGTTGACGGACCGGGACCTGGCCCGGGCGCCGAAGTGCCGGCGCACCGTCGCGCGACGGGTCCGCCGCACGATCTGGTCGTGAATCCTCACGAACGTCTGGCCTCCCGATAGCGACAGACTTCCCCATCTGTCACTGTGGCGAACGTACGACGCACAGGTAACCGTTTCTGGCCGACACGCCCGAGCGCTGGGTGAACAGGAGATCACGGGCCTCCAGGTCGGCGTCACCTCCCCCGGAGTCGCGCCATCTGTGGGCGCTCGTGGTTGTGTTGCTGGTCGCTCAGGGTGTTGGTCGAGATGGCACCTACGCCGGGAGGCAGTCCGTGGTCCTGGCTGCTAACCGGGTCGCTGGCCGCTGGTGGTCACGACCGACAGGGCTCCTAGGCGGAGAGGCAGCCGGCAGTCCGGGTCGTCGCCCGGGTCGCTGATGGGTCTGGAGTTGCGGCCACAGGGCCGCGACGACCGGCGAACGCCACTGACGGCTGGGGTCGTCGGCCGGGTTGCTGGTCGGCGGTGGGAGCAGCGGCTCGTGCGACTGCTGTGACCAGAGCTTCGAGCCCCGGGGGCGAGAAGGGATCGTCGATTGGGCGCAAACAACATGAAATCCAGCGTGTTCGATGTCGTTTGCGCCCAATCGGCGGGG
>JBDHZT010000204.1:0-5083 GCA_039811985.1 Nocardioidaceae bacterium | reverse complement strand
TCTTTCTTATGACTTCACGCGCACACGTCAGATGTACGACCTGTTCAAGCAGTCTCTGTTCGACCCCGGCCTCGACCACTCCCCCGGCACCGACATCCCGACCGATCGCCTAGAGCTCTACATGAAGCGCCGTGCGCGAGGTGCCGGCTACGTAGCGGATTTCGTCTACAGCTCCCGGGAACTCCCGATCCGCGTCTACGGGATCCTGGTGAACCGCGGCCGCGGCCTCGAGGTCGCCGAGCTCGAGCTCTTCAGATTGACCTGGCGGTACGAGGACGGCGGCGACGACCCGGCCGACGGCGAGGACAGCGCAGAGCCGGGACAGCTCATCACCAGTGACCTCCTGCGCGGCATCCCTCTTGGCAAGATCGTCGCGCGCGCTCAGGCGACCCTTGCCCAAGATGACTGGCGCAGCGAAGGCATCACCCAGCTCGGCCTCGACGGCCGGCGAGACATCACGGTCGAGGACCTCCTGCCCGAGGAGCTCATCGCGCTGGAGACCGCGGCCAACTCAGCCGTGGGCAAGCCCCGCGGCCGCCCAGTGCTCGCGGACACGCTGCTCGAGGAAGTAGCGCGTGCGTATCTCGAGGAAGCCACCGAAGGTCCCGGCCTAACCAGCCGTCTTGCCGCGCGATTCGACCGACCCGAGCCGACTGTCCGCGACTGGATAAGCGCGGCACGTCGGCGCGGATACCTCTCGCCGGGACAACCGGGCCGGCGAGGCGCCGCTCCGGGCCCACGTCTCACAGGCGGCCAGAAGTCTGGCACCAACTAGAACCGAAGTTCCGGATCTCGTGCGCGGGCGAGGTGGCACATGCTCTACTGCCTCCAGAGCCCCAGGTGACTCAAGACGCCTGGGGCTCTCTCATGCCACACGGCGCCCGTCGGCGAGCAGGTCCCCGTCCTGCTCCGAGGACGGGGACCTGTCTCCTGTAGCCCACTCAGTGGCCGCTACCGCCGGACATTGCCAGTCACTGCGTCAGCACCTGGGCCTCGCCGATGCGGATCGGCAGCGGCTCCGTGGTGAGGTCGAACTCGATCGTTCCGGACTGGCCGCCACCGGTCCACTCGACAATCCAGTGGCTCGAAGCCGTGACCTGGTAGGCGCCATCGGGCTGGTCGCTCGACATCTTCGCGTAGCGGTGCCCGCAGGTCGGCGAGGGCTGCTTGCCGTAGTGGTCGGCGTAGGGCGTGCCCTTGCCGGTACAGGTCACCCTGGTGCCATCGCCCATGTCCCACACAATGCTCGAGACGCTGGCGGTCGCGCTGACCGACACCGACCCCTCGCTGGCCGAGGCAGTGATCGGACCGAACGTGTCATCGGTGGGGCTGTCCACCCACATCCACACCGGCAGCCCGACCAAGCCCGCACGGTCAGCACCGGACTCCGGCACGATCCCGATGCTGATCGGATCCAGATCCATCGAGGCGATCGCGCGCTGGGCAAGGACCACCGGGTCGATTCCAACCTCGCCGGTCTCGATCCACATGTACTCCCACGACGACCCGGGCGGCGGGAAGTAGCAGACGTGCCACCAGCCATCCTCTATATTCTGTCCCTCGGGCGGGACCATATCGTCGGGTCCCCGCTCTCTGATCCAGCACTTGTACTTACTGCTCCAGACGGAACCATCGGGGCCCGTGCACGGGATCTCGTTCCCTGCGTAACTGCAGGTCGACGAGCCGCCGGTGTTCCCGGCATCGCCGCCGTTGTTGCCGCCATCCTCGTCTTCGCAGACGACCTCGCCGGTCTCCTCGTCGACGTTGCAGTCAGCGCTGGCTGAGGGCGCCACCGCGACGATCACCACGAGCGATGCGCCGAGCATCGCCAGCAGAGCAAGGATGCGCCTCAGCATGACTGGTCCCAAAGCAGATCGGATTCGGAGACCTTCCACGCACCCTTGTCCTTGACCAGTGTGTACTCGATGGGCACTGGGTTGCGGAGCGGATTGCCGTCCGGTGCCTTGTAGTCCGGCGTCCGCACCTTGCCCTTCACGTTCACGGTCACACCCGAGCGGTCCTCACAGTCCGTGATCTCGATCGAGTTGCCGCGGTTGCGGGGATCTCCAAGCGTGTGGACGTAGTCGCCCGTCTTGGTGACATCGGCCTGTGTCATGTCCACCACGGTGTCCTGCAGCTCGAGGAACTCGTCGCCCGTAGCGACCGGGTTGAGAGTCTTGAAGTTGATCGTCCGCTCCCGCTGCGCCACGTCCCTCACCTCGAGGTATTTAGAGAGCTGGGCGGCCGCCTTCTCCTCGGGTGTCTTCGGGGTCGGCGTGCTGGTGGGTGTGCTGGTGGGTGTCTGCGAGGGAGTCTCGGTGGGCGTCTCGGTGGGCGTCTCCTGGACCTCGGGGTCGTCGCCGCCGCAGCCCGTCAGAGTGAGGGCCAGGGCGAGGGCCACTCCCCCGAGTGCGGAGTGGTGCTTCCTCATGCGGTGTCTCCTCCTGTGTTGGGCGGCGCCATCACTGTTCGGTGGCTGACGTCGTTCGTGATGTGCTCGAGGTGCTCTTCGGCGGCATCGACGAGCTCGGCGAGCGAGCCATTGTCGCCGGGTCGAGCCCGAATCGCTTGTCGGCCTCGTAGAGCGTTCGGATGGTGTCGCGGACGAACACGGCCCGAGCAACGCGGCGGGCGTCGAGGTCGGGACGCTCGCCGCCGGCCGCGACGTAGCGGCCGGTGAGCTCCTGGTCGAACGTAGTCATGTGCTGGGTGCTCCCTTCCCGAGTCAGCTCGCGAGCCA
Organism: Nocardioidaceae bacterium; assembly: GCA_039811985.1. Taxonomy (GTDB): domain Bacteria; phylum Actinomycetota; class Actinomycetes; order Propionibacteriales; family Nocardioidaceae; genus Nocardioides. Next base: position 2,343 of record JBDHZT010000204.1, on the reverse strand, counting down.
GCCGTGTGTACGCATGATGGTCTTGGTTCGCTCCGACAGTTCCATGGGCGCGTCGCCGTCGTCGGAGCGGTTGCAGATCTCCTCGCGCAGGATGCGGTCGGCCCCGAGCTCGTCGCCCTCGGCCTTCAAGACGTGGGCCAGGCACAGGCGGGTGCTCTCGCCGTCCGGGTCGGCCCGGTTCGCGACGTAGGCCGCGGAGCGGGCCTTGGCCAGGTCGCCGACCGCGAGTGCCTCGATGACGACGATGAGGGCGACGTCGGCTATCCAGCGCGGCGCCATCAAGTCGACACGGTCGTTCTCCTTGATCAGCCACTCCCAGCCATCTGGGCGCTTCTCGCTGAACGGTTGGCCCTCCCCCGCCAGTTCAAGCGCGGTGCACCAGTCGGCGACGCCCTCTGCGCCACCACGGGCCTGCCCGCGCTTGCGCAGCCGCCTGAACAGGTCGAGGTCGACGAGGAGGCCGTCGTCGACTTGGTAGACGTTGACGCCAGTGAGCTTCTTCCCCGGCGCCTTGTCGGCGTAGGGCAGGTGGTCCTCGCCGGTGAGCGGGTTGGTTCCGAGCCAGTCGCGCACGATGTTGGTGTAGTCGCGCACCTTGCCCTCAGAGATGGAGAAGGCGTCTTCGATCTGCTCTCGGGTGGCGCCGTGCTTGCGGTGCAGCGCGAGGTAGGCCAGGAGTTCGATGAAGTAGGGCTTGCGCTTGGCAAGTGGCTTGCCGTAGGCGCGGGCGGTGACGGGTCCGAGCAGGGTGAGTCGGGGCCGCTTGCAGTCTGGTGAGAACCAGTCGGCGATGTCCTGGTCGAGGGTGGGGTCCTTCTCCTCGACCTCGGCGCGGACGTGGTCGGGGACCTTGGGCGCGAGCGCGTCGAGGTCCTCCTGGACGACCGGGCTCGTGTTGATGTAGTCCTCGTCGTCGCACTCGAGGAGGGAGGCCAGCGGCTCGTCGACCGCGTCCTCGGGTGTGTTGCGGGGCAGGGTGTACTCGCGGCGTAGGGCGCCGGAGGAGTCGGTGTAGGCCTCCCAGCCGTCGGTGGCGGTCTCGTCGACTGGGGTGTCGATGTACTCGGGGTTCTCGCTTTGGGCGTAGACCAGGGCGCAGCCGCGGGCCTCGTCGCTGGTGAGGCCGACGGCGATGAGGTTGAGGCCGGCGTGCTCGAGGACGACGCGGCCGGTGTTGGTCATGTGCAGCACGGCGCCGGGGGTGTTGGGGCGTTCGCCGGCGACGACGATGGAGGTGGCGGACTGCCCGACCTGGTCGGTCACCAGCTGCAGCAGCTGCTCGAGGTCGGCGGGGTCGCCGGCCGCGGCGTCGAGGAGCAGCATGCGGGCGGGCCAGGTGTCGTCGTCGACGCTGCCGGTGCGTGCCGTGGAGACGTCGGTGTCGTGTCGCTGGGCGCGGTCGATCGTGGTGACGGCCGCGGCGAGGATCTCCGAGGTCGCGGGCGTGCCGGCGGCCCCGGTCGGGTGGTAGCTGATCCGCTCGTCCATGGCGACGGTCTCCTCGGCCACGCCGATGCAGTCGACCTGGACGCGGCGCGACCACGGGTTGACGGCCAGCTGGGCGGCGAGGTGGCGGGCGAAGTCGCGGCCGTAGGTGGGGTCGCCGCTGATGGTCAGCGTGGAGAGCTCCTCGCAGTTCAGCAGCCAGGTCTCGCCGGTGTCGCTCATGCCGATGGTGGCCAGCAGCGGGTAGGGCGGCTCGACGTTGCCGGTGTCGGGGCCGAGGTCCTCCACCGCGGTGTCCGTGCTGACGTGCCAGTGGGTCTGGTCGGGGCTGCCCACCCAGGGTCCCGGGACGGCGGCAGGGGCGCTCAGGTGCAGCGTCAGTTTGCCCTTCGCGAGCTCGACGGCCGCCAGCGGCGGCATCGTGGTGCCCTGGGCTCCGACCGCGGCCGCGAGGCGCCGCAGGGCCTCGTCGGCGAACTCCACGGTGGCGGCCGCGGCAGCACCGGTCGCGTTCAGCGTCATCTCCACCGGCGCCAGCTCGGGCGGCGGGGCGGCGATCGCTCGACCCGGCGGCCGGTTCCGGTAGGCGGAGCGCCGACGGGACCGCAGCGCCATCAGCAGTGCCCCGGACAGCAGCACGCCCCCGCCGGTGAGACCGGCGAGGACCCAGGGTGCCTCGAGGATCGAGTCGTCGGTGTCGTCGACCTGGTCGACATCGGCAGCGGCCGCCGCCGGCTCCGCGGCCTGGGGCGGCGCGACCTCGGGTGCCTCAGTCTCAGGTGCCGCAGTCTCGGGCACCTCAGGCACGTCGGGCTCCTGGACGACCGGCGGCTTCTCCTCGGCCGGCGGGTCGACGGGCTGCTCGTCCTCGGGACTGGCGGGGTTCTCAGGCTCGAC
>JBDHZT010000203.1:0-5166 GCA_039811985.1 Nocardioidaceae bacterium | reverse complement strand
CAGCGTTTCCGCTGACCAGAGCCCCTCTTGTGCTGGTACCCCCGACCGGATTCGAACCGGCGCTACCGCCTTGAGAGAGGGACCGAGGGGTCGCCGGACGACGTTGGAAATCGATGAAACCCCAGGTCAGAGCCACAATGGAGGATCGGCAGTCGTTGGTCGTTTCGGGCTGTTTTTGGACCTCGTGTTGCCCCAGTGTTGCCCGAGAGCCAGATCGGTGACCTCAATTCTATAGCGCAAACTGCTATGGTTTTGTCTATGAGGGGTCGGAGTGAGGTTCTGCGCGAGGTGATGCTCGAGACGGGCACCACGCAGTCCGACCTGTCCCGGCTCAGCGGCGTACGCCAGCCGAGCATCAGCGGCTTCCTCTCCGGCAAGGTCGACCTCAGCGACAACCAGCTCGACCGGCTGCTGTCGTGCATGGGCCGCCGGCTTGAGGTCGTACGCCGTCCCGTGGTCCCCACGCTGACTCGCTCCGAACGCCGCTCATGGCTGCTCCACCGGCGGCTCTCGACCCTCCTGAACCGTGACAGCTTCAACGAGTGGCGACCGAAGATCGAGCGCAACCTGGACCGCCTCGAGGAAGGGGTGACGGGCCAGCCGCATGCGTGCAACCTGCATCGCTGGCGTGAGCTGGTCGACAGCGGCGACCTCCCCGGAGTGCACCGCGTCCTGACGGGCCTGGATCGAGACTCGATCGAGATGCGCGAGGTCTCCCCCATGTCTGGCCTGCTCCCCGACGAGCAGCGTCGCGAGATCCTCCATCGGGCCGGCTGATGAGCCGAGACCAGCTGGAGCACGCCATCCGAACGGCCTGCCAGATCTGGAGAGCGGCCGCCACCGTGGCATCCGTAGGGTCGTAGACCGACCCGCCCGGGCTGAGGCTGATCTCGCTCGTCGGCGATCGCACGGGCGTCAGGAAAGGACCGGGCAGGGCGGTCGAGTTGCGTCACGACCAGAGTGTCGCCAGCACGACACGCGGCGAGGGCTTCGTGGAGGCCGGGGCGTTCCCGGTTCGTGCGGGTCAACCCATGATCGACGTAGATGCGTTCTCTTGCGACACCGAGGCCTACCCGACGGATAGTTCGCTGATAGCGCCCTCACCGGGAGATAGGTACGGCCCCCCATCCCATCGGTGCTACCGAGAAGCCTGTTTTCGTCATACGATATTGCCATGGTTAGCGAAGAGCAGATCCGACAGTGGGCGGACGAGGCCGAAGCTGGCTACGACGTCGAGGAGATGAAGCGCCGGGGGCGTGGGCGGCCCGGCCGTGGCGCCGAGCCGATGCAGGTCGTCGCGGTACGCCTCACCGCTGAGGAGCTTGCCGCGGTTGACGCGATCGCCGAGCGCGAGAAGATCTCGCGATCCGAAGCGATCCGCAGGGCCCTGGCCGGCTTCGCGGCGTGAAGGTCCACGACAGCGCACTCAAGCACGGCGTACTCCCAGAAGACGCCGTCCAAGCAGCCGACTGGCCGCTCTGGATCGAACCCCTCGACGAGGAGGAGAACTGGCCGCACCGCGAACTGCGGCTCGGCTTCGACACCCAGGCGCGTCTGCTCGAGACCGTCGTCTTGATCTTCGAGAGCGGCGACGAAATGGTCATCCACGCCATGCCAGCCCGCAAGCAGTACTGGGACCTCCTGCCCTGAGCCGACGGCTCACATCACCACAAGCCGATCCCGCGTCGGCGATGAGAGCCATCGTGAGCAACCACTCGGCGGCGTGGCAGCCGATCGCCGAAAGCGGTTCGGCATGCGGGAGAGTTGATTCGTCCGCTGCTGCCGGAGCTCGCGTTGCTTTATATAGTCCGCCGATACGGCAGGGACGCCCGGAACTAGTTGTGATGACCAGGCACGTTGGTCGAGATCGTGCGACGACACGATCTGAAGGCTTAGGTGGGTGAAGGCCCGACCGCGAGACGTGCCGGTGTCGGCAGGTCAGGAGGTCCGGAGGCCTCGCTGAGCGTCACCGGCGAGACGAGCGGGGTGAAGGCCGCCCTCACCCCGCTGAGCGGCCGGGCCGTATTCCGTCTCAAGACGGAGGACCTCGAACGTGCTTCGCGCCTAACCTGATTCGATGCGGCTCTCCCGCTCGGACCTCGTGCTTACGCTCTTCTCTGTGTCGGCGGCTGCCGGTCTCACGGTGGCCGGCGGGTTCGGGGCGCCCGAGCTGGTGTTCTTCGCGGTGCTGCTCACCTCCCTCGGGCTGGTGGCGCGAGAGGCGTGGCGGGCCAGGAGGGGCGAGCGGGCCGCCCGGCACGATGCCCTTGAGGTGAGCAGGATCCGCCCCGACCAGGTCGCCGACGACGCCGTACGTGACGAGCGTCGCCGCCTGTCGGAGGACATCGCGGCCGAGCTCAGGTGGATGCTCACCCAGGTACGCGTCGAGGCGACACAGTCCGACGACCCGGGGGCGACCGCCCGGAGCATCCACCGCCACGCACGCCTAGCCTCGAGCGAGTTGCGGCGGTTGCTGGGGCTGCTACGGGCGAACCCAGGCAAACCGGTCGAGGTTGGGCCCGCGCGGGACGACGTCGTCAGCGAACCCTCCGGCCGTGACCTGGCGCTAGGGGGTGCGGCCGGCCTGGTGGCCGTGATGGAGTCGGTCGGCTACCAGCGGGCGGAGGGTCTCGGTCTCGACTGGTGGGCCGTCACGGTGACGGTGTCCGTCGCGGTGACGATGGTCGGCCGCTCCGTCTCGCCCGCGCTGGCGGCGGTGCTCGCGGCCGCGGTGGTCAGCATCGGCGCGGCGTCGGGGCACGGGCCGACGGGCGGGTTCTGGATGCTGATCACCGTGACCGGTCTGGCCTGGGGAACGATCGGCGCCCCGGAAGGGCCGCTCCGCCGGGCCGGGGCCGGGTTCCTGCTCGCTGCGACGCTGATCGCCTCGGCCTGGGCGAGCGACCGGGAGAACGCGGGCGCGACCACCGTGGTCGTCGGTGTCCTGGTCGCGGTCGCGCTGCTGGTCCGCGTCGAGCGGACTCGTGCCCAGCGGGCGATGACCCGGGCGGCACACCACCGGTCGAGCCTCGCCCAGGCAGCGGCAACCGCCGTCGAGGCTGACCGGGCCACCTACGCCAGGGAGATCCACGACGCGGTGTCGCATGCAGTCGGGCTGATTGCCATGCAGGCCGGTGCCGCCGAGGTCACCGCCCGCCGGGACCCCCAGGCCGCCATCCGGGCGCTGGAGCTCATCTCGGCCGCCGCGTCCGAGGCCCTGACCGATCTCGACCGGCTGCGCGCGGTGGGCGCGGGCGAGCGCACGTCGTACGACGTCGCTGCGTTGGTCGCCCGGATCCGGGCAGCCGGGACGCCGGTCTCCGCGTCCGGCCTGGACCTGCTGCCCACTACGCTGTCCACCGTGGTCTACCGGATCGTCCAGGAGGCCCTGACCAACGCCGTTCGTCACGCCGCCGGAGCTCCAGCCAGCGTGCGGGTTGACGTTGACGCGACGTCGCTCACCATCACCATCGAGGACAGCGGGCCGGGGCCGAGGCCGTCCTCCGGGCACGGGTTCGGCCTCGTTGGCCTGGCCGAACGGGTTCGGCACGCCGGCGGCACTCTGCGGGTGGGGGCTCGGGCCGAAGGGCGCGGTTTCGTTGTGGAGGCGACGCTGCCGACGAGCCGGAGTGGTGTCCGGTGACCGTGCGGGTGGTGGTGGCCGACGACCACGAGTTGCTGCGCGCTGGGCTGGTCACGGTCCTGGACAGCGACGAGAGGATCGAGGTCATCGCCCAGGCCGACGACGGTCCGACCGCGCTCCTCCTGGCCATGCGACACCATCCCGACGTCGTGCTGATGGACGTCGAGATGCCGGGTGGCGACGGCATCACCGCGACGCGTGGGATCTGCTCCGCCGTGCCCGAGACGCGCGTACTGATCCTTACCATGTTCGACCTCGACGAGTATGTCGTCGAGGGCCTCCGCGCGGGCGCGTCGGGATTCCTGCTCAAGACCACCGAGCCGCAGGGCCTCGTGCAGGCGGTGCTCGCCTGCGCGACGGGGCAGGCGACCGTGAGCCCGACCGTGCTGGAACGGCTCCTCGACGGCGTCGCGTTACGACCACACAGCGAGCCGCATCCTGGTCTGGCCGACCTGACCGAACGGGAGCTCGAAGTGCTGAGGGCGATGACGCGTGGCCTGTCGAACGCCGAGATCGGCGACGTTCTCTTCCTGGCCGAGTCCACGGTCAAGTCGCACGTGGCCCAGGTCCTGGCCAAACTGGGCGTCCGTGACCGGCTCCAGGCCGTTGTCGTGGCCCATCACCACGGCCTCGGCTGAGCATCTCCTCCTCAAGGAGGAGAGCCTTTTCGTCCCTCCTGCCCTGCAAGACCTCCCCGAGGCCGATGTGGAGGGCGCACCCTCCCGGGAGTCTGGATCAACACCACCGAGGGACGGGAGCCACCATGACGACCCACCACAAGATCGCACTTGGCCTCACGGCACCCTGGGTCGTGCTGCTCGGCTACGACTTCGTCCACCGCGCCGCGACCGGGGATGGTACCTGGGTCACCGACAGCGACCTGGTCGAGAGCCGATTCCTCGCAGTCGCGGGCACCGTGGCGCTGGGGGCCATGTTCGCCAGCCTGGCGTGGGTCGTGCACCGGGAGCGCGAGCACTTCGCCGATGCCCCGAAGGCAGCCCGCTGGGCACGTCGACCCCTGCTCATCTCTCTGGTCGCCCTGACGATCGGTTTCTGCCTGGTGAGCGCGACCCAGGTGGCGCTGGGAGTGGACAGCGGGACCTTCTACGACATCTCCGGCCTGGTGGCACTCCTCGCGATTTCCGGACTCAGCATCTCCGCGCTCACGGTCGGTCTGGCGTCGGTGCGCAGCATGGCGCTTGGGTACGGCGGGCGGATCCTCGCCCTCGTGCTGCCGGCAGTGGCCCTCGGCGTCCTCGCAGCCGTGCTGGCCGACGGCCCGGTCAGTCCCGTCTTCGGCACGTTCGTCACGCTCATGGGTCTGGCCACCCTCGGTCTCGGGGCGCGTCCGGCCACTCCGGGACTCGAGACCTCGTCGCTGGTCCGCCCGGGCCGGCACCAGGACACCCCGTCGCCACGCACCAGCTAGCAGCGGGTACCCGGTGCGGGATCCTGCACTGGCGCGCTCCGCGAGCCGATCCTGCACTGGCGCGCTCCGCGAGCCGATCCTGCACTGGCGCGCT
>JBDHZT010000202.1:0-5185 GCA_039811985.1 Nocardioidaceae bacterium | reverse complement strand
CATCAAGGGCCGGTTCGGGTTCCAGCACGTGCAGAATCGCAAGAAGCGCGGCGCTGATCAGCAGGCCGACGAGTAGGTTTCGTGGTGCGCCGGCCCCTGCGATGATCCAGACCGGTGACCAGGCCTCGAACACCGGGCTGAGAGGAGGCGGCATGTTCCACCGGCGTTGAACGCCCCCGTCCATGCCGTCCGGTCGGGCGGCACCCGTCACCAGCCGTCGCGTGACCGAAACCTGAGCGCACCTTCTGCGCGGGCGCGAGCGGTTGGCCCCTCTTGAGGAGAACGCTCATGTCCGTTTCCACCGCCCACCCCTCCCTAGTCGCCCTCGACCGCGTCATCGCCGAGGTCGTCGCACCAGCAGCAGCCGAGGTCGATCGCACCGGCACCTTCCCCCGGGCCAGCATCGATGCGCTCGCGGCGGCCGGCCTGCTCGGTGCCGCCAGCTCACCCGACGTCGGCGGCGGGGGCGCCACCCTCGCCGACCAGGCGGCCATCATCGAGCGCCTGGCCGGCGCCTGCTCCTCCACGGCGATGGTGATGCTCATGCACTACGCGGGGACCTCGGTCCTCGAGGCACATGGCCCACTCGACGTGCGGGAGGCGATCGCCCGCGGCGAGCACCTGACCACACTCGCCTTCTCCGAGCGCGGCTCCCGCAGCCACTTCTGGGCGCCGACGAGCAGCGCGACGTCCGAAGGTGACCAGGTCCGACTCGACGCCCAGAAGAGCTGGGTCACGTCCGCCGCCGAGGCGGACAGCTACGTCTGGTCGAGCCGACCGCTCGCCGCCGACGGGCCGATGACGATCTGGCTGGTGCCCGCTGGCACGCCGGGGCTCAGCGACCCGGGTGAGTTCGACGGGCTCGGTCTGCGCGGCAACGGATCGCGGCCGATCACGGCGACCGACGTCCGGCTCCCGGCGACCGCCATGATCGGCGCGGACGGCCAGGGCCTCGACCTCGCTCTCGCGGTCATCTTGCCCACCTTCCTGGTCGGCAACGCCGCCTTCTCGATCGGCCTAGCCCAGTCGCTGGTCGCCGAGGCAGCCGCCCACCTCACGACCGCCCGCCTCGAGCACCTCGGCAGCACGCTCGCCGAGCAGCCACTCACCCGGGCCGCGTTCGCCCAGCTCCTCATCCGCGCCGACGAGGCACAGGCATTCCTCGCCGACACGCTGGCGTCCCTCGCCGAGGGACGCGACGACGCGACCCTACGAGTGCTGCAGGTCAAGGCCGTCGCCGCCGAAGCCGCGTCCGAGGTCGCCGACGGCGTGATGCGCATCTGTGGTGGCGCCGCCTTCCGCAAGGAGCTCGGTGTCGAGCGCCGCTTCCGAGATGCCTTGGCGGCGCGCGTGATGGCGCCCACCACCGACGCGCTCCGAGACTTCGTCGGCCGCGCCGCGCTGGGCCAGCGACTCATCGACCAGGCGGTGTGAGCGATGACCGAGACCCTGCTGATGGGCGCGGTCGCCTACGACCCCAAGGTGGTCACCATCTGGGACGGCTTCCGCACCTGGCTCCGCGAGGCCGGACTGCCGTTCGACTACGTCCTCTACTCCCACTACGAACGCCAGGTCGAGGACCTCCTCGACGGGCGCATCCACGCGGCCTGGAACTCTCCCCTCGCGGCGGTGCGGGCCGAGCGGCTTGCTGCGGCCCGGGGAACCGCCGTACGACCCGTCGTCATGCGAGACACCGACCAGGACCTCACCTCGGTCATCGTGGTCCGCGACGGCTCCGACATCGCCAAGCCCAGCGACCTCTCGGGCCGCACGGTCGGCGTCGGGGCGGTCGACTCACCGCAGGCCACGCTGATCCCGCTGGCCTTCCTGCGAGCGAACGGGCTGGGGCCCGACGACGTCGTCGTACGCCGCTTCGAGGTCGGCGTCGGACTCCACGGCGACCACATCGGCGGGGAGCGTGACGCAGCCCGCGCCCTCGCATCCGGGGAGGTCGACGCGGCCTGCATGATCGACGGCAACCACCTGCTGTTCACCCAGGAGGGGACGCTGCCGTCGAAGACCACGATCCTGGCGCAGACCGACCCCTATGACCACTGCACGATGACGGTCTGTGACGCCGCTCCCCATGCCGACATCGACCGCTTCACAGAGCTCCTTCTGGCCATGTCCTACGAGGACCCGCGGGTCCGTCCACTGCTGGACCTGGAGGGTCTGCGGGTCTGGCGGCCCGGCCGCACCAGCGGCTACCGCCAGCTCCGGGCAGCCGTCGATGAGCTCGGGTTCTACGACGTCGACGGTCACATCACGGCGGAGGGATACGCACCGTGAGTGCGCGTCTGGATCTGGAGGGCCTGGGCTTTCCGTCCGGCGCGCACATGCTGGTCGCGCGCTCCCTGCGACAGCTGCCGCCCGGACAGCGGCTGCAGGTGGTCGGCACCGACCCCGCCCTCGGCGTGCACCTGCGAGCCTGGTGTCGCGAGCAGGGGCACGCCTTCGAGCCTCACCCCGACCGGGGCTATCTGGTCACCCGCAGCCGGGTCGAGGAGCAGCGGTGGAGCGGCGCGGTCCGCGCCGGATCCGCCTCGCCAGAGAGCCTCGTGCGACGTCCCCCCGCTCAGTGGGGGCTCGCGGCTCGCGGGGCGCTGCTAGAGGCCGGCGGACCCGACCGGACGCCGTTCGACCTCGACGACCGCGACGTCGTCTGGGCCGACCTCGCGCCACGCCTCTACGCCCGGGCCGCCTCTGCACAATGGGATCCGGCCACCGCCGTCGACTGGGAGGTGCCCGACGATCTGCCGCGCGAGATCGAGGCGGCCGTCGTCCAGGTGATGACATTCCTGGTCGAGAACGAGCAGGCGGCGTTGGTGATCCCGGCGCGGCTGCTCGCACGGGTACATCCCTACTTCCGCGAGGTGCAGCAGCTGCTAGCCGTCCAGGCCGCTGACGAGGCACGCCACGTCGAGGTGTTCAGCCGTCGCGCCCTGCTGCACGGCGCCGAGATGGGCACCTCGTCGGCGGGTGGGCGCGAGTCGCTGAACACGCTCTTGAACGAGCCGGACTTCTCCTTGGCGTCGTTCCTGTTGTCGGTGCTCGGCGAAGGCAGCTTCCTCGGACTGCTGAGCTTCCTCGATCTGCACGCGCCGGATCCGGTGACCCGACAGGTGACCCGCCTGGCCAGGACCGACGAGGCGCGACACGTCGCCTTCGGCGTCGCCCACCTCGAGCACCAGTCCGAGCTCGATCCCAGCCTGCGCGGCAAGCTGCGCACCGCCGTCGAGCGCCGCTACGACGCCCTCGTCGACAACTCCGGCCTCAACGCCGACGTCTACGACGCCCTGGTGCTGCTCGCCGCCGGCGGCTGGTCTCCGGCGGAGATCGCGCGAGGTCACGCTGCCGTCAGCGAGCTCTACCGGGTGATGGACGAAGGGCGCCAACAGCGCCTGGTCCGCCTCGGCTTCCCCGCCGACGAGGCCGCCCACCTGTCCGCCATGCACACCCGCAACTTCATGTGAGGGGTTCCATCGCACCATCGGGACACGTCCTCATCGGCGCGCCCGCTGGCTGGCGCCCACCCGCCTTGATAACTCACGGTTATCAAGGCGTCGGCAGTTTCCATTGGCATGTTTTTGACTCTGGTGCCAGCCTGAGGTAGTCGGCGCCTGTGATCCCGGTCACGGAATCTCAGGCAGGTCGACGCACCGACAGGCCCACAGACGGATCGGGGCCGCCACGACTTAGCCGGCCTTGCCGGCCCCGATCCACCCAAAGGAGAAGACTAATGGCAAAGGTGCTCTGCGTTCTCTACGACGACCCTGTCGACGGCTATCCGTCGACCTACGCGCGCGACTCCCTCCCGGTGGTCGAGCGCTATCCCGACGGGCAGACGCTGCCCACCCCCGAAGCGATCGACTTTACCCCTGGGGCGCTGCTCGGCAGCGTCTCCGGCGAGCTCGGCCTGCGCAACTACCTGGAGGCAGCCGGGCACACGCTGGTCGTGACCTCCGACAAGGACGGTCCGATTCAGAGTTCGAGCGTGAGCTCGCGGACGCCGACATCGTCATCTCCCAGCCGTTCTGGCCGGCGTACCTGACGGCGGAGCGGATCGCCAAGGCCCCGAATCTCAAGCTGGCGCTCACCGCCGGCATCGGGTCGGACCACGTCGACCTGCAGGCGGCCGCCGAGCGGGGCATCACGGTGGCCGAGGTGACCTTCAGCAACTCGATCAGCGTCGCCGAGCACGTGGTGATGACCATCCTGGCGCTGGTGCGCAACTATCTGCCCTCGCACGAGTGGGCGGCGAACGGCGGCTGGAACATCGCCGACTGCGTCGCCCGGTCCTACGACGTCGAAGGGATGCACGTCGGCACGGTGGCGGCTGGCCGGATCGGCCTCGCCGTGCTGCGGCGGATGAAGCCCTTCGGCACGCACCTGCACTACACCGACCGCCGCCGACTGCCGCGCGAGGTCGAGTTGGAGCTCGACCTCACCTGGCACGAGTCGCCCGAGGAGATGTATCCCGTGTGCGATGTCGTCACGCTCAACTGTCCGTTGCACCCTGAGACCGAGCACATGGTCAACGACGAGACGCTCAAGCTCTTCAAGCGGGGCGCCTACTTGGTGAACACCGCCCGCGGCAAGCTCTGCGACCGGGACGCGGTCGTCCGTGCCCTGGAGAGCGGCCAGCTCGCGGGCTACGGCGGCGACGTGTGGTTCCCGCAACCACCGCCGAAGGACCACCCGTGGCGGACCATGCCCCACAACGGGATGACCCCGCACATCTCTGGCTCCTCGCTGGCCGGCCAAGCCCGCTACACCGCGGGCACGCGAGAGATCCTGGAGTGCTTCTTCGAGGGTCGCCCGATCCGCGACGAATACCTCATCGTCCAAGGCGGCGGACTCGCCGGCACCGGCGCGCACTCCTACAGCGAGGGCGACGCGACCAGCGGCTCCCAGGAGGCCGCCGACTTCTCGAAGAGCTGAGCACGGCGGACGCCATCGCACCGCTCCGGCTGGATCATCTGCTGCGGTGTTGTGGTGCCCCTGACCCGTCTGCCGCGGTGCTGTCGTGGGTTAGGGCCCGGTATGCGGGGCTCTTTACCACTACAGCACCGCGGAAGACGCAGCAACACCGCTGCAGATGGACCACCCCGACCTCAGCGCACCACTTCCCGGTGCGCGTCGTCGACGCGACGAGTCCAGCCGCGGCTGTCCAGGTGCTCGAGGA
>JBDHZT010000201.1:0-5233 GCA_039811985.1 Nocardioidaceae bacterium | reverse complement strand
CCCACACCACCGGCAACCCCGGAGGAGACCGGCTACCCACGCGGCGCTCCCCGGTCGTTGCGCGGGAGCTGCCCTGTCGATCAGCACCACAGCAGACCAGCAACCCGGCCGACAACCCGGACCACCGCCCGCCTCACCACCTCGGCGCCCGGCCGACGAACCAGAGCCGAAGCGACTCAGTCGCGCAGGCGACCGAGGAACTCCTGGCGCCACTGCTCGGTCTCGGCAACCTGGTTGAAGGTGTACAGGTGCAGGCCCTCCACCAGGGCGCCGGGTGCACCGAACGCGGGCGCGCACTTGACCAGGAACCGCTCCCCGGTGAAGCCACCGGGGGCGGCCAACCGCGCCATGAAGCCCTTGTGCTTGGTCAGGAACCGAGTCGAGTCGCCGACGCCGATCTTGGTGGCCATCCCCAGCAACTTGGCGCGGTCGACGGGCCCCGGCAGGCCCACCAGGAGTGGCATGGTGATGCCACGCGTGCGCATCCTCTTCAGCCAGTCGGTGATGGCCTTGGGGTCGAAGGTCAAGTTGGAGACCACGTGGGTGGCATGCCGGCGCTTGTCCCACATGGCCTGGATCGTCACGTCGTCGGCGATGGCCGGGTGCGACTCCGGATAGCCCGCGATGCCGACCTGGCGAAACGGTGAGCCCAGCGCCGCCAGATCCTCCAGCAGGGCCACCGAGTCGTGGTAGTCGCCGACCGGATCGGCATCGCCGCCCGGGACGAAGACAGTGGTCACGCCGGCACCGGTCAGTCGTTCGACGATCTCGGCCAGCTCGGCCTTGCCGCTGATCATCCGCGCAGCGAGGTGGGGCACGACGTCGTACCCATGACCGATCAGCCGCTCGGCGAGCTCGAAGGTCTGCTCAAGACCCTTGTTCGGCGAGGCAGTGACGGTGACCTGGACGTCCGTCGGCACGCTGGCGACCAACTTCTCCTCGATGGTCGGCGTGGGCAGCACCTCATAGCGGGCATGCTCCAGCAGCCGCACGATCGTGTCGCCGTCTTTGTTGCGCATGATGCACGCTCGTTTCGTGATACGCACTGGCGCGTCGGGCCACAGCGTAGCCACTCCCGGCGCTCTGGGGGAAGAGGTCGGCCCCCATTGCGTTGGACCCGTGCCGGACCCACCGATCCAGGTCAGGCCCACTCGGCGAGGGCGCCCCGGACGACTGCTTCCACATCGCCACTGCGCATCTGCGTCTGCAGGACCAGGCTGAGCAGGCGGGCGGCGTCGTAGAAGGCACGGGGGGAGGAGTTGGCCTCGTCGTGGCCGGCGCGGTCGACGGTGACCGTGCCGGGGGGCAGCTCCGGGTCGGCCAGGCCGTCGAGGACGGCATCGACGTACTCGTCAGGAAGCCCGACCCGGAACGGCAACCAGAGCCGGCTGGCACACGTCTTGGGCGCGTTCCAGGGGTCGCGGCTGGTGCCCGCCTCCGCGGTCAGCCGGGCGCCGGGACCTGGGCGGAACTTCCCGCCCAGCAGGGCCCGCGGGGTCTGGCCCGTCGAGAAGAAGAAGGTCTCCACCACCGCGCGGACCCCGTGCGCGTCATGGCTGGTGGTCTCCGTCGCAACGGAACGGCTGTGCCACGAGGCGCTGGAATAGAAGGCCGTGCTCTCGTCCTGGAGCACGGCCGCCTTGCGCATCGCGCTCAGCTCCACGACCACCGGGGCGTCCACGAGCCGAGAATAGTGGCCCGCCGTCCTCCGCCCGGGAGGCCGATCAGCGCGCCGCGCGGGAAGCCCGCGACGGTGCCGTGGCGAGCAGCCGCGCGGCCACCCAGGCGACGTCATCGGCCGCCTGCACCGGCGAGGCGGTCGGATGGGACGCCTGCGACAGCACCAGGCGCACCAGGGTCTCGGCCGCCACGCTCAGCTCACCCCCGGTCAGGGCGATGGGGTAGCGGGCCAGCTGACGGGCGACCGCCGCGGTGGCAGCCTCCACCAGCAAGAACGCGTTGGACGTCGGTCCCGATCGACCGTCGGCACCGTCGACCTGCGACTTGGCCAGGATCTGCTGCAGGACGCTGGCGTCGGGCGCCTTACTCAACACGGCGTACGCCGCAGCGCGGGCAGCCGCCACCACGCTCTCCGGGTGATCACCGACGGCCTTCTCGACCAGCTCGAGGAAGAGCTCCAGCTCGTGCAACACGAGCACCTCGGTCAGACCGGCCTTCGAACCGACTTCGTTGTACAGCGTCTGACGGCTGACGCCTGCACTGCGCGCCAGCCCGGACATGGTCAGCCGCGACCAGTCCTCTTCTGCTGCCCACCGGGCAGCGGCCGCGACGATCCGATCTCGCGAGCGTGATGCCATGACGAACTCCCCCTGGGTACGTCGATGCCCGTAGGCCGTTCTCCTAACCAACGGAACCGTAGGTTACCTCCCTGGGTAAAGACGCGGGTCAAGACTCCGACGGTTCCACCCACCAGTCTGGACCGCTGCACCGACACATCGGTTGTCGGGGCCAACGAGCGCGGCCAACTGCCGAGACGGGTTGCCGCTGCGGCGTCGCGCCCGCAAAGGTGGACCATGGTCTCCTCGCACCCGTTCGGCATCGATTTCGGCGGCTCAGGCATCAAAGGCGCGCCCGTGGACATCAAGGCGGGTGACTTCGCCGGCGATCGGCACCGCATCGAGACCCCCCAGCCATCGACGCCCCAGGCGGTCGCCGAGGTGTTCGCCGAGCTGCTCTCCCGATTCCCCGACTCCACCGGCGCGGTCGGCGTGACGGTGCCCGGCGTGGTCCGGCGTGGTGTAGTCGAGTCGGCCGCCAACATCGACAAGTCCTGGATCGGCACCGACGCCGACGAGCTCTTCACCAAGGCCACCGGGCGAGACGTCCACGTGGTCAACGACGCCGATGCCGCCGGGCTCGCCGAGGTGACGTACGGCGCGGCAAAGGGGCATCAGGGCGTGGTGATCGTGACCACGCTCGGCACCGGGATCGGCTCGGCCATCGTCTATCGGGGCGTGCTGGTGCCGAACTCCGAGCTCGGCCATCTCGAGGTGGACGGGCACGACGCCGAGTCACGTGCGGCCAACAGCGCCCGTGAGCGCGAAGAGTTGTCCTGGAAGCAGTGGGCGAAACGGCTCACTGCCTACTACCGCACCGTCGAGAAGCTCTTCTCCCCCGACCTGTTCGTCGTCGGCGGCGGCGTGAGCAAGCACTCCGCCGAGTTCCTGCCTCTGCTGGACATCAACACCCCG
This sequence comes from Nocardioidaceae bacterium, assembly GCA_039811985.1. GTDB lineage: Bacteria > Actinomycetota > Actinomycetes > Propionibacteriales > Nocardioidaceae > Nocardioides. The sequence goes on along the minus strand of JBDHZT010000201.1, from coordinate 2,021 downwards.
ATCATCCCGGCCGTGCTGCGGAACCGCGCCGGGATCGTCGGCGCTGCGCTCTACGCCCACACCGGTGGGGCCTGACCGAGCGACGCTAGAACCGGCGGGCAAGGGGTAGCTGCCGACCAGTCGCCGGGGCGAAGCCCCCACGGTGCGGGGCGAAATGTCAGGATCGACGCATGGACGTAGCGCGAGGACGAGCATGACGGCGCCGGGGGCCAGGATCGAGGTGCGCAACCTCACCAAGCGGTTCGGCACCTTCACGGCGGTCGACGACCTGACCTTCTCGGTGGAGCCAGGCCGGATCACCGGCTTCCTAGGGCCCAACGGAGCGGGAAAGACCACCACCCTCCGGATGGCGCTGGACCTGATCCGGCCGACCTCCGGGAGCGCCACCATCGGCGGCGTGCGCTACCGCGATCTGCCGGATCCCCTCCACACCGTCGGGGCGGCCCTCGAGGCCACCAACTTCCACCCGGGCCGGTCGGGGCGAGACCACCTGCGGGTGCTAGCCAGCGCCGCGGGGATCGACGATCGCCGGGTCGACGAGCTGCTGGAGCTGACCGGGATCCCCGCGTTCGCCCAGCGTCGGGCCGGCGCTTACTCGATGGGCATGCGACAGCGCCTGGCCCTCGCGGGGGCGCTGCTCGGCGATCCGAAGGTGCTGCTGCTGGACGAGCCTGCCAACGGGCTCGATCCGGAGGGCATCCGCTGGCTGCGCGGCTTCCTGCGCCACCTGTGCGACGAGGGCAAGACGATCCTGGTCTCCAGCCACCTCCTCCAAGAGGTCCAGCAGACCGTGGACGACGTGCTCATCATCTCCAACGGGCGGCTGGTGCAGCAGGGCACGATGGCCGAGCTGAGCGGTGGCGACGGCTGCCTGGTCCGCACCTCGGATCCGGCGACACTGGCTCGCGCGCTCGAGACTGCCGGGTTGATCGTCTCCCCCGGCGAGGACGGCGCCCTGGCCGTGAACACCCACGACCTGCGCCGGGTCGGCGAGGTCGCGCTACAGAGCGGACTCCCCGTGTGGGAGCTGCGCGAGAAGGAGGCCGACCTCGAGCAGCTGTTCTTCCGGCTCACCGAGGGCACCAACCGCAACCTGGGCACTCCACCAGAGGTCGCCGCGATCGAAGGAGGCGCAGCCTGATGAGCACACTGGACCTGGCCACGAAGCCGAGCCTGCTCAGCGGGTTGGGCCGCGCGGTGCGCTCGGAGCTGCGCAAGTTCTTCACCACGCGGATGTGGTGGGGCATGGGCATCGCGGTGCTCCTCAGCGGCGCCGCGTTCTCGACCCTGTTCGGCTTCCTCTACACCTCCCAGGGCTTCCTCGACCAGGCCAGCGCCGGGCAGCCGGTCGCCTTCACCCCCACCCAGCTGGCCAACTCCGTCTACACCGCGGGGCTCTCCGTGGGTTACCTGTTGCTGCTCACCATCGGCGTGATCCAGGTGGGCTCGGAGTATCGCCACAAGACCATCACCGCCACGTTCTTGGCGATCCCCCATCGAGCTCGGGTGATGCTGGCGAAGGTGATCGCCCTGTTGATCCTCGGCGCGGGCTATGGCGTTGTCTCCCTGCTCGGTTCGGTGACCCTCGGGGCGCTGGTGCTGCAGCTGCGCGACCGTGAGGCGTTCCCCTCCGACTCCGTGTTCCGCACCCTGGCGCTGAGCCTGCTCGTGCTCGGCCTGTGGGCGCTGATCGGTCTGGGCATCGGCATCCTCATCCCCAACCAGGTAGCCGCACTGCTGATCGGCGTGGGCGTCGCGTGGATCGTCGAGCCGCTGATCGCTTTCGGCCTGCAGTTCTGGGACTTCGGCCGTGATCACATCGCGCCGTACCTGCCTTCCCAGGCGACTACCGCCATCGTCGACAGCGTCCAGAGCTCGGCCAACGAGGTGCGCTTGGACTGGTGGCAGGGTGCGCTCGCGCTTGCTGCTTGGGCCGCCGTGCTCGCCGGCTTCGGCATCTGGCGGACCGTGCGACAAGACGTCAGCTGACCCCGCACGAGAGGTTAGTTGTGTCGAACTAA
>JBDHZT010000200.1:0-5238 GCA_039811985.1 Nocardioidaceae bacterium | reverse complement strand
CGGCACTCATGCACGCACCGGGACGGCGCCCAACCCGACAGCCCCTACTGGCGGAACCTCTTACAGCCATCACGACTGACACCCTACGGCCCTCGCCAGCAGCAGCCCTCCGCTCGACGAGCGCCATCGGTCAGCGGTCCCCGGTCTCGAGCCCGAACAACGCCGCCAGCGTCTCGGCAACCCCGTCCTGGTCGTTGGCGGGCGCGACCGCATCCGCGCACGCCTGCACGCTCGGGTGGCCGTTGGCCATGGCGTACGACGTCCCCGCCCAGGACAGCATCGAGATGTCGTTCGGCATGTCGCCGAACGCCACCACATCGGCTGCGGTCAGACCGAGGTCCCCGGCAACGTGTGCCAGGGTGGTCGCCTTCGTGACGCCGGGCGGCCCGATCTCGACGAGCCCGGGGATGGTCCAGGTCACCGTCCCCCGATCACCCACTGCCGCGACCGTGCCCTCCAACAAGAGCTTCGGGTCGACCTCTGGTGCGCGCACCATCACCTTGACGGCGGGTTCGGTCCACAGCTCGGGCAGCTCGGCGATGGGGCTGCCGGGTGGGACGGAGTGCGGCTCGTGGAAGCGGGGATCGCGCTTGATGCCTGAGACACACTCGAGGGCGAAGGTGGCGCCGGGCACCACCGAGCCGATGTCCGCGGTGAGCGCCAAGCCTTCGGGGGCCTCGATGCCGGTCACGTCGAGGACGCGACGTGCGTGGGCGTCGTACACCACCGCGCCGTTGGAGACGATGCCGCGCCCCACTCGGCCGGTGAGCGGCCAGAGCTCGTCCATCCAACGCAGGGGACGGGCCGTGACCAGCACGATCGCCACACCACGCTTGTCCAGGGCCGCGAGCACCTCACGGGTGCGGCGGGTCACCGAGCCGTCGGGGGCGACGAGCGTGCCGTCGAGATCAGTGGCGATCAGCCGTGGTGCTCGCGAGGCCGGCGCCGTGGTCATCGGCCGGGCCCGAACCAGCGGTTCAGTTCGATGGCCGCGCCGTCGTCATAGACCGACGCGGTGACGTCGTCGGCGGCCTCGCGGACCACCTCGATCGCCTGCCCCATCGCGACGCCGCGACCTGCCCAGGCCAGCATCTCCAGATCGTTGCGGCCATCGCCGATCGCCAGCACGTCCTCGGCGGCGATGCCCAGCTCGGCCGCCACCCGCTCCAGCCCGGACGCCTTCGAGACTCCTACCGGGGCCAGGTCCAGCCAAGCGGTGACCCCGACGATGTAGTCGGTGCCGTGCAGGCCGAGCCGCTCGGCCAGCTCGATGAACTCCTCGACGGTGGCGTCGGGGTCGCGGATGATCACGCGGCTGACCTCCTCGGCGACCAGCTCCGCCACCTCGGCGATGATCATCTCTCCGGTCAACTCGCCGTCGGGGAACGGGCGGTTGAGGCGATAACCGATGCCCCACTCCTCCACTGCGACCAGGGCCTTGGGGTGCTCCGTCAGCACCGCCGTGACCGCTGGTGCGGCGTCGAAGGTCTCCTCGTAGATCAGCTCCACGGGCGGATAGCGGAAGACGGTGGCGCCGTTGGAGGCCACCACCCAGAGCCGGTCCTCCCCGTCCTTGGGCAGGTCGAGCAGGTCTGCGACGGCGGTCATCCCGTGTGCCGACCGCCCGCTCGCGAGCACGATGTGCGCCCCGGCGGCCGCGGCGCGGTGCACAGCGTCGTACACCGCCGGAGAGATCTCCTCCTGGGTCGCGCCGCTGGCCACCCAGCGCAGCAGCGTGCCGTCGATGTCCAGCGCGATGAGCCGGGGCCGCCAGTCGTCAGCCTGGATCTGCTCAGCCACCGACCACCGGCTCCAAGACGTCGGTCCCGAGCCACGGCTGCAGCGCCTCGGGGACGCGCACGGAGCCATCCGCCTGCTGGTGCGTCTCCAAGACCGCGACAATCGCGCGCGTCATGGCGCACAGCGTGCCGTTGAGGGTCGCGATCGGGCCGATCGAACCGTCCTGGCGGCGACCACGAGTGTCCAGGCGGCGCGTCTGGAAGTCGGTGCAGTTGGACGTGGACGTGAGCTCGCGATACTTGCCCTGGGTGGGGATCCAGGCCTCGCAGTCGAACTTCCGCTGCGCCGACAGGCCTAGGTCCCCGGCGGCCACGTCGATGACGCGATAGGCCAGCTCCAGCTTGTCGAGGAACTCCTTCTCCCACGCGAGCAGCCGCTCGTGCTCGGCGAAAGACTCCTCGAGGGTCGAGTAGACGAACATCTCCACCTTGTCGAACCAGTGCACCCGGATGATGCCCTTGGTGTCCTTGCCATGCGACCCGGCCTCTTTGCGGAAGCATGGGCTGAAGGCCGCATAGCGCAGCGGCAGGCTCGCGACGTCGAGGATCTCGTCGGAGTGGTAGGCCGCCATCGGCACCTCCGAGGTGCCCACCAGGTAGAGCTCCTCACCCTCGATCCGGTAGACATCGTCGGCGGCCTGACCCAGGAAGCCGGTGCCATCCATCGCCCGAGGCTTGACCAGCGACGGAGCGATCACCTGAGTGAATCCCGCCTCACGGGCCTGCTGCATGGCCAGGTTGATCAACGCCAGCTCAAGCTGAGCACCGACCCCGGTGAGGAAGTAGAACCGCGAGCCGGACACCTTCGCGCCACGGTCGAGGTCGATGGCACCCAGCATCCGGCCCAGCTCGATGTGGTCGCGCGGCTCGAAACCGTCGGCCGCGAAGTCGCGCGGGGTCCCGATCGTCTCCAGCACCGTGAAGTCCTCTTCACCACCGGCCGGCGCCTCGTCGGCGGCGACGTTGGGGATCGCCATCAGCGCGTCGCGCCACTCCTCCTCGGCGGCGGTCTGCCGGCCCTCGGCCTCCTTGACCTCGGCGGAGAGTGTCTTGGTCCGGGCGAGAAGGGCGGCCTTCTCGTCCCCCTGCGCCCGAGCCACCTGCTTGCCCATCGTCTTCTGCTCGGCACGCAGCGCTTCGTAGGACGTGATCGCCGCGCGTCGCTGCTCGTCCGCGGAGAGTGCCCGATCCACCACGTCACCAGACAGACCGCGCTTGGCCTGAGCGGCGCGCACGCGGTCGGGGTGTTCTCGGAGCAGACGTGGATCGATCATGCCTTCAGGCTATCGGCCAGTCGTCGGTGCCAGCACGGGCGTTTCGCGCACGGCTCGGGGCGAACCCAGCAACGGTGGGTGTGGGACGGCATACTGCCCTCATGCTCGACCGACCCCGCGCCACGCTGTTCACGTGGGCGGGCATCTGCCTCGGGCTGTTCCTCGTCTTGGCGCTGCTGGTCTCGAACAGCGTCGGCATGGTCTCCTCGATCGACGAGCTGGGCCGATCCGCCAGCGACTGGGCCCGCGACGTCCGCGGTCTCGACCAGGTGCTGCTGGTGGTGGAGTTCTGCTTCAACACCTTGATGATGGCGATCTACACCGCCCTGCTCGCCGGCGCGCTGTTGATCAAGCACCATGTGCGCGCTGCCGTCTTCGTGGTCGCGGTGATGGCCGTCGACGGTGTCGCCAACGCACTGCTCAAGCAGCTCTGGGGCGTCGACCGGCCCGAGTGGCAGCACACGGTCCGGGCGCTCCACACCCATGCGTACCCATCCGGTCACACCTCGGGGGTGGTCGCCTTCGCCGGCGTCGTCTCGGTGGTGACGCTGATGCTGGTGCGCCGCCGCGGACTGCGCCGCATCGTCTACGGCGTGGCGATCCTCGTGGTCCTCGTGGTGATGGCCGACCGGATCCTGCTCGGTCGGCACTACCCGAGCGACGTGGTCGGCGGGGCGCTCCTCGGCGCGGGGATCGTGCTGCTCGGGCTGGCGTCGTACAGTCCCCTGCCGCGCAGCCATGCCGTCGCGGCCGAACGGCCGACCGACGCCGTGCCGTCGGACCGCAACGTCGCGGTCGTGGTCAACCCGGTCAAGGTCGAGGACCTCGCCGCGATGCGCACCATCGTCGCCACGATGGCCGCTGAAGCCGGCTGGTCCGACCCGCTCTGGTATCAGACCACGATCGAGGACCCCGGGACCGGCATGGCGCACGATGCGGCCTTGGGCGGCGCGGACCTGGTGCTGGTCTGCGGCGGTGACGGCACGGTGCGAGAGGTCTGCGCCGAGCTCGCCGGCACCGGCATTCCGGTCGGGATCATCCCGGCGGGCACCGGAAACCTGCTGGCCCGCAACCTGGACATCCCCCTCTTCTTGCGGGCCGCGGTCGACGTGGCCTTCAGCGGCCAGGACCGCGCCATCGACCTGGTCGCCGTGAGTGGCGACGGGTTCGAGGAGACCCACTTCATGGTGATGGCCGGCATGGGCTTCGACGCCGCGATGATGGAAGGCGTCAACGAGCAGGTCAAGAAGAAGGTTGGCTGGCTGGCCTATGTGCTCTCCGGTGTCAAGGCGCTGATGTTCCCGGCCGCCGCGGTCGACATCTCCGTCGACGGCAGTGAGTTCACCCGGCACCGCGCCCGCACCGTCGTGGTCGGCAACGTCGGTTTCCTGCAGGCCGGGATGCCGCTGCTCCCCGACGCCCGTATCGACGACGGGTTGCTCGACGTCGTGGTGCTGCACCCTAAACGGTTCTTGTCGTGGATCCCGTTGGCCGTCCGCGTGCTCGCCCGTCAGCGCCGCACCGACGAGCTGGTCAACCGGATGACCGGCCGCACCGTGACCCTGCGCGCCCACAGCGACACGCCTCGTCAACTCGACGGCGACTCCATCGGTGCCGGCCGCGAGCTGCAGATGGAGTGTCTGCCCGGCCGAGTCCTGGTCCGGGTGCCCCGCTGATCCTTCCTCCGGCTCAGTTCGGGGCCGGGCGAGCGAGGGCGATCGACCGCTCCTCTTCTGGGGAGAGGGGTTGCTCGCTGAACCAGGAGCCGACCGCCTTGGCATAGCTGCGACCACCGCTGCGGCCGTGGATCGAGGTGAGCACGACGCCGTCGCCGGCGTCGTCGAGCAGGGCGACCGACCAGGACTGGTGCCCGCCGACGTCGGAGAAGGCGTCGTATCGCACCACGGACAGATGCCGCAGCGCCGTGTGGCCCTCCGCCTGCAGCGCCGCGACCTCGCGACGCAGCGCCAGCACATCGCCCGGCGCCTGGTCACCGACCTCATCGGCACCGCGGTGTGAGGTACGCCGCCAAGCCATCGCCGCGAGACCCCCGGCGGCGACGGCCAGCACCAGGTTCAAGACGAGCCACCAGATCATGCTCCGAGGGTAGAAGGCTCGGCACGCGAGTCGACGAGGGCGCGCAGCCGACCGGGATGATCGGTGAT
>JBDHZT010000199.1:0-5243 GCA_039811985.1 Nocardioidaceae bacterium | reverse complement strand
GCGTCCTTGACCGCGGGTCCCTGACGGTCGGCTCTACGGCGCGGTTGTCGGCACGGGCTCCGCCCGCGCCGCCGCCATGCGGCCACACCCCGGGCGGGAAGAGGTGGGGGTCAGGTCCCGGGTGTCACTGGTGGTGCTGCTTTCCCAAGGTAAGTGCATCAAGCGACGCTTCTCACGACGTGTACGTCGCGGTAGGCGCAGGTCCACCTACCCACCTTGATGAAGCAGCGACCACCGTGTCACCAGTGACCACCAAGGCCAGGGCCTGCAGTTTCGGAACAAGCGGGATGCCGTTTCGGAACAAACGATGGTCTCGGACGCACGGGGCCCATCGTTTGGGCGCAAACTGCAAGGATCCGAGCGGATTTCGTGCAGTTTCGGAACAATCGACGGCGCCCGAGCCCGGGATGGGCCGAGATTCCGCTGTTTGGCCCGAAACGGCATTGCCGATGGGGCCTAAACGACATCACCACCACCCCAGAGGACGGCGGAATGCAGTTTCAGCACAATCGACGACCCAGCAGGCCCCGACAGAGACAGTGAGCCGGGGAGCAGCCGGACGCAGAGGACCACGTCTCCCGGTAGCTGCCCATCGACAGTAACCAGAGCAGACCAGCACCCCGGAAACCAGCCGAAGCCAGAGGACCACGTCTCCCGGTAGTTGCCTGTCGTTCAGCAGACGCCCGTCAGTGGTGACCGGGGGCGAGCACCTTCTCCAGCTCGGCCTCGACCTCGGCGGGGGCTACGAACAGCAGCTCGTCGCCGGACTCGACCGGTTGGTCGGCCTCGGGCAGGTAGACCTGGCCGTCGCGCAGGATGGTCACTAGCGCGCAGTTCTCCGGGAAGGGGATCAGGCCGGCTGGCGTGCCGACGTACGGCGAGTCGTCGGGCAGTGTCATCTCGACCAGGTTGGCGTTGCCCTTGCGGAAGGTGAACAGCCGAACCAGGTCGCCGACGCTGACTGCCTCCTCGACGAGCGCCGACATGATCCGTGGGGTCGACACGCTGACGTCGACACCCCATGCCTCGGTGAACAGCCACTCGTTGTTCGGGTGGTTGACCCGGCCGACTGTCCGGGGCACGCCGAACTCGGTCTTCGCGAGCAGTGAGATGACGAGATTGGCCTTGTCGTCACCGGTCGCAGCGATCACCACGTCGCAGGTGTCCAGCCCTGCCTCGGCGAGGGAGGAGAGCTCGCAGCAGTCGGCCAGCAGCCACTCTCCGTCGGGGACCCGCTCGGGCTTGATCGCGCCGGGGTCCTTGTCGATGAGGAGCACCTGGTGTCCGTTGGTGATCAGCTCCCGAGCGACCGAGCGCCCGACCGCGCCGGCTCCAGCGATGGCGACGCGCATCAGCTCTCCTCCGGACCTTTCTCCAAGGTGGCGTAGGCGTGGGCGGCGTTCTCCTCGCGCATGACCAGGTGCATCATGTCGCCCTCCTGGAGCACCGACTCACGGTCGGGGAGGATGCCCTCGCCGAGCCGGTCGATCCAGGCGATCCGGCTCCGGGTCTGTTCTTGCAGGTGGATGGTCCGCTGCCCGATCCAGGCCTCCGGCACGCCGAGGTGGTCCAGCCGGATGGTGCCGGACGGGTCGCGATAGTCGGGCTCGGCGTTGGCCGGCAGCAGCCGTCGGAGCACCTGGTCCGCGGTCCACTTGACGGTGGCGACCGTGGTGATGCCGAGCCGCTGGTAGACCTCGGCACGGCCGGGGTCGTAGATCCGCGCCACGACGTTCTGGATCCCGAACGTCTCCCGGGCGACCCGGGCGGCGATGATGTTGGAGTTGTCGCCGCTGGAGACCGCCGCGAAGGCGTCGGCCCGGCGGATGCCGGACTTCTCCAACACCTCCTGATCGAAGCCGTAGCCGGTCACCTTGTCGCCGTTGAAGCCCGGCCCCAGCCGCCGGAAGGACTCCGGGTCGCTGTCGATGATCGACACGGTGTGATTGCGGTCCTCGAGGCTTCGGGCGAGCGTGGAACCGACCCGACCGCAGCCCATGATCACGACGTGCACGATGAAACGGTATCCCAGGAGGGCCGGTCGCCGTCGGTCAGGCGGTGGGTTGGACTAGCCTCTCGTTCGTGGGCATCGGAGACGTCTCGAAGAGACTTCTGCTCGGCCGCAAGCTCCGTAGCTCGCAGCTGGGCGAGACGCTGCTGCCGAAGCGGATCGCACTGCCGGTCTTCGCCAGCGACGCTTTGTCGTCGGTGGCCTATGCCCCGGACGAGGTCTTCATCATGCTGTCGGCGGCCGGAGTGGCCACCTACACGTTCAGCTGGAAGATCGGCATCCTGGTGGCCATCGTCATGCTGACCGTCGTGGCGTCGTACCGACAGAACGTGCACGCCTACCCCAGCGGCGGCGGTGACTACGAGGTCGCCACCGTGAATCTCGGTCCGACCGCCGGCGTCACGGTCGCCAGCGCACTGCTCGTCGACTACGTGCTGACCGTCGCGGTGTCGGTCTCCTCCGGAGTGGCCAACGCCGCCGCGGCCATCCCGATCATCCACGGCCACCGGACCCTGGTCGCGGTCATCCTGGTCGCCCTGCTCGCCGCGGCGAACCTGCGCGGCGTGCGCGAGTCGGGGGCGCTCTTCGCCGTGCCGACCTACGGCTTCATGATCGCCGTGATGGGGATGGCGGCATTCGGCCTCGTCCGCGGTCTGACCGGTGACCTACCCCAGGCCGAGAGCGCCGACTACCACATCGCGGCAGAGCCGGGCTTCAGCGGCGACCTGACCACCATCGCGCTCGTCTTCCTGCTGGCGCGCGCCTTCTCGTCCGGATGCGCGGCGCTGACCGGCGTCGAGGCGATCTCGAACGGCGTCCCCGCCTTCCGCAAGCCCAAGAGCAGAAACGCTGCGACGACGCTGTTGCTGCTGGGCACCATCTCCATCACCATGCTGCTCAGCATCATCGTGCTCGCCGACAAGATGAATCTGCGGTACGTCGATCCGACCGACCCCGACTCCGCCGGTCGGCTCACCGACGCAGCTGGACGCCCGATCGACCCCGGCAGCCAGCACACGGTGATCGCGCAATTGTCCCGGGCGATCTTCGACCACTTCGACCTTGGCTTCTACTTCGTGATCGCGATGACGGGGATCATCTTGATCCTGGCAGCGAACACCGCCTTCAACGGCTTCCCGGTGCTCGCCTCGATCCTGGCCCGGGACGGCTATGCGCCTCGACAGCTCGGCAGCCGGGGCGATCGGCTCGCCTACTCCAACGGCATCGTCTTCTTGGCCTTCATCGCGATCGTGCTGATCATCGCCTTCCAGGCCCAGACGACCCGGCTGATCCAGCTCTACATCGTGGGCGTCTTCGTGTCCTTCAACCTCAGCCAGCTCGGCATGATCCGACACTGGACGCGCAACCTGCGGTTGGAGACCGATCCGGCGACGCGGCGCCGGATGATGCGCAGCCGGGCGATCAACACCTTCGGGCTGGGCATGACGGCGGCAGTGTTCGTGGTGGTGCTGTTCACCAAGTTCCTCGCCGGCGCCTGGATCGCGATCTTGGCCATGGTGGTCTTCTTCGGACTGATGAAGGCGGTGCGTCGGCACTACGACTCCGTCGAGGCCGAGCTTGCGGCGGACGACCAGGACAAGGTGCTGCCGACCCGGGTGCACGCGATCGTGCTGACCTCCAAGCTGCACAAGCCCACGCTGCGTGCGCTGGCCTTCGCCAAGGCCACGCGACCGAACGCGCTGGAGGCCGTCTACGTCAGCACCGACCCGGTCGCGACCGACCGGTTGCTGGAAGAGTGGGACGAGCGTCGGATCGACATCCCCCTCAAGGTGCTGCACTCGCCCTATCGCGAGGTGGTGCGGCCGATCGTCGACTACTGCGCCGAGATCCGCAAGGCCAATCCACGTGGCGTAGTCGCGGTCTACATCCCGGAGTACGTCGTGGGCAAGTGGTGGGAGCAGCTCCTGCACAACCAGACCGCCCTGCGACTCAAGGCTCGGCTGCTGTTCGCGCCGGGCGTGATGATGATCTCGGTGCCCTACCAGCTGCGCTCCTCCCTCGAGCGGTCGCACGAGATGTCGTCCGACGCCTGGAACCACGCCCGGGACCTACGGATGGGTCAGGTGCGCTCTGACAGCAGCACCCAGGTGCAACGCCGCAGCGGGCAGGACTGAGCCCCGGTGCGCAGGAGGTCGCCGCGGCTGCGAGCGGCTCGCGGCCGGTCGATGGTGGGCGAGCGCTTCGCCGTGGATGTCGGACCGATCGCCCACGGTGGCTCCTGCGTTGCCCGGGTCGGCGAGGCTGGTGGGCGGGTGGTCTTCACCCGGCACGCCCTGCCCGGCGAGCGTGTCCTCGTCGAGATCACCGAGGGCACCGAGGGGGATCGGTTCTGGCGGGGCGATGCCGTCGAGGTGCTCGTCCCGTCCTCGGACCGTGTTTCGCCGCCGTGCCCGGTGGCCGGCCCCGGTGGCTGCGGTGGCTGCGACTTCCAGCACGTCTCGCTGCCCGCTCAACGACGTCTGAAGGCCGAAGTGGTCAGCGAGCAGTTGCGCCGGCTGGCCGGGTTGGACGTGCCCGTCGAGGTCGAGGCGGCCTCGCCTGAGGACACCGGCCTGCGTTGGCGGACCCGGGTCCGCTACGCAGCGACACCGGACGGTCGCCGCGGCATGCGCCGGTATCGCTCGCACGAGGTGATCCCCGTGGAAGAGTGTCTCCTCGCGCGCCATGATGCTCGAGGGCCCGGCCCGGGCGAGGTGATCGAGCGAGTCGCTACGGCGACCAACGAGCATGAGTTCACCGTCGCAGCTGACGGCTTCTGGCAGGTCCACCCGGCGGCCCCGGCGCTGTTGGTGGAGACGGTGTTGGACCAGCTCCGGCCGAGGGCGGGGGAGCGGGTCGTGGATCTCTACGCCGGCGTTGGCCTGTTCAGCGCCTTCCTCGCCGACCGGGTCGGCGAGGAAGGCACGGTGCTGGCCGTGGAGGGCGATCGGACGGCTGCCGGACATGCGGCCGCCAATCTTGTCGGTCGGCCGGCCTGCCGCGTCGTCTGCGCACCGGCCAGCCGTGCCGAGGTGGACGGTCCGGTCGATCTCGTCGTGCTCGACCCACCCCGTGACGGCGCTCGCCGTCCGATCGTCGAGATGATCTGCTCGTGGCGGCCGCGCGCGACGTCGTACGTCGCCTGCGACCCGGCCGCGCTCGCCCGCGACCTGGGCATCTTTGCCGAGCACGGTTATCGGCTCACCGCGCTGCGCGCCTTCGACCTCTTCCC
>JBDHZT010000198.1:0-5260 GCA_039811985.1 Nocardioidaceae bacterium | reverse complement strand
TCGGCGCTGTGGGTCTTCGACTCCGCTGCGGCGGGCACCGGCGGCGACGTCGAGGAAGCGATCGCCAAGGCCCGCGAGGACGGCATCGTCATCGAGCGGGAGTATCGCCAACAGCGGCTGATCCCCGCCTTCATGGAGCCTCGCTCGGTGGTCGTCGATCCCACCGGCGAACAGATCACCATGTGGAGCGCCACGCAGATCCCGCACATCCTGCGCTTCCTGCTGGCTGCGGTGCTCGGCATCCCCGAGTCCAAGGTCCGCGTCATCGCCCCCGACGTGGGCGGCGGCTTCGGCGGCAAGCTGCAGACCACGCCGGAGGAGTTCATCACCATGGTGATCGCTCGTCGGCTGGGCAAGCCGGTGAAGTACACCGAGACCCGGTCCGAGTCGTTGATGAGCGCCCACCACGGCCGCGACCAGTGGCAGCGGCTCACCCTGGCCGCCGACAAGGACGGCACCGTCACCGGTCTCAAGGTCGACCTGCTGGCCGACTTGGGCGCCTACGTCTCCCTCGTCGGCGGCGGCGTCCCGGTGCTCGGGGCGTTCATGTTCAACGCGATCTACAAGTTCCCCGCCTACCACTGGCAGGTGCAGACCGTGCTGACCAACAAGACCTGGACCGACGCGTACCGTGGCGCCGGCCGGCCCGAGGCGACGTACGCCATCGAGCGGTTGATGGACGAGCTCGCCGTCGAGGTCGGCGTGGACCCCCTGGAGATCCGGGAGAAGAACTGGATCAAGCACGAGGAGTTCCCGTTCACCACGGTGGCCGGGCTGGAGTACGACTCCGGCAACTACGAAGCGGCCACCGCACGCGCCAAGGAGATGTTCGGGTACGACGACCTGCGCGCCGAGCAGGCCGAGCGGCGAGCACGCGGGGACAAGGTGCAGCTCGGCATCGGCGTCTCCACCTTCACCGAGATGTGTGGCCTGGCGCCGAGCCGGGTGCTCGGCTCCCTCGACTACGGCGCCGGCGGCTGGGAGCACGCCAGCATCCGGATGCTGCCGACCGGGAAGGTCGAGGTGATCACCGGCACCAGCGCCCACGGCCAGGGGCATGAGACGGCGTTCAGCCAGATCGTCGCCGACCGTCTCGGAGTGGCCTTCGAGGACGTCGAGGTGCTGCACGGCGACACCCAGATCGCACACAAGGGCCTGGACACCTACGGGTCCCGGTCGCTGGTGGTCGGTGGCGAGGCGTTGGTCCGGGCGGCGGACAAGGTGATCGAGAAGGCGAAGCCGATCGCGGCACACCTGCTCGAGGCCTCCGTCGACGACCTGGAGTTCGCTGGTGGCCGGTTCACCGTCAAGGGCACCGACCAGGGCATGGCCATCGGGGAGATCGCACTGGCGACCTTCGCCTCGCACAACTACCCCGAGGGCATCGAGCCGGGCCTCGATGCGGACGCCACCTTCGACCCCGTCAACTTCAACTACCCGCACGGCACCCATCTGTGCGCGATGGAGGTAGACACCGAGACCGGCACCAGCAAGATGCGCAAGTACGTCTGCTGCGACGACATCGGCAACATCATCAACCCCCTGATCGTCGCCGGCCAGGTGCACGGCGGCCTCGTGCAGGGCATTGCGCAGGCCCTCTGGGAGGAGGCGCTGTACGACGACAGCGGCACCTTGGTCACCGGGTCCTTCGTCGACTACCTCCTGCCGACGGCGGCCGACACCATCTCCTTCGAGGTCGACCACACCTTCAGCCCGGCGCTGACCAACTCGCTTGGCACCAAGGGGGTCGGTGAGGCCGGCACCATCGCCTCGACACCGGCGGTGGTGAACGCAATCGTCGACGCGCTGCGGCCCTACGGGGTCAACGACATCCAGATGCCGTGCACCCCGGAGCGGGTCTGGCGGGCGATCAACAGCGGAGGCGCTGGCGGCTCCACCGAGGAGTCGGCCATGCCCCACTTCGACCAGAGTGAAGGAGGTGCGCAGTGATTCCCGCTGCCTTCGACTACCTGGCCCCATCCTCGGTCGAGGAGGCGCTCGCGGCGCTGGCCGAGCACGGCGATGATGCCAAGATCATCGCGGGTGGACAGAGCCTGCTGCCGGTGCTCCGGATGCGGCTCAACGCACCCGAGACGGTCATCGACCTGGGCCGGATCGACTCCCTTCGCGGGATCCGAGATGACGGTGACGCATTGGTCATCGGCGCGATGACGACCCACCACGAGGTGCGTGACGACCCGCTGGTCCGCGAGCACGCGCTGTTGCTCGCCGAGGCCGCCGCGACGGTGGCGGACTCCCAGGTCCGGCACCGCGGGACCCTCGGCGGTGCCCTCGCGCATGCCGATCCGGCTGGCGACCTCGGCGCGCCTGCCTTGGCGCTGGACGCGTCGTTCGTCGTGGCAGGACCCGGTGGGAGCCGCACCATCGGTGCGGACGACTTCTTCGTCGACCTCTTCGAGACCGCGATCGGCGACGACGAGATCCTGACCGAGGTACGCATCCCCAAGCACGCCGGTTGGGGCGCCCACTACGAGAAGTTCGTCAGGGTGGCCCATCAGTGGCCGATCGTGGCAGTTGGTGCGACCGTTCGGATGGATGGCGGCACCATCGCCGAGGCACGCGTGGGGTTGACCAACATGGGGTCGACTCCGCTGCGCGCTCGTGGGGTGGAGGCTGCGCTGGTAGGGGCCAACCCGACCGAGGAGGCCATCGGCGCCGCCGCGAGCCTGGTCGCCGACGGCACCAACCCGCCCTCGGACCTCAACGGCGACGCCGACTACCGCAAGCATCTCGCCACGGTGATCACCCGCCGCGCGGTCTTGGCCGCCGTGGGAGCCTGACCGGATGGATCTCACCCACCGGTTCACCGTCCCCACCGACGTCGAGGAGGCCTGGGCCCACTTCAACGACCTTGCCGCGGTCGCCGAGTGCTTCCCCGGTGCCCAGGTCAGCTCGATCGACGGCGACTCCTTCTCGGGCTCGGTCAAGGTCAAGCTCGGCCCGATCGCACTGCAGTACAACGGCTCCGGTGAGTTCGTCGAGAAGGATGACGCCGCGCACCGTTTCGTCGTCCAGGCCAAGGGCAAGGACAAGCGAGGGAACGGCACCGCCGGCGCTACGGTCACCTTGGCCATGGCCGAGGCCGGGCCGGGGGCCACCGACGTGGAGGTGCTCACCGACCTGTCGGTCACCGGCAAGCCCGCTCAGTTCGGTCGCGGCGTGATGCAGGACGTCTCCGACAAGCTGCTCGGGCAGTTCGCGGGCTGTCTGGAGCAGCGGTTGGCTGCCGCCGAGTCGGAGGAGGCCCAGGCAGTGGAGGCCCAGCCGCAGGAGGCGGCGCCCGATGTCGAGGCAGAGCCTGCGTCCGCCGAGGCACCAGCAGGGATGCCGGCCATGGCGGTGGCTCCGGAGCCGGGTCCAGAGACGAAGCGCAGCACACCGCTGCCGCCTCCGCCCACCCACGAGGACGCCATCGACCTGGGTGCCACCGTGGTCCCGATCCTGGTCAAGGCCTACTGGAAGCAAACAGCGGCTGTCCTGGCCGGATTGATCGTGTTGCGGTGGTTGGTGCGACGGCGACGTTAGCGACACCACGGAGCTAGGTCGAGTAGTCTCCGGCCATGTTTCGCGTGTGGGGGCGGATCCTCGCGCTCGTCGTCCTGCTGCTCGCGGTGACGGTGCCGAGTGCGATCGGTTCGCTGATCCCGTCGTCGGCCAGTGGGACCTACGAGCAGACGCGCATCACGTCGTACGACGCCAGCTTCGACCTGGCCAGCAACGGCGACCTCGACGTGACCGAGACGCTGACCGTCAACTTCCCCTACAGCGGGAAGCACGGCATCTTCCGGTTCTGGGACCTCCACGACCCCAACGCCGAGCGCGCCCGCCGGCTGCCTGAGCACATCACCGTCACCAGGGATGGTCGCGACGAGCCGTTCTCGCTGTCCTGGGAGAGTGGGCGCCGCTACCGCGTCGCCAAGATCGGGGACGCCGACGTCTTCGTGTCTCCCGGCGACCACACCTACGTGATCTCCTACACCATCGACGGGGTGCTGCTGCCCGGCCCGACCGACGGGCAGTCGTTCTTCTACTGGAACCTGGTGCCCGGCGGCTGGCAGCAGGCGATCGACGAAGCAACTCTGACGGTGCACCTGCCGGCCGAGGCGAGCGCTGTCGACTGTGCCGTCGGGGTGGGAGCGCTCAGCGGTTGCAAGGTGTCCGGCACCGACTCCAGCGACCTGACCGTGACGGCGAGCGACCTGCCCCCGCTGACTCCGGTCACCCTGCGTGCGCAGGTCGCCGTGCCCACGCCGCGGGCCGGCCACGTGGTGCCCTGGCCCTACGCCCTCGATGGGGTGTTCGGGATCTCGTTGGTCCCCGCCCTGGCGATGCTCGGCCTCGCCCTGCTGGCCGGACTGGTGGGCTATCTGCTGAGCCGAGCGACCCGTGAGCCGGAGCCGCCGTACCCCTTGCAGTACGCACCGCCCGACGGCATCGGTCCCGCACAGGCGCAGTACATCTTGACCGAGAAGGTGGACAACCGATCGTTCGTGGCCTCCATCATGCAGGCCGCCGAGCGCGGCGCGATCACCCTCGACCACTCCGGCGACGCCTGGACGATCACCGACCGCGGGGGCGCGGAAGGCTGGGCGGGCCTCGACGACAGCACTCGTCAGGTGGCCGGCCTGCTGGGCGGGCCCGGACAGACGTTCACCGCTGCGAAGCGTGACGTCACTGCGGGTCAGACCCTGCAGCGCGAGCAGAGCCAACACGCGAGCGAGATCAAGTCGTGGGCTCGCCAGCAGGGCTTGATCGTTCGTGCGGGACCGGGCTCGTGGGGTGGCCTGCTGCTGTTGCTCGCGATCGGCCTCACCGTGCTGCTGATCGTCAAGCCGCCGGGCGGGCTGCACGGGCTGGCGCTGGTGCCGGGCCTGTTCGCCATCGGCGCCATCGAGACGCTCAGCACCGGCGCCGCCACCCGCCGGACCCGTTCCGGACGCGACCTGTGGTCTCGGCTAGGTGGTTTCCGGCGGGTGCTGTCGACTCCCTCGAGCGTCGACCGCTTCGACTTCTCCGGTCGGCAGGAGCTCTACACCGCCTACATCCCGTGGGCCGTCGCCTTCGGCTGCGCCAAGGAGTGGGCCGAGAAGTACCGCACCGAGATGGGCGTCGAGCCGCCGACGCCGTCGTACTTCCCGGCGTATGTCGCGGGGTACGGCGGCGACCCCGCCTCCGCCATGGTGAGCGACTTCTCCAGCACCGTCAGCTCGGCGATCTCGGCCTACCAGGCCACCCAGAG
>JBDHZT010000197.1:0-5337 GCA_039811985.1 Nocardioidaceae bacterium | reverse complement strand
ATTGGCTGGGGTTAGGCCCCACGGACAGCCAATCGGGACCGTACTATCCACGGCATGCCCGACATCGGTGCGGAGCTCGAGAGCCTGCGGCGGGAGAACGCTCGGCTGCGCAGACTCCTCAAGTTGACCGACGCCGAGACAGCGCCGGCACCCGGCACCCAGACGGCCTGGTTCGACAAGGCACCCGGTCCGGTCGACGCACGTTCGTCATCGCAAGCGAAGGTCGAGTTCTACACCGCCCTCTTCGCAGCTCGACAGGATGTCTATGCGCTCCGCTGGGAGAACGCCCGCTACGGCAAGTCGGGCTGGGTGCCCGCCGTGGAAGGAGGCTGGCGGAAAGGTCAGTCTGCGGAGCGTCGCTACCTTCCGTTAACTCCCGACGTGCTGGCAGCCCACCTGACCGGAGACATACACATCGGGCTCTATCCCATGTTGCCCAGCGATCGGACCTGCTGGCTGGCCGCGGACTTCGACGGTCCTGCCGCGATGCTCGATGCCCTCGCCTATCTGAAAGCCGCCCGCGCGGTCGGCGCCCCTGCCGCGCTGGAGGTCTCCCGCTCCGGAGTCGGCGCACATGTGTGGATCTTCTTCACCGACCCAGTCCCGGCAGCCACAGCGCGCCAGGTCGGCGCGGCGCTGGTCCGGGAGGCGATCGCGATCCGTGGGCGGATGGACCTGCGCTGCTACGACCGGCTGTTCCCGTCCCAGGACGTGCTCCCGGGACGCGGTCCGGGCAACCAGATAGCGGCACCCCTGCACGGCAAGTCTCGCAAGCTCGGGACGACCGTCTTCCTCGACCTGGCAACGCTCGAACCGTTCGAAGACCAGTGGGACTACCTCTCGACCCTGGAGCGCCTCACGCCGAAGCAGGTCACCAAGCTCGCCACCTCGTTGCACGAGCCGGCTGTCGGCTCACGGGTGAAGCGGGCCCGGCCTGCTCGGTCGACCCGAACCCAGCCGAATCCGGCGCCCATCGTGCATGTCGTCCTCGACGGTGGCATCCAGATCCCCGGCTCGGAGTTGAGTCCAGCGCTGTACGCCACGCTGAAGCACGCGGCATCGACCTACAACCCGGAGTTCTACGACCGCCAACGCCGTCGCCAGTCGACTTGGAACGTCCCCCGCGTCATCACGTCCTACGACGAGACTCTCGATGACCATCTCGTCCTCCCGCGCGGACTGCTTGACACGGTGACGAGGCTCATCGAGGAGGCCGGCAGCAAGGTCGAGGCCGACGATCGGCGTACGACGGGAGCCGAGGTCGAGCTCTCCGTCGACATCGAGCTCAACCCCAGTCAGCAGACCGCGGTCGACGACCTGCTTCCGCACGACCTGGGACTGCTGGTGGCCCCGCCCGGCTCTGGCAAGACCGTGATGGCCTGCGCCGTCATTGCTCAGCGCCGGGTCTCGACTCTGGTGTTGGTCGATCGCAAGACTCTCGCCGATCAGTGGCGTCGACAGGTCCGCGATCTCCTCGGCATCAAGGCCGGTCAGCTCGGCGGTGGCCGGGCCAAACTCACCGGCGTGGTCGACGTGGCGACGTTGCAGACGCTCGCCCGCCGCGCTGACCTCGACGAAGCACTCGCGGGGTACGGGCTCGTCGTGGTCGACGAATGCCACCATGTGCCGGCGGCGGCGTTCGAGGCTGCCGTTCGCACCATCCCTGCGCGATCTTGGTTGGGGCTCACCGCGACGCCGTACCGCCGCGATCGGCTCGACGAGCTCATCGGCTTCCAGCTCGGCCCCGCGCGCCACACGCTCGAGCAGGCCGACCCGGACACTCTCGAAGGTGCCGGAGCTGACCACCCTCGACCCGTATTGGTCGTCCACTCGACCCAGTTCCGTCTCGAATCGCCAGTCGACCTCGCCGTCCCGGGAGCGATCGCAAGCATCCATCGGGCATTGGCCGCTGACGACGCCCGCAACAAGCAGGTCCTGACCGACGTCCTCGACGCCCACGAGCGTGGGCGGCACTGCCTGGTCCTTGCCCAACGAACTGCTCACGTCGACCAGCTGGCCGCGAGCCTCACCGAGCACGGCCTGGCACCAGTGGTCCTCCAGGGCGGGATGGGCGCGCGGGCACGGGCTGCGGCGGCGCAGCGTCTCGTCCCCACCGATGGTGGTCCACCGCTTCTTGCCGTAGCAACGGGACACTTTGTCGGCGAGGGCTTCGACTGCCCCGCACTGGACACCCTGTTCCTCGCTGGCCCAGTCTCCTTCAAGGGCCGACTGGTTCAGTACGTCGGCCGCATTCTGCGCGCCTATCCCGGCAAGCAGACGGCAGAAGTTCACGACTACCACGACGTCGAGACCCCCGTCCTCGCCGCTGCCCTGGCCAAGCGCGCTCCGGGCTATGTCAGCCTCGGCTTCCCCGATCCTCGGGCGATGTGAGGGCTGCGCCGGTTCGCGTCTGTGATGTCGGCGTACCACCAAGTGGCAGCAGCGCCGTACAGCGCCCATCCGTCCGGCGTGTCGCTCAACTGGAGGGGCTATTGCCAGCCGGTCGGCACGGCTGGCTCAGACATTGATGATCCACGCCACAGGTGTGGACCCCACCCGCGATCGGCCAACGCGAGCGGTCCTACGGTGGGAGCAGGAGGCCAGTCATGGTCACGGTGATTCGCTGGACAGTCGTGGCTCTCCTCGTGGTCCACGGGCTGATCCACTTGCTCGGTGCGACAAAGGGTCTCGGCTGGGCGAGGGTCGAGCAGCTGAAGCAGCCGATCGGCACCACTGCTGGCGTCGGCTGGCTGGTGGCCGCTGCATTGGTGCTCACGGCGGCGGTGATGATCGCCGCCGGTGCGCCGACCTGGTGGTGGCTGGTCGTCCTCGGCGCGGCGGCCGTGTCGCAACTGGTCATTGTGACCAGTTGGAGCGACGCCAAGGTCGGCACTCTGCCGAACGTCGTCCTCGTGTTGGTCGCGGTGCTCGGCTTCGCCTCGCTGGGGCCGACGAGCCTGCATGCGGCGTACGACGACCGCGCCGACGAGTTGCTGACCACCATCCCGGCGAACCAGCGCATCGTCAGCGAGAGTGACCTGGCCGCCCTACCCGGTCCCGTGGCGACGTACGTCCGCAGATCCGGTGCGATCGGGAAGCCTCGGGTCACAGGCTTCTACGCAACCGTCCGCGGACGGATCCGCAGCGGTCCGGACACCGCGTGGATGCCCTTCAGCGGACACCAGCTCGACGTCTTCGGCCCCGAGCCCCAGCGACTCTTCTACATCAACGCCACCCGGTCCGGACTCCCGATCACCGTCTTCCACGACTACGACGCCAATACGGCGACCATGCGTGGGCGCGTGGCCGGCCTCGTGCAGGTGATCGACGCGTCCGGCCCGGAGATGGACCAAGGCGAGACGGTGACCGTCTTCAACGACCTCGTCGTTTTCGCCCCTGCCGCGCTGATCGACGCGCCGATCGCATGGGAGCCGATCGATGACGCCCATGTCCGCGCCACCTACACCGTCGGCGACCAGACCGTCACCGCGGAGTTGGTGTTCAACGACGCCGGGGACCTGGTCGACTTCGTCTCGCAGGATCGCTTCCAGTCGTCCGAGGACGGGAAATCGTTCGCCTCGATGCCCTGGAGCACTCCCCTGCAGCGCTACCGCGAGATCCGCCACCGCCGACTGGCGACCACCGGTGAGGGCCTCTGGCACGCACCGGACGGGACGTTTGCCTACATCGACTTCTCCGTCGACGACATCACCTACAACCCCGTGGGGCTGCCCGGCGCTTGACCACCGAGCCGACGCCGGCCGAGCGGCTCGTGCAGGTCAGGCGCCGCTGAAGCCGTTCAGAAGCAGGAAGAACACCCCGACCGCGACGAAGGCCATCACCAGGCCAACGGCAGCGCCCACCACGGCACGGCGGGACCGCGAGGAACCAGTCTTCGCCAGGCCGGGAAGCGCGAGCCAGGCCAGCACGCCAGCGAGGACCATGACCAGAAGGTGCGCCGGCAGGATCAGGTTCTCGTCCCAACGGTCCAAGACGGCAGCAGCCAGCGGCAACGTGATGACGCCCAAGACGGCCAGACCGATCACCGCGAGCACCCAGCGAAGACCGCGAGCGGGGGCGGCTTCCTCCGACATGGACGTCACCGTATCGGTTCGTAAGAACGCCAGCGGACTCCGCAGTAGCGTGCCGGAAAGGGGATGGCGCCGCGCCGCGCGGCCCGGCATGATGTTCGACCAAGGAAGCCCCACGGCCATGGGGGGCGTGGGCCGCCATTCCCGGCGTTACCGCGCGGAGGTCACCGATGACCCACTCTCTGCATTCTCTCTCGGCGAGAGCCTTGACGCTGCTCGCCTCCACCACACTGGTGATGGGGGTGGTTGCTGCGGTCTCGGAGCCTGCTGGTGCTGCGGTTGCCGACCCGGAGCCGATCACCACGGGGCTGGCCGGGCCGCTCCAGCTCGATGTGGGCGCCCATGGCGAGATCTACGTCGGGCAGTCGTTCGCCGGCATACTCACCAAGGTCAACCGCAACGGCAAGGTCGTCGTACTGCGAACCGAGCCGGTCTCGGTGACCGGGGTCGCTTCCCGCGGCAAGGCCGTCGCCTACACCGTTCGCGGCGACGATCCGGCGAAGCCGCTCGCCAAGCTCAAGCTGCGCCGTCCGAACGGGAAGGTCCGGGTCGTAGCCGACCTGGCCCGCTACGAGGCCAAGAACAACCCCGACCAGCTCAACCGCTACGGCTTCCGTGGGCTCAGCGCGGCGTGCCTCGCCCAGTTGCCGGAGGACTTCCAGCCGTACACCGGCCAGGTCGACTCCAACCCCTATGCACTGCTCAACACCAAGGGAGGTTGGTACGTCGCCGACGCCGGCGCCAACACGATCCTCAAGGTGACCCGGAAGG
The DNA here is from genome assembly GCA_039811985.1 of Nocardioidaceae bacterium. GTDB lineage: Bacteria > Actinomycetota > Actinomycetes > Propionibacteriales > Nocardioidaceae > Nocardioides. Next base: position 475 of record JBDHZT010000197.1, on the reverse strand, counting down.
GGAAGGTCTCGACCCACTTCGTCTTCCGCCCGCAGAAGACCGTGGTGTCCGCCGAGCAGGCTGAGGCGTTCGGGCTGCCGGCCTGCGTCGCAGGCAAGACGTTCGCGTTCGAGCCGGTGCCGACCGACGCCGAGTACAACTTCCAAGGTGACCTGCTCGTCAGCCTGCTGCCGGGTGGGCCCGAGGATGCCAGCCTGGGCGCCCGCGGCGCGATCATCCGAGTGGCCGGCGACGGCGAGTTCACCAACCTGGCCCACGGCTTCCTCGGCGCAACCAATCTGGCCGTCGGACCCAACGGCAAGATCTACGTCGCCGAACTGTTCGGCAACCGGATCTCGATGTACCGCAACGGCAAGATCACCCATGTGGCCGACGTTCCCTCCCCCGCCGGCCTGGAGTTCAGCAACGGCAAGCTGATCGCGTCGACCGACGTGTTCGGCGCCGGAAACCTGGTGCGGATCACGCCGTGAGGTAG
>JBDHZT010000196.1:0-5366 GCA_039811985.1 Nocardioidaceae bacterium | reverse complement strand
CGCCACGAAGTGGCCGGAGCGCAGCGGAGGTCCTTGACGGCGGGGGCCGGTCGGCTACGCGCGGCCACCCATCCACCCGACCCGGGGCGGAGCTAGACCGACGTGCTCCGAGGCGCAGCCGCACCGACCTGCTCCCAGGCGACGTCATACCCACCGGCTCACGAGCGGAGGCTGGCGATGGACCGGGGTCGCTCGGGCGCTGGCCACGGCTGACGACGGGGACATCCCTAGACCGAGTAGGTCCCACCGGATCGCCAGTAGACGCCACCTTCACGGGTCAAGAACCCTTCGTCGACCAGGTAGCGCCGCAGCGCGGCGTGGTCGGGGTGGAAGCGGACCAGGATGGTGGTGACCTCCTGCTCGGGGTAGGTCCGCCCCGGCTCGAAGGACTGGGCCACATGATCGAGCACGGCCAGTCGCTTGGTGTGCTTGCGGGGGATCGTGTGCAGGCTGCCGTCCTCGCGCACGAAGTTCGCCACCACCCGCTCGGCGGGTTCGGGAGTGTTAGCCATCGTCGTCACCACCCGACGTCGAAGTTCGTGAGCCCCTCGACCGGCGCCTCGGTGACGTCGACCCTCGTGACCGAGGCGTGCTTCGGCCCCTCGCGGCACCAGGTGATCAGCGCCTCCACGGCCTCGGCACCCCCTTCGGCATGGAGCCGCACCGTGCCGTCGTACTCATTGCGCACCCAGCCGGCCACCTCGAGGCCGCGAGCCACCTGCAGGCAGGTGCCGCGGAAGAACACGCCCTGGACCAGGCCATGCACGACGATGTCTCGTGCGATCGTCATGCGTCCAGCCTGACATCTTCGAGCAGTCGTTCGCACGTATCGATGAGCCGCTGACGCAGTGGCGCGGCCCCGTCTGCGAGCTGACGCTGCATGGTGGCGTAGGTCTGCCGACCCTCCGGCGTCTCGATCTTCACCGGTGTCCACTCGTCGCCGGACGGGTCGAGAATCAGCCCGGCGAGGTCGTACGGCGCCGCGCGCATGTCGAGGATGCGCACCTTCCAGGCGAGCTCGAAGCAGTCGGCCACCAGGTCGGAGTCGACCAGGGGAGTGAGCCGGAAGGCGTGCTTGTAGAGATCCATGGTGGCGTGCAGGCAGCTGGGCTGCTCGAAGGCTGCCCGGTCGTTGCGTCCTGGCTGGAGGGTGTTCAGAGGGCGGGCGGCCTCGGTGAAGAAGCGGAAGGCGTCGAAGTGTGAGCAGGTGATCCGCTGGGTCTCGACGACCTCGTCGGTGCCTGCGCTGCCGAGTCGCAGGGGCCAGGCGGCATGGCGGGCCTGATCCTCACCGAGGCGGTAGACCATCGCCCACTCGTGCCAGCCGAAGCAGCCGAAGATGCCCGCGCGGTTCTGGGTGGCACGCAGCAGCCGGGCGATGCTCTCGATCAGCTTCTGCTGCGAGGCGAGATGTTCCTGGGTCACGCGCACGCCGCGAGAGGGGGATTCGGGGTACCCCTTCTCGCCGATGTACGACGACGCGCGCGGGCCAGTGAGCCCGACGCCGTAGCCGGGATGCCACCGCATCAGCTGCGCCGGCCGCTGGGAGTAGTAGGTGAAGAGGAAGTCGTGGACCGGATGCGCCACGCCGGCCCTGCGGCGCGCCAGGTGCGGCTCCACATAGGGCGCGAGCCGCTGCCGGTGCGCCTCGGCTCGGCGGACCCAGTCCTGCTCCGCCATCGTCACCGGGCTCTCCACCACGCGATCGTAGGCAGCCCGGCGGCGGATAGGCTCATCCGCGTGCGCATCGCGAGATTCACGACGGGGGAGGACCCACGCTACGGCGTGGTGACCGGTGAGCTGGACCGCTTCGGCCAGCCGAGCGAGGACGCGCAGGTCGTCGTACTCTCCGGCGACCCGCTCTACAACGGCATCCAGCCGACCGATGAGCACCTCCCGCTGGAGAGCGTCCGCCTGCTCGCGCCGGTGATCCCGCGCAGCAAGGTGGTGGCCATCGGCAAGAACTACGCCGCCCACGCCGCGGAGATGGGTGGGGAGGTGCCCACCGAGCCGCTGATGTTCCTCAAGCCGAACACCTCGGTGATCGGCCCCGACGACGAGATCGTCTACCCGCGCCAGACCCAGGAGCTGCACTACGAGGGCGAGCTCGCGCTGGTGATCGGCCGGATCTGCAAGGACGTGCCGCCCGAGCAGGCGACCGACGTGATCTTCGGCTACACCATCGCGAACGACGTGACCGCGCGCGACCTGCAGCGTGCGGACGTGCAGTTCACCCGGGCCAAGGGGTTCGACACGTTCTGCCCGTTGGGCCCGTGGATCGAGACGGACCTGGATCCCCACGACTTCGGCCCCGAGGCGGGCGGGCGACAGGTCCAGACCCACCTCAACGGCGACCTTGTCCAGGACGGCAACACCAGCGACCTGGTCTTCGACGTCCCGACTCTGGTCGCGCACATCACCAGCGTGATGACGCTGCTGCCCGGCGACGTGATCTTGACCGGGACCCCGGACGGCGTCGGCCCGATGGCGGTCGGTGACGAGGTGGAGGTCTCGATCCAGGGGATCGGCGCGCTGACGAATAGAGTCGCCTCCCGTGACTGACTCTGCCCTCGACCGGGCCCCCGACCAGGCCCAGGGGCGGGACCCCTCCGTCCGGGTCCGGTTCTGCCCCAGCCCGACCGGTGCCCCGCACGTAGGGATGGCCCGCACCGCCCTGTTCAACTACGCCTTCGCCCGCCACCACGGCGGCACCTTCGTCTTCCGGATCGAGGACACCGACGCGGCGCGGGATTCCCAGGAGTCCTACGACACCGTGCTCCGGGTGATGCGCTGGTGCGGCTTCGACTGGGACGAGGGGGTCGAGAAGGGCGGCCCGCACGCGCCGTACCGTCAGAGCGAGCGGCGCCCGATCTACGACGACGTCCTCACCCGACTGCGGGGGACCGACTTCGTCTACGACTGCTTCTGCAGCAACGACGAGGTCGAGGCGCGGCGCAAGGCGAGCGGCTCCAAGGTCGCGGGGTACGACGGCTTCTGCCGCACGCTCTCCGCCGAGCAGCGGGCCGCCTTCGAGGCCGAGGGACGGCGCCCGATCGTGCGCTTCCGGATGCCCGACGGCGAGATCAGCTGGACCGACCTGGTGCGTGGTGAGATCACCTTCCAGTCCGAGTTCGTCCCCGACTTCGCGCTGTGTCGCGCCAACGGCGACCCGCTCTACACGCTGGTCAACCCGGTCGACGACGCGCTGATGGAGATCACCCACGTGCTGCGTGGGGAGGACCTGCTGTCCTCCACGCCCCGCCAGATCGCGCTCTACGGCGCGCTGGTCGAGCTCGGCGTCGCGAAGGCCACCCCGCAGTTCGGCCACCTGCCCTATGTGATGGGGCAGGGCAACAAGAAGCTCTCCAAGCGCGACCCCGAGGCGAGCTTCCTGGGCTACATCGACGGCGGCTTCCTGCCGGAGGGTCTGCTCAACTACCTCGCCCTGCTCGGCTGGGCGATCGCTCCCGACAACGACGTCTTCTCCATGGCGGAGATGTACGCCGCCTTCGACATCGCCGACGTGAACCCCAATCCGGCCCGCTTCGATCTCAAGAAGGCGGAGGCGATCAACGCCGCCCACATGCGGCTGATCGGGCTCGAGGAGATGACGGAGCGGGTGATCCCCTTCCTGCAGGCCGACGGGCTGGTGTCCACCCCGATCTCGACCGAGCAGCGCGCCATCCTGGACGCCGCGATGCCCCTGGTGAGCGAGCGGATGAACAAGCTGACCGAGGCCTCGCCCATGCTCGGCTTCCTCCTCGTCGACGAGGAGGACTTCGAGCGGGTCGACTCCGTCGACGAGGCTGGCCGGGAGGTTGTGCAGGCGGCGTACGACGCCCTGGCCGGCCTGGCCTCCTGGACCACGGACGCCATCGAGGAGGCGTTGCGGGCCGCGTTGATCGACGGGCTGGAGCTCAAGCCACGGTTGGCCTTCGGGCCGGTGCGGGTGGCGGTGACCGGTCGCCGGATCTCGCCGCCCCTCTTCGAGTCGCTGGAGCTGCTCGGCCGCGATCGATCGCTGGCGCGGCTGCAGGGTGCGCTGGGCTGATGTCTGGCACCTGGGTCCCGCCCGGCGGACAGCCTGGCCAGCCGGCGCCGTCCGGTCAGCCGCTGCCGCCCGGACCCCCGGGCTATCCGCCGCCGGGGTATCCGCCTCCCGGTCAGCCGCTGCCGCCCGGCTACTCGGCGTACCCCGCTGCGCCGACGTACGGTCAGTACGCCCCCTATCCGCCGCAGCCTCCGACTGGAGAACCGCTCGAGCCGCTGGAGTATCACCTGCTGCACCGTGCCGGCAGGAAGGGCTGGTGGTGGCCGCTGATCGGCATCCTGACCGGGCTCGTCTTGTTCGTGCTCGTCGTGCCGGTGCTGATCCTGCTGGTGTTCATGGTGGGGTTCGCGCTCGCCGGCCTGGATCCGGTGACCGAGGGACAGGCGCTGTCCGACGTGGCTCACCCCACGCCTGCGCTGCTGGCCTACGTCAATCTCACCCTGGCTGCGGCCATCCCGATCTCGTGGTTCCTGACCAGGGTGTTCCACGCACTCAAGCCGAGGTGGCTGGCGTCGGTGCTGCCGCGGATCCGGTGGGGCTACTTCGCCGTCTGCCTGGGGATCTCCGTTCTCGCGCTGGCCGCCACCGTCGCCGTGGGAGCGGTGCTTCCCGGCAGCGGCTCGACAGGCGACACATCGGCTCATCTCAACCACTTCACCTCCACCACGCGCGACTACCTGCTCGTGATCGCGTTGCTGACGCCGTTCCAGGCAGCGGGGGAGGAGTACCTCTTCCGTGGCTATCTGACCCAGGCGGTCGGTGGGCTGTTCGCGCGCAGCGCACCGATCGTGTCCCGCAGCATCGCGGTGGTGATCCCGGCTCTGCTGTTCGGACTCGCCCACGGGCTCGGCCAGAGTCTGCCGGTGTTCTTCGACCGGTTCGCCTTCGGGCTGGTGGCTGGTCTGCTGGTCATCCTCACCGGTGGGCTCGAGGCCGGCATCGCCATGCATGTTCTCAACAACTTCGTCGCCTTCGGGCTCGCTCTGGCGTTCAGCGACATGGCCACGGCGCTCAACCCGCCCCCGGGGTCGTGGTGGGACCTCATCCCCACACTGACCCAGTCCCTGGTCTATCTGGCCCTGGCCACGTGGGCCGCTCGCGCGTTGGGGCTGACGACCCGGGCCGACCCGGCCGTTTTGGCCGCCTCTCGTGGGCTTGTGTATCGTTTCCCCTCGGCCCAGCCCCCGTCGTACCCGGCCTGAAACCAGGCATCGTGCACGAGGTCCGGGACACCCCCTGGGGTATGGTGTAATTGGCAGCACGACTGGTTCTGGTCCAGTTAGTCTAGGTTCGAGTCCTAGTACCCCAGCCACTC
>JBDHZT010000195.1:0-5394 GCA_039811985.1 Nocardioidaceae bacterium | reverse complement strand
GGACGGGGGAGTGACGTCCGCGCCGTAGCGGGCTAGCGTGCCGCTGGTGAGGCGCTCTCCGCACGAGAACGTGGCGACGGTCCTGGTCGATCCCAGGATCCTCGTCGACCTCGAGCTGGAGTTGATGGCGCTCGACCTGCGGCTCTGGCCGGTCCACACCGCGCCGATCTGCGTCGACGGCGTGCGCACCGCCTTCCAGATCCGCCGCCAGTTGTTGATGCGCCACCAGGGCGACTGGGACCTCGCCGCGGGTTGGGTGCCGGTCTGGATCACCTTCGGCGGCCGCTGGCGCCGCGGCGACGATCCGCTGCCCTGGGCCGCTCACCGGACGCTGTGGCAGGTGCTCGACTCCCGCGCCGACCACGTCCGCTTCCACCGTCGTCTCAGCGGCGTCCGCCCGCTCAGCACGCCCGTCGAGCCGTCAGTGTGACGGTCCGGAGTCAGATCGGCCGGTGGTCTGTTGTCGGTCGCAGATTCCCCGGCGGCTGGTGAGGCTGGGTAGCATGACCGGAGGCCCGCCGTGACCTCGGCGTGGCCTCGCCCCGGGTCGGGTCCGGGGCAGCGACCAACACCCGGGAGTCGACGCACGTGCCTGCCATTCTCGACAAGATCCTTCGCATGGGCGAGGGCAAGATCCTGCGCCAGCTGGAAGTGATCTCGCGCGCCGTCAACGAGATCGAGGACGACTTCGTCGCGATGAGCGACGACGAGCTGCGCGGGATGACCGACGAGCTCAAGGAGCGGTTGGAGAAGGGCGAGTCGCTCGACGCCTTGATGCCGGAAGCCTTCGCGACCGTGCGCGAGGCGGCGAAGCGGGTGATCGGGCAGCGGCACTTCGACGTTCAGATCATGGGTGGTGCCGCGCTGCACCTCGGCAACATCGCCGAGATGAAGACCGGTGAGGGCAAGACGCTGGTCGCGACGCTGCCGACGTACCTCAACGCGCTCACCGGCAGGGGCGTCCACGTCGTCACCGTCAACGACTACCTGGCGAAGTACCACGCCGAGTGGATGGGCCGGGTCTACCACTTCCTGGGCCTGACCGTCGGGGTGATCCTGCCCGAGATGCGGCCCGACGAGCGGCGCGCGGCGTACGCCTGCGACGTCACCTACGGCACCAACAACGAGCTCGGCTTCGACTACCTGCGCGACAACATGGCCTCCTCGATCGAGGACTGCGTCCAGCGCGGCCACTACTACGCCATCGTCGACGAGGTCGACTCGATCCTGATCGACGAGGCGCGCACCCCGCTCATCATCAGCGGTCCGACCCAAGACGAGGTCCGGTGGTACGCCGAGTTCGCGAAGGTCGCGGCGACCCTGACCAAGGACGTCGACTACGAGGTGGACGAGAAGAAGCGCACCATCTCGGTGCTCGAGCCGGGCATCACCAGGGTCGAGGATCACCTCGGCATCGAGAACCTCTACGACTCGGTCAACACCCCGCTGATCTCCTTCCTGAACAACTCCATCAAGGCCAAGGAGCTGTTCCGCAACGACAAGGAGTACGTCGTCCTCGAGGGCGAGGTCCTCATCGTCGACGAGCACACCGGCCGCATCCTGTCCGGCCGGCGCTACAACGACGGCCTGCACCAGGCCATCGAGGCCAAGGAGGGCGTGCAGGTCCGCGAGGAGTACCAGACGCTGGCCACCATCACCCTGCAGAACTACTTCCGCCTCTACGAGAAGCTCGCCGGCATGACCGGCACGGCGATGACCGAGGCCTCGGAGTTCGACAAGATCTACAAGCTCGGCGTGGTGCCGATCCCGACCAACCGACCGATGGTCCGCAAGGACCAGGCGGACCTGGTCTATCGCACCGAGGAGGCGAAGTACGCCGCGGTGGTGGAGGACATCGCCGAGCGGAACCGCAAGGGCCAGCCGGTCCTCGTCGGCACGGTGTCGGTGGAGAAGTCCGAACACCTCTCCGGCCTGCTCAAGAAGGCCGGTGTCCCACACACGGTGCTGAACGCCAAGCAGCATGCCGACGAAGCCAAGGTGGTCGCCCTCGCCGGCCACAAGGGCGCGGTCACCGTGGCCACCAACATGGCCGGTCGAGGCACCGACATCATGCTCGGCGGCTCGGTGGACTTCCTCGCCGACCAGGAGCTGCGCAAGCTGGGCCTCGACCCGCTCGAGGACGCCCAGGCCTACGAGACGGCGTGGCCCAACATGGTCGACAAGATCAAGGAGCAGGTCGCCACCGAGCATGACGCCGTGCGTGAGGTCGGCGGTCTCTACGTCGTCGGCACCGAGCGACACGAGTCTCGTCGCATCGACAACCAGCTCCGCGGCCGTTCCGGCCGCCAGGGCGACCCGGGGGAGTCCCGGTTCTATCTGTCCCTGCAAGACGAGCTGATGCGGCTGTTCAAGTCCGACTGGGTCGACCGGATCCTGCAGGTGCTCAAGGTCCCCGACGACGTGCCGATCGAGAACAAGCGGGTCACCAACGCGATCGCCAGCGCGCAGTCGCAGGTCGAGTCGCAGAACTTCGAGTCCCGCAAGAACGTCTTGAAGTACGACGACGTGATGAGCCGCCAGCGCGAGGTGATCTACGCCGAGCGTCGCGAGGTGCTCGAGGGTGCGGACCTGGAGAACCAGATCCGCGGCTTCATCGACGACGTGATCGCCGGCTATGTGACCGAGGCGACCCAGGAGTTCCCCGAGGAGTGGGACCTGGATGCGCTCTGGGTGGCGCTCAAGCAGCTCTACCCGATCTCGCTCAACCACGCCGACCTCGAGGACGAGGCCGGCGGGCGGGAGTTCCTCGAGGTCGAGGACCTGGTCGAGCGGCTCCAAGCCGATGCCTCCGCGGCCTACGACCGTCGCGAGGAGGAGGTCGGCGAGGAGGTCATGCGCGAGCTGGAGCGCCGGGTGCTGCTCTCGGTGCTGGACCGCAAGTGGCGCGAGCACCTCTACGAGATGGACTACCTCCGCGAGGGCATCTACCTGCGCGCCTACTCCCAGCGGGACCCGCTGGTGGAGTACCAACGCGAGGGCTTCGACATGTTCGCCGCGATGATGGAGGGCATCAAGGAGGAGGCCGTCGGCTTCCTGTTCAACCTGGAGGTCCAGGTCGAGGAGGAGGACGAGGTCGAGCTCGACGACGAGGGCATCTTCGAGCTGGTCGACACCCCCGTCGAGCTCGGCGTCGCCGAACCGGCTCCCGCGCCCGAGCACCCGCTGATTAAGGCCAAAGGCCTGGACACCCCGCAGCAACCCCAGCGGCTGTCCTACTCCGCGCCCAGCGAGGACGGCGAGGCGGAGGTCTCCGGCGAGGCGGCCTCGGCGAGCGACGACGCCTTCGCCAAGACCGGCCGCAACGCGCTGTGCCCCTGCGGGTCGGGCAAGAAGTACAAGCGCTGCCACGGTGCGCCCGGTGGTCCGACCGGGCTGACCACGCGGGTCAACGGCTGACGCTGTCCCCACCTGGCCATTGGTCAGGCGAACTCCAGCGCGGAGCATTGCCAGCGTCCGCCGATGAGCTCGAAGCAGGCGGCGATGGCGCGCGAGCGTTCGCCGTACCGCACATGCACGGAGGCCTCCACCCGCTCCGGGCTGACGAAGCAAGTGCGCACGCCGAGGACCTGGGCGCGGACGGCTGGGCCTTGGCGACCCTCGCCGGGGCGGTGCCCGCCGGCCCGGGCGACCAACTGGGCGCGACGCGCGAGGGTGGCGTAGACGTCCGGAGTGGTCCACCGCAGCACCTGGGTGACGGGGCGGTCCCCGCTGACGATCTCCACCACGGCCTGGGCGTAGCGGTGACACCATTGCTCCAGCTGTCGCCGCACCTTTCGGTCGACCGGCACCACATCGCCGCCGGGTCTGCCGGGCACGGGGACCAACCGGGGCGGCGCCTGATCGGCCGTGCCGTCGAGTGCGAGGGTGCCCTGGATGCTGGCCATCGGCAGGGTGTCTGGACGGAGGATGGACACGGACATGAGCTCTCCTCTTGGGCGGTCCGGCCTCAGCGGTCTGGAAGGGTCAGCTGGGTGCCGGGCAGGATCAGGTCGGGGTCGGCTCCGATGACCGACCGATTGAGTTCGTAGAGGCGGCGCCAGGCGTCGTCGATCTCCGCCGCGGTGGCACCCGGAGGAAGCGCGCGGGCGGCGATCGCCCACAGCGAGTCGCCGGGTCGGACCACGACGTCTCGACCGGTCGATGGGCTAGCGGTTGTGGGCCTCGACTGGCCGGCCGTGTGCACTCGTCGCCCGCCGACCGCTCGGTCCGGCAGCGACAGCCCGGAGACGACGCTGGCCGCCTCGCGGCTGCTGACTTCCGGCGGGTGGAGGCGGCCCCCTTCGGCGTGCGCGGGTGAGGCGAGGGCGCTCACGGTGACCACCCCGCAGCCGATCAGCAGCCAGCGCCGCAGCAGCGCAGGGCAGGTGCGCACCGTGGCCGGTTGGCGGGCGGTGCCGGCCGTGGCGACGACGACGGTCGAGACCGCAGCCAGCCAGACCGCGCATCCGGCGCAGGCCGCCGCGGCCAGCCAGACCACCCACTGGCTCAACTCCGCCGCCGCTAGCTCACCGGCGCTGGCGGCTTGGCGCGCCGAGCGCAGCTCCGGCACAGCCAGCGAGGCCAGTGCACCCGCCACCAGCAGCGAGGCCAGCCACACGATCGCCTGGCGACCCCGGTGCACCTGCATGGCATGAACCTTCTGTTTGCGTCTGTTTGCACTATTTAAAACCTGTTCAAGAACATCGTCAATCGGTTGTCCACAGCCCTGGCGACGATTGCGAGGGGCATGGCAGGGTCGGCGCATGCCCTGGGACGACGAGCTCTTCGCGCTCTTCGACGATCTCGAGGCACAGGCGGAGGCGGCCTTCGCCGCCGACCGCGAGGTGGAGCTGGCCGACCGCGCCCGCGCCGAGTACGCCTCCGTCAGCTTTGCCAGCAGGCTGATGGCGTCGGTCGGCACCACCGTGAGCCTGACCGTGGTCGCCGTGGGCAGCCTCACCGGCAGGCTGGCCCGGGTCAGCGAGGGCTGGCTGCTGCTCGAGTCACCCTCCCGGGGCTGGATCGTGCCGTGGCCCGCCGTGACCTCCGTCGGCGGCGCCTCGCCCCGGTCCCGCTCGGAGCTGACCTGGTCGCCGGTGACCAGGCTGGGTCTGGGCTCCGCGCTGCGCCGGCTCGAGGAGGCCGGCACCCCCTGCGTGCTGCACCTGACCGACGAGAGTCAGCTAGCTGCCCAACTGCGCCGGGTCGGCAAGGACTTCGTCGAGGTCACTGTCGGTGAGGAGGTCGTGCGCCTGGTCCCCTTCGCCGCCATCGCCGCGGTGTCTAGCCGGGAGTAGCCTCTGCGGGCTCGACGGACAGGCGGTATTGACGGAACCACTTGGCGGACGCAGACTGCCAAAGCACGGTGGAGGACCAGAGTCCGGGTGGGGGTGG
>JBDHZT010000194.1:0-5426 GCA_039811985.1 Nocardioidaceae bacterium | reverse complement strand
CGGCACGGCACCTACGATGCAGTGATCGGTAACGTCCCGTTCGGGAACTATCCCGTCAGGGACCGCGTGCACAATCCGCGCAACCAGCTGCTGATTCACGACCACTTCATCTCCAAGTCTCTGGCCGGGTTGAAGCCCGGCGGCACGATGGCGGTGATCACCTCCGCGGGCACCTTGGACAAGCAGCTCTCGACCGTGCGACGCGGCTGGTTCGAGCAGGCCGATCTGCTCGGCGCCGTACGCCTGCCCAATGCCGCGCACCGTGCGGCCGCGGGGACCGAGGTTGTCACCGACGTCCTCGTGCTGCGGCGCCGCGAACCTGACCGGACCCCGGGAGACGACGCGTGGGTGACCTCGGTGCCGACCCGGTTGGACGACGGCACCGAACGGCACATCAACGGCTACTTCGCCGCCCACCCGGAGAACATCCTTGGCACCACGGCCACGGGGCAGGCCGCGATGGGCCGCGAGGTGCTCGCCGTACGTCCGCTCACCTCGGACAGCACCCTGGGCAACCAGTTGCGCGAACGGCTCGAGGTGATCGCTGCGGTCGCCCTCGCCGAGGACCGTGGCCACTCCCCCGCAGTCACCGAGCCACCGCCCACCACACACACGCCCACCGCACCGACGCTGGCCCAGGCGCCGGCCACGCCGGCGAGCCCGCCGCCGGCGACGCGGTCGACGTCGAGCGCTCCCGCACCCGTCAGCCACGGGCCCGTGAGGTCGGCGCGCACCCTGGCGCGTGCGAAGAAGGTCGGGCAGATCACCCACACAGCCACCGAGCCGGTGCCGGGCAAGCGTCGGGGTTCGGCGGGGTCGCTGCGCCACTCGTTCACCGTCGTCGACTTCGACGGCACGGAGGTGCCCTACGTCCCGGACGGGGCCAAGACAGCCGGGCGGCGTACGAAGGATGGGCAGCATCCCTCGCAGGCCGACGAGCTCGTGAGCCTGCTGCGGATGCGGGACCTGGCCGCGGATCTGCGCGAGGCCGAGCGGGAGACAGTCGAGAACACCCCGGAGATCGACGAGCTGAGGGCCGAGCTGAACCGCTGCTACGACACCTACGTGGCCGACTACGGCCCGATCAGCCGGATGAAGGCGTCGCAGAAGCAGGTCAAGGTCAAGGATCCCGAGGATCCGAATCAGACCGAAGGTCTGGTCGAGGGCGATGACGGCGAGTGGTACCAGATCACCTACACCAAGCCGGGGATGGGTGGCATCCGTAAGGACCCGACCTGGTGGTCGCTGACGGGCCTGGAAGCCGCCTACGACGAGTTCACCAACACCGCGACGAAGGCGAAGTTCTTCACCCAGCGGATGGTCGGCTTCCGCGAGCTTCCGGCGAAGGCGGAGTCGCCGGCCGACGCGGTGGCGATCAGTCGCGAGCACGACGGCCGCGTCGACATGGATCGCATCGCCGGCCTGCTCGGCGTCAACCTCGAGGAGGCCACCTCGCTCACCAAGGGGCTGGTGTTCACCGACCACCGGACTGGCGACCTGGTGCCCGCGCACCTGTTTCTGTCAGGCAACGTGCGCCGCAAGGCGGCCGAGCTCGAGGAGCTCGCCAAGGAGGATCCGGAGAAGTGGGGTGAGGCGGCGGCCGCGATGCGGGCCGCGGTGCCGCCGGACAAGGACGTCACCAAGATCAGCGCCAAGCTCGGCATGGTGTGGATCCCCGCAACGGACGTGGAGGCGTTCGTTCGTGACATCACCGGCAACGACCGGGCCACCGTCACCTACTCCGAGGAGGACGGCTGGAAGTGCTCCCCGGCGAACGGCGGGTCGCGCCGCAACCCGGCCCTGGAGGGCGGCGGCAGCATGGGCGCGCCTCCGGGACATGACTGGCGCAAGCCGTTGAAGGCGAAGTGGGGCACCTCGCGGCGTACCACCTACCAGCTCGTCGAGACCGCATTGAAGGGCCAGCGGCCGCAGGTCACCGACAAGGACTCCGAGGGTGTGGAGCGGATCAACCGCGCCGAGACCGAGGCCGCCGGGGAGCAGATGGAGGTCATCGAGAAGGAGTTCGCCCGGTGGCTGTGGCGGGACCCCGACCGCAAGCAGCGGCTGCACGCCGCCTACAACGACAAGTACCGCTCCTACACCGACGTCAACTACGTCGACTCCCCCTACTCGGCCTACCCGGGCATGTCGGACGCGATCGCGCTGGACCCGCACCAGAACGACGCGGTGGCGATGGCCAAGGACTCCGAGGCGGTACTGCTGCACCACGAAGTCGGCACCGGGAAGACGTTCACCCTCGCGGCCTCGATCATGGAGAAGCGGCGGCTGGGGCAGATCCACAAGCCGGTCGTGGTGGTGCCCAACCACCTGCTGGAGCAGTGGGTGCGCGAGTTCACGATCCTCTACCCCGACGCGGAGCTGCTGGCCACCGACACGAAGGGCATCTCCGGCCCGGACGCCCGGCGCCGGTTCGTCGCCCAGGCCGCCTCGCACGATTGGGATGCGGTGGTGATGACGGCCTCCTCGTTCCGGCTGCTGCCGCTCTCGGAGGAGACCATCGAGGACAACATCCAGGAGCGCCTGGACAAGCTGCGCGGCGAGCGCGAGGAAGCGCTGGCCGAGGGCGATACCAAGGCGGTGAAGCGGATTGGGGAGCGCATCGAGCGCGAGGAGTCCTCGCTGCGCGAGCTCCAGGACCGCATCGGTGGCGACATCGGGCCGCTGGACTTCGAGACCGCCGGGTTCGACTACGTCGTGGTCGACGAGGCGCACGAGTACAAGAACGACGAGGTCGAGTCCTCGGTGCGGGCGCTGGCGAAGGGGAAGCCGAACCTGGGGGCGGTCGATCTGCGGGCCAAGCTGGACTGGCTGCGCGACCGCAACGCCGAGCTCGGGAAGCGGTCGGTGGCGCTGTTCGCCACCGGGACGCCGATCTCGAACTCGACGCGCGAGTTCTACGTGATGATCCGGTTCCTGCGCCCCGACTTGCTCGCCGAGGCCGGCGTCAGCGAGTTCGACGACTTCCGCAAGGCGTTCTTGCAGATGGAGGAGTCCATCGAACCGACTGTGACGGGACGCCTGCAGGTGAAGATGCGTGAGGGCGACGGCCTGGTCAACGCGGGCGAGTTGAAGCGGATCTGGGTGCAGTTCGCCGACGAGGTCACCGCCGAGGACGTCGGCCTGGAGCGCCCGAAGCTGCGCGGCGGGCAGGCGGAGAAGATCCTGCGCGGCGTCTCGGAGCATCAGCAAGCGTTCATTCGTCACCTCAATGTGCGCCGCGAGGCCATCAAGCCGAAGTTCAAGCCCGAGCCGGGCGAGGACACGGTCGTCGCGATCGGCACCGACGGGCTCACCTCGGCCGTCGACCTGCGGCTCATCCCCAAACTGAAGTTGTGGGAGGCCGGGATCGACCCTGATGACCTGACCGACGCGGACTCCAAGGTGCCGCTCGTCGCCGAGCAGGTCCTCGCCGAGTGGCACCGGACTCGTGACATGCAGTTCACGGTGCGTCGCGGCTCCAGTGAGCCGGCGCCGATCCGGGGCGGGTTCCAGCTGGTGTTCTGCGACAAGGGCGTCCCGAACAGCGAGGGCAAGCATTCCTTCTACGACGCGTTGAAGTTCGCGCTGGTCGACGGCGGCCTCAAACCGGACGAGGTCGCGTTCATCCATGACGCCGAGGGCGATGCGACCAAGCTGGGGAAGTTGACCGAGCGGTGCCGCACCGGCGAGATCAAGGTGCTCATCGGGTCGACCGGGAAGATGGGCACCGGCCTGAACGTGCAGAACCGTCTCTCGGCGCTGCATCACGTCGACGGCGCCTACCGGCCCGACCAGATCGAGCAGCGCAACGGCCGCGCCATCCGCCGCGGCAACCAGTTCGACGACGTCCGAGTCCTGTACTACCCGCTGGAAGGCTCCACGGAGGGGTTCCAGTGGGCGCATGTGGCGCGCAAGGACAACTTCCTGCGGGCGTTCGCCCTCGCCGACCTCGACGCCACGATCATCGGGCAGTCCGAGTCCGCGACCCAGTCCGAGGCCGCGATGCTGAAGGCGCTCGCGGCGAACAACCCGCTGCTGATGGACAAGACCCAGCTCGACCTGGATCTGCGGCGGATGCAGAACCAGGCCGACACCTTCGATGCCTCCAAGGAGTACCACGCCAACGTCGTCGCCCAGGGCACCCGCATGATCACCTCCCTCACCGCGAGCATCACCGCGTTGGAAGCCGCAGCCACCGAGGTGAGCGAAACCTCCGGTGAGGCGTTCCGCATGTTCGCGACCAACAAGTACGGCCGACTCGAGGACCGACCGGTGATCGAGCGCAAGCACGCGGCGCTCACGCTGGCCGAGTCCCCCGGCCTGTCGGGGGATCTGGCCTACGCCCCGCTGGGTGAAGGGCGCCCATTCCTGATCGGCAAGCTGGGAGGCGTACGCCTCTACGCCTGGACCTATCGACCCGGGATCGGGAAACCGTCATACCGAGTCGGGGTCGACGATCCGGCCAATACCCGCGAGTGGGCACCGGACCTGTTGGACCTCTCCCCCGCCGAGCTGACACCCGGCAAGATCGACACCGGTGCGATCACTCGCCTGGAGAACCTGGTCCGCAGCATCGCCGACCGCCCCGCCGCGCTGGCTGCACGGGTCGAACGACTGCGCAAGGAAGTCGAGGTCTCAGCAGCCGAGCAAGACACCACCTTCGAGGCCGCCGACGAGCTCGACGCCCTCAAGGAACGCAACCGAGCGCTGACCGAGCTGATGCGGCTCGTGGCCGCAGACCGCCCCAGCGGCGGCGCGGGCGCCGACGCGACCGAGGGGCCAGATGCTGCCGAGTCGGCGTCGTCGACCGGCAGTGCGTCCGACGACGCCGCACGCAAGCACGCCGCCCTCGTGAAGGAAGCCGAGACCACCTACAACGAGGCGACCGAGAAATGGCGGGCGCTGCGCGATGCTCGGCTCGACGCGCCGGGGAACGTCAAGCCGGCCGAGATGGGCGCGATCCGCACGTCACGGCGCCGGATCAAGCAGCAGATGGCCGAACGGGCCCGCGAGGCCCGCGGGGAACCGGCACCGCGGCCACGGATTCACGCCCTCGACGCCTCCGCCGACCACGCGCCGACCACAACGAGCGCGCCGGCACCTAACGGATCCCAGTCGACCGCTCGGCCCGCGATCGCTCCGCCTCCCCCGCCGGCGTCCGCGCCGCCGCCCGGCTTAGGCGGTCCCACGGGCCAACTGGGGTGGGCGCGATGATCGCGCAGCGAGGTCCAAGTTCTCGTCCACAGGCCGCGCTCCACGCAGCTTCTCCCCCGGATTGGGCGCGCCGGATGCACCCGGACGGCGAGGTCTGTTCCACTTGTTGGCGGGGTCGGACCCGCTGTCGATCCCCTTCGAAAGGACCACATCTGATGTCTGTTCCCAGCGACCTCCGCTCCGGTGACGTGTACGACGCGACCCCGGACTTC
>JBDHZT010000193.1:0-5497 GCA_039811985.1 Nocardioidaceae bacterium | reverse complement strand
ATCCGGTTTACGAGCATCCCTGCATTGATATGCGCGGCGTTGGGAGTATTCGGTGCCGGCGTCACACTCGCGGAGAGCGACTCCTTCGGGCGCGCGGTCGGACTCGCCGCCGCGCTCATGTCGATCATGATGATGGTGTTGAGCTTCGTGGTGATCTGGCTCGGTTACGTCACCATGGGCGCAACTCAAGTAGAGCACGCCCGATTGCCAATCGCTCTGGCCACAGACGACGGAACCAAGCATGTGATGACCCGCTTCGCGGGAGTCGGCGTGCTCACCTGGATTCTCGCTGCGGCTGCGTTGAGCTTCACCATCACCGTCTTCGGCCACGGTGCCATCGATGCTGGATCGGCGTGGTAGAAACGATTCGATGGATCACTGCGCAACTACGCGCACTCCCTGTACGACAGCCTATTTCTTTTCACGGGCGACCCGATACGAACGGACTCCTGGGAGGTAATGCTTCTCACCGCCGTGCTTGCGTTAGCTGGGATTGGACTACTTGTGTTTCTCGTCGGGATCCTACAGTCCACGCCGCAGTCAGTAGATGCCACACCGGCTGCGAACGTACAACCGGGTGAAGTTCAGAGAACGCCATCGGGTGTTGAAGGCGATCGGCATGCCGACGGCAAGAAGTGCCGTGGGCTGTCGACTGCTCGTGTAGAACCGCAGGCGGACCCAGGTTCCGCCCGCAGACGAAAGGTCGTAGAGGTTGCTGGCCTGGTCATGGCCGCAGGCATCGCCGGCTTTGCCTGGGACATCGGCGCAACAGGTGATCCGAGGTGACAGCGCTTCGGCCGCCTTGTCCTGGCGAGCAGTCGCCGACCGCGCGTTTGGGCCTGCAGGCGATCGAGGAGCGCCGTCCAGTTCGCGGCAAGCCGGAGGTGCCTGCTGACCATTGCATCACCCTCGGATAACGAAAGGCCCAGCGAACTCAACCACGTCGGGGCAAGTGTCGTCGGCCGCCTGAGTTGGCTCAAGTTGTTAGTGCGTGAGGTCCGGCCTGTTCGAGCGCGTCGAGGATGACCTGCTGCTGCTCAGGGATGACAGGTGCGAAGGTCTGCTGGGCGCCGTTGATCGCGATGGTCGCAGACCGCAGTGGGCGTAGCTGGCGGATGACGTTGCGTATCGCGAGCCCGGTGCGGGCCTGGACCTCGCGGCTGACGGCGAGTGCGGTGAACACGATGGTGAGGTGGGCCTCGATCGCGTCGCGGGTGTGGTGGAACATCGGCCGGGCACGGAGGTCGGTCTTGGACATTCGGAAGGACTGCTCGACGGTCCACAGCGCGTGGTAGCTGCTGATCACCTCACCAGCGGGCATCAGGTCGGCAGGAATATTCGTGACGTAGCCCTTCAGCCCGACCAGTCGACGTGCCCGGGCGAGTGATGTCTCGTCGAGTTCGGCTGCACCGTTGCGGGTCTTGACGAACCGCGGTGTCCGGGCGGCCTTCTCTCCTGCGATGACAGCGCGGGCGCGGTTCTCCTGCAGGGTCAGGGTCTTGTTGTCGCGGACTGCGCGCTTGGTCGAGTACGCCCACACCGCCCGCCACGAGCCGGGATGGGCCTCGGGGTCCCACACGGGTTCGGCCTTCGTCTTGGGGTCGCTGGCGGCGTCCTTGTGGTGGCCGCTGCGCGGGGTGATGGTGTCGATGAGCTGGGCGTCGGTGAAGGCGTCGCCGTGCCAGCGGAAGTGGGACTCCAAGTCGCCTGGCGCCTTGGTCACCCGCGACCCGACGATGAACCGCAGGTCAGCGTCGTCGAGATCGCGCAGGTTCGTGGCGGACAGCATGCCGGCGTCGGCGACGATCACGATGTCGGCCAACCCGTGCCGGTCTTGGAACTGTTTCACGATCGGGATCAGGGTGAGTGTCTCGGCCTTGTTGCCCTCGAAGCAGCCGATCTCGAGTGGGAACCCACGTCGGTCGACCAAGAGGCCGACCACGATCTGGGGGTCGACGCGACGTTCCTTGCTGTAGCCGACCTTGCGGAGGTCGTCTTCCTTCTCTGCCTCGAAGTAGAGGGTGGTGACGTCGTAGAGGATCAGGCTGACGTCGCCCCGGCTGGCGGCGTGGGTGAAGCAAGCGGTCGCGATCTGGTCGCGGTAGCTCCTGCCCTTCGCCACCTCGTCCTTCTCGTCCTTCGTCTTGGCGTGTGCCCGGGCCAAGGTGCGCTTCATCGTGGCGTAGCTGGCCGGCGTGCGGCCGAGGTCCTTCAGCACACGGCCGGTGTCGAGCAGTGAGGTCGGCTCCACGATCCGGGCGATGACCAGGTCACGGAAGGCCGGATCGTTGACGACGTCGAAGCCCAGGTGGTCAAAGACCATCGCGAGGGTCTCGTGCAGGAGCCGGGAGTCGGTGCTCACCACTCGGCCGGGCTCATCACGCCGCGTCGTCACCGGCCGCGTGGCCGGGTCCAAGACGCCCTGTGCGACCGGCTCAACCACCAGATCGGCGACTCGCGGCGTCGGGGCGACGCCCAGGTCGAGGGCGTCCTGGCCGGGATCGGCCACAAGACTGCGGGCCCGCTGGAGCAGCAGGCCAAGTTCGGCCTCGGTGTGTGCGGAACCCACGTGCTTCACGATCCGCTGACGTCCAGCGGCGTACTCCGCGATCTGGACCGCGGTGGCACCCGAAGCGGTTCTCACCCGCCGAATGAACGCCACCCCGCGACCCTAAACCGGCCCCGCTTAGTGCGTGAAAACGCACTAAGCGTCACCCATCCCTGCAGGTCAGCGGCCTACTCGCACGGTCGCACAGATCAAGTGAGCCAAGTCAGGGGGCTGCTGGGGTCGTCGTTTGTGCTGAAACTGCATCCCGTCCGCTCTCGGGGGTGGCGGGGATGTCGTTTGGGCCCAATCGGTGATGTCGTTTCGGGCCAATCGGCGTGATCTCGGCTCCGTGTCGTCTGGAGGGTCGTCGATTGTTCCGAAACTGCACGAAAACCACCCGGATCCTTGCAGTTTGCGCCCAAACGATGGGGTCCCGACCGCTTCTCCGGGCTGAAGTGCACCGTTTGTTCCGAAACGGCACGACGATTGTGCTGAAACGGCAGGACCACTCGTCTGGTGCGGGCTTGTCTGAGTGTCAGGTAGACAAGGAACTCAGTACCCCCAGGGAGCGGCAGACACCAGACACCCGCGGGAGACGGGTCACCCGACACCAGAGAGGGGCTGGTGGGCCTCACCGGGGGTGGCCGCCTGGCGGCGGCGCGGGCGGAGCCCGTGCCGACAAACCGCGCAGGGAGCCGACCGACCGGGACCCGCGGTCAAGGACGCCCCGTAGGGGCGCCACGAAGTGGCCGAAGGTCCTTGACGGCGGGAGCCGGTCGGCTACGCGCGGCCACCATCAACTGGCTCCCAGGCGAAGCCACATCAACCGGCTCCCAGGCGAAACCACACCCACCGGCTCACGGCCGAAGCAGGGGCTCCCACTCCCCTGGCACAACGTCATACACCCCGGTCGCCCCGGCGACCAACCCCGATGACATCCGACAAGGACAGGCCCCGCCCGGGAGTTCAGTCCACGATCCGGTAGCCGAGCTCCTCGAGCCTGGCCCGCAGCCGAGTCGCGTGCTCGGCCCCGCGAGTCTCGAGCTGGAGTCCGATCTCGACCTCGTTGAGGGCGAGGTCGGGTGAGATGCGCTCGTGGCTGAGGTCGATCACGCTGGCACCGAGAGCAGCGACCTCGGTGAGCAGACCGGCGAGGCCGCCCGGCAGGTCTGAGATGACCACACCGAGGTAGAGATAGCGGCCGGCCGCAGCGAGACCGTGTCGCACCACCTTGTTGAGCAGCAACGGGTCGATGTTGCCACCGGACACCACGGCCACCGCGGGTGTCTCGAACGCGTCCGGATCAGTGGCCATGGCGGCCACCGCCGCGGCACCGGCCGGCTCGACCACCTGCTTGCTGCGCTCGAGCAGGGTGACCAGCGCCCGCGCCAGGGAGTCCTCCGACACCGTCTTGATCTCGTCGACATGCTCCTGCACGGCACGGAAGGTGATGTCTCCTGGCCGGCCGACGGCGATGCCGTCTGCCATCGTCCGCATCGCCTCCAGCCGGATCGGGTGTCCCGCGGCCAGCGAGGGCGGGAACGCCGCAGCGGCCTCTGCCTGCACGCCGATCACCCGGATGTCGGGACGAAGCGCCTTGACCGCAATGGCGATGCCGGCGAGCAGTCCCCCGCCGCCGGTGGGGACCACGAGCGTGCGCACCTCGGGTGCCTGCTCGAGGATCTCCAGGCCGCAGGTGCCCTGCCCCGCCACGATGTCGGGATGGTCGAAGGGTGAGATGAACACCGCGCCGGTCTCGGCCGCGAACTCCTGGGCGGCCTCGATGGCCTGGTCGAGATACTGCCCGTGGAAGACCACCTCGGCGCCGTACCCCCTGGTGGCGTTCACCTTGGGAATCGGCGCACCCTCGGGCATGAAGATGGTCGAGGAGATCCCCAGCCGCTGGGCCGACATCGCCACCCCTTGGGCGTGGTTGCCGGCGGACGCGGCGACCACCCCTGCTGCCCGCTCGGCGTCGCTCAGTCGGGACAGCCGCAGGTAGGCACCGCGGGGCTTGAACGACCCGGTGCGCTGAAGGTTCTCCAGCTTCAGCCGCACATCGCCGCCGAGGCGCTCGGCGAGCCAGCGCGCGTTGCGGGTGGGCGTGCGGGTCACCACCCCGTCGAGCACGCCCGCCGCGGCCTGGATGTCGGCCAGGCTGACCGTGGGGATCTCCGTCATCGCTTCTCCTCCGACTGCCGTCGCCTAGTCCGTGGCCTGGCCCGAGCTCGGTCCGTCAGGTGGCTCGGGAAGCACGTCGTCAGCGAGCGGCGCCGATTCGTCGGACTCCTCGCCCCCGGCTAGGTGCAGCACGACCGCATTGATCGCCGCGGCACAGGGTACGGCCACCAGCGCGCCCGCGACACCGGCAACGAGCACACCGCAGCCGATCGCCACGATGATCCCGAGCGGGTGGATCGCGACGAACCTGCCCATCAGGAACGGCTGCAGCACGTGCCCCTCGAGCTGCTGGACGGCGATCACGCCGAGCAGCATGAACAGCGCGGCATAGGGCCCTTGGTCGACCAGGGCCACCAGCACGGCCACCGTGCCGGCAACGGTCGCGCCGACCATCGGGATGAAGGCGCCGAGGAAGACCAGGACGCCGATCGCGAGCACGAAGGGCACCCGCAGGATCGTGGCGACGAGCATCACGCCGAGGGCGTCGACCATGGCCACGATCACCGTCGCCCGAACAAACTGGGTGAGCGAGATCCAGGCGACCCGACCGGAGGAGTCGACTCGCTCGCGAGCCGCCCGGGGCGCGATCCGGACCGCCCAGGCCCAGATCCGATCACCGTCGGCCAGGAAGAAGTAGGTCGAGAAGAGCACGATGAAGAAGCCGGCGAACACATGGGTGACCGCCGTGCCCACCTCGGTGGCGTGGGTGACCAGCTTGCCGTCCTCGGTGTACTTCGTCAGGGCGTGCTGGGCCTTGTCGATGTAGGC
>JBDHZT010000192.1:0-5549 GCA_039811985.1 Nocardioidaceae bacterium | reverse complement strand
GACTCGCTGCGGGCCCGGGGTGGCAGCTCGGTGACCAGCAGGGGGTCGTGCTCGAGCCGGGAGAGGCCATACCAGGTCAGGTTGACCACGTGCGTGGCGAGAGTACGGCGGTCCGGGGCGTCGGCATCCAGCCACCAGCGGCCGACCTGGGTGACGGCGCCGGCCAGCATCTGGGCATACATCGGCACCGTCTTCAGGTCCATCCCTTCTCGGGCGAACACGGCCCGGATCGGGTCTTCGACCCGGGTAGCCAGATCGCCCAGGATCGACTGGTGACAGGCGACGTCGGCACCGACGGGTGCGTCGCGGACCAGGATCCGGAATCCAGCCGGCCGCTCCTCGACGTACTGCAGCACGGCCAGCGTGGCCTGCTCCAAGAGCTGTCGCGCCGAACTGCCGACCAGGGCTCGCTGCACCGTGGCGACCAGGTCGTTGATCTCCCGCTCGACGACGACGGTGTAGAGCCCCTCTTTTCCGCCGAAGTGCTCGTAGACGACCGGTTTCGACACATCGGCGCGGGAGGCGATCTCCTCGATCGAGGTGCCGCCGAACCCGCGCTCGGCGAACACCTCGCGCGCCACGTCGAGCAGTTGCTCCCGGCGCGCGGCAGCGGTCATGCGGCTACGCACGGGAGGCTTGGCGGAGGCGCTCACGGGCTCCTCGTTCTGAGATGACGATCTAGGGATGGTGGCTCCGGCGTCACCGGCGCCGCTCCCGGAGGCGATGCCGCTAATCCGATGGGCACAGCCTTGCCCCCTTTGCGCTCCGATGCAAGATCGCCGGGCGGACTTGTGGCGGATGGGACGCAATCAGTGCCGACGGGCGATCCGACGGCTCCAGACGAGTGCCGAGACGGCGACCAGAGTGCCCACGAGCATGGACGTCACCGCGATCGTCGCGCTGGCACCGGACGGGTAGTTCAAGTGCCGTCGATTCGGTCGGTTCCGCACGGGCCCCGTGAGCGCCGTACCCTGGAGCCGTTATGAGCACCGCCCGCACCTACCAAGTCCGCACGTACGGCTGTCAGATGAACGTCCACGACTCCGAGCGGCTGAGTGGGGTGTTGGAGGAGGCGGGCTACGTCGCCGCACCCGCTGGTGAGCAGGCCGATGTGGTCGTGTTCAACACCTGCGCGGTGCGCGAGAACGCCGACAACCGGCTCTACGGCAACCTCGGCCACCTGGCGCCGGTGAAGGCGAAGCGCCCCGGCATGCAGATCGCGGTGGGCGGCTGCCTGGCGCAGAAGGATCGCGACCAGGTCACTCGGAAGGCGCCCTGGGTCGACGTCGTCTTCGGGACCCACAACATCGGATCGCTGCCGGTGCTGCTCGAGCGGGCCCGGGTGCAGGAGGAGGCGCAGGTCGAGATCCTGGAGTCGCTCGAGGTGTTCCCCTCGACGCTCCCGACCCGGCGCGAGTCGGCGTACGCCGCCTGGGTCTCGGTCTCGGTCGGCTGCAACAACACCTGCACGTTCTGCATCGTGCCGAGCCTGCGCGGCAAGGAGAAGGATCGTCGGCCCGGCGAGATCCTCGCGGAGATCGAGGCGCTGGTGTCCGAGGGGGTCACCGAGATCACCCTGCTGGGGCAGAACGTCAACTCCTACGGGGTGGAGTTCGGTGATCGTCAGGCCTTCTCCAAGCTGCTGCGGGCCTGCGGTGACGTCGACGGGCTGGAGCGGGTGCGGTTCACCTCGCCGCATCCAGCGGAGTTCACCGACGACGTGATCGAGGCGATGGCCGAGACGCCGAACGTGATGCACCAACTGCACATGCCACTGCAGTCGGGGTCCGACGCGGTGCTCAAGGCGATGCGGCGCTCCTACCGGCGGGCGAAGTACCTCGGCATCATCGATCGGGTCCGCGCGGCGATGCCCGATGCTGCGATCACGACCGACATCATCGTCGGCTTCCCCGGTGAGAACGAAGGGGACTTCCAGGCCACCTTGGACACGGTGAGGGAGGCGAGGTTCTCCGGCGCCTTTACGTTCCAGTACTCCAAGCGTCCCGGCACACCCGCCGCGACGTTGGCCGACCAGATCCCGCACGAGGTCGTCCAAGAGCGCTACGAGCGGCTGGTCGCCCTGGTCGACGACATCGCCTGGGAGGAGAACAGGCGGCTGCTCGGCACCCAGGTCGAGCTGATGGTCGCCGAGGGCGAGGGTCGCAAGGACTCCGCCACCCGCCGGCTCTCGGGCCGCGGGCCGGACAACCGGCTGGTGCACTTCACCCCTGCCGAGGACGGGGTCGGCGACCCGATCCGTCCCGGCGACATGGTCACCGTCGAGGTCACCTACGCTGCTCCACACCACCTGGTCGCCGATGGGCCGGTCCTCGCCGTACGTCGTACTCGCGCCGGAGACGCTTGGGCCGCCCGCACCGCTGCCCCGACCACTTCGGTCGGCCTCGGAATGCCCACCGTCGGCACCCCGGCCACACCTCGTGACTAGCTGGTGCCGATTCGGACCAGATGGGGGCCCACGACCCCGTCTCAACCCCCAATCGGGACCGTACTAGCGCTCCGTGAAGCCAAACGTGGTGTACGGCGGGGCGGTGCCGGCGACGACGAAGCCCAGCGCGAAGAGCTCGTGCGGGACCACAGGGTCGGGAAGGGCGGCCAGGGGGAACCAGCGGAGCTCGGCGCACTTGGCCGGTTCCTTGATCGAGGGGATGCCGGACCACGAGCGGGCGGTGAAGAAGAAGTCGATCCGTTCGTCGATGGCGGCCCCGTGCTGGGTGCGTTGCATCGAGGTCAGGAAGTCCAGCGCCACCCCGGTGACGCCGATCTCCTCGGCCGCCTCTCGGTGGGCCGCGTCGTGGGCGGTCTCGTCCTTCTCGACATGGCCGGCAGCGGCGGCGGCCCAATGTTCGTCCATGTAGCCGGTGTGCTGTCGCAGTTGCAGCAGCACCTCTGTCCCGCGCTCACCCTCGCGGAGGAAGAAGACATAGGCCGCTGGGACGACGACGAAGCGCCTCTCCAACGACTGATCTAACGGCTCGCTCAGGGGATGTCGTCGTTCTTGCCGTCGAGGCCGTCAAGCGCGTCCTTGGCCTTGTCGACGCTCTGCTCGATCTTGTCGCCGAACTTGCCGCCCGTCTTCTCCTCGACAAGGTCGGCGGCCTTGTCCAGACCCTCGGAGATCTTGTCGCCCTGGCTGTCGACCAGGTCGCTGACCTTGTCCTTGGCGTCGTCCAGGAATCCCATAACCACTCCTTCGCGCGTTCTCGGTAGGGCGGCGGTCGCCTGTTGGCAACGCCGCGCCCTGAGAGACTACCCCCGTGTCCAGGCCGCCGATCGTCGCTGTCGTCGGCCCGACGGCTTCCGGCAAGACCGGCCTCTCCCTGGAGCTAGCGGACCGGCTCGACGGCGAGGTCGTCAACACCGACGCGATGGCCGTCTATCGCGGCATGGACATCGGCACCGCCAAGCCGGCCGTCACCGCACGCCGCGGCGTACCCCACCATCTGCTCGACCTGCTCGACCCCGACCAGCCGCTCACCGTCGCGGAGTTCCAGGGCTGGGCGCGCGCCGCCATCGCCGAGATCCGCGGACGCGGCCGCACGCCGATCCTGGTGGGCGGCTCGGCGCTCTACACCAGGGCGATCCTCGACCGCTTCGAGTTCCCCGGCACCGATCCGGAGGTACGCAGTCGCCTCGAGGCCGAGCTTGCCTCGACCGGGCCTGCGGCCCTGCACGCGCGGCTGCGCGAGCGCGACCCGGCTGCCGCCGAGCAGATCCGCGTCGACAACGGCCGCCGGATCGTCCGGGCGTTGGAGGTCGTCGAGATCACCGGCCGGTCGTTCACCGCGACCCTGCCCCGGTTGGAGTACGTCGACCCGCTCACCCTCCAGGTGGGCGTCGAGATCGACCGGCCGACCCTGGACAGCCGGATCGAACAGCGCGTCGCGACGATGTTCGACGCCGGACTGGTCGACGAGGTCCGTGGACTCCTTCCCGGGCTGGCCGAGGGCCGGACCGCGCGGGAGGCGATCGGCTACAAACAGGTGCTGGCCCACCTGCGCGGCGAGATCACCCTGGCCGAGGCTCGCGATCAGACGGTGCGGGCGACCAGACGGTTCGCGCGGCGCCAGGAGTCCTGGTTCGGCAAGGACCCGCGGATCGTCCGGGCGCCGTACGACGCCCGCGACCGCGTCGACCGTGCGGTGGCCGCGGCGCGCGAGGCTGCACGCCCTTGACCGACCCGACAGACTGACCGGATGGCGACGATCTACTACACCGCATCCTCCGCCGACGGCTATCTCGCCACTCCCGACCACTCGCTGGACTGGCTGCTGAGTCGGGACGCAGACGGCGACGGGCTGCTGGGTTTCGAGTCGTTCTTCCCGCACGTCGGTGCCACCGTGATGGGCGCCAACACCTATCAGTGGCTGCTCGACAATGCACCCGGCGAGGCCGCCTCACCAGGGCGGATCTGGGTGATGACGCACCGGGAGTTCCCAGAGCGCGAACAGCACACCTTCACCAGTGCACCGGTCGAGGACGTCCACGCCGAGCTGGTCGCCGAGGCCGGCGACCGGCACGTCTGGCTGGCGGGCGGTGGTGGGCTGGTGGCCTCGTTCGCGGCAGCTGGGTTGCTCGACGAGATCTGGGTGCAGTACGCCCCGGTCACCCTCGGCGCCGGTGCACCTCTCCTCCCCGCCCACGTCGAGCTGCGACTCGAGGAGGCCGGCCGCAACCGCGACTTCGTGGTCGCGCGCTTCTCCGTCGTCCGCTGAGGCTGCTCTGCCGATCTGTGCTGTCGACCCGCTCTGCCAGCCCAGCCGGGTGAGAGACTGACGCGGTGAGCTACCCCTTCGTCAAGGGCCACGGCACGGAGAACGACTTCGTGCTGCTGCCCGATCCCGACGGCTCGGTGCATGGCGAGTTGTCGGCTGCCCGAGTGCGTGCCCTGTGCGACCGCCGCGCAGGGATCGGCGGCGATGGTGTGATCCGGGTGATCCGAACGGCGGCCGTGCCGGGGTTGCCAGCGAGTGACGCGGAGTGGTTCATGGACTACCGCAACGCCGACGGCTCGCTGTCGGAGATGTGCGGCAACGGCATCCGCGTGCTCGCCCGCCATCTGGTGGACGCCGAGCTGGCACCGGCCCGTGATCTGCTGATCGGCACCAGGGACGGAGACAAGGCAGTGCAGGTCGACGGCGCTGCGGTCACTGTCGATCTCGGCCAGCCCACGGTGCTGGGCGCGACCACGATCAGCGTGGGAGAGCGTAGGTGGAAGGCGCAGCACGTTTCGACGGGCAACCCGCATGCCGTCGCCCTCGTCGATGACCTGGCCGATGCGGGCGCGCTGGTGGTCGAGCCAGGCTTCGATCCGGTGGAGTATCCCGACGGTGTCAACGTGGAGTTCGTCGTACGCCGCGGCCCGCGGCATGTCGCGATGCGCGTGCACGAGCGCGGCTCCGGCGAGACCCGCTCCTGCGGCACCGGCGCGTGCGCGGTGATGGTCGCCTCGGCGGTTGCGGACGGCGCCGGCCAGGGATCGACCTACCGCGTCGACGTCCCCGGCGGAGAGCTGTCGGTCACCTGGACCG
>JBDHZT010000191.1:0-5564 GCA_039811985.1 Nocardioidaceae bacterium | reverse complement strand
AGCTCGACGACGTCGGGGGCGACGTCTTGGTAGTCGAACTGGCTGAGCAGGTGTGAGATGCAGTTGAGTCGGGCTGCCTTCTTGTCGTCGGAGGGGACGACGTACCAGGGCGCCTGCTTGATGTCGGTGTACTGGAAGGTGGTGTCCTTGGCCATGGAGTACTTCACATAGAGCTCGTGCTCGGCAAGGTCCATGTCGGAGAGCTTCCAGCGCTTCAGCGGCTCGGCATTGCGCGCCTCGAAGCGACGCCGTTGCTCCTCGTAGGACACCGAGAACCAGTACTTGATCAGCGTGATCCCGCTGCGCACCAGCATCCGCTCGAACTCCGGGCACGAGCGCAGGAACTCCTGGTGCTCCTCCTCGGTGCAGAAGTCCATCACCCACTCGACGTTGGAGCGGTTGTACCAACTGCGGTCGAACATGACCATCTCGCCCGCGGCGGGCAGATGCTCGACGTACCGCTGGAAGTACCACTGCGTCTTCTGCCGCTCGGTCGACTTCGGTAGGGCGACCACCTTGGTGATCCGTGGGCTGGTCCGCTCGGTGATCCGCTTGATCACGCCGCCCTTGCCGGCCGAGCCGCGCCCCTCGAAGATCACCAGCACCTTCAGGCCCTGGGACTGGATCCAGTACTGCAGCAGCACCAACTGCTCCTGCAGTCGCTCGATCTCGTGGTTGTAGTAGGCGGTCTTGAGCTTCCCGTCGCGCTTGTACTTCTCGGGGTCATGTCCGCTGGAACCGTCGGCGGCCAGGCGCGGGCTCAGATCGTCGGCGCCCTCGGGTGGCTTCGGCTTCTTGGACATGCGACGACCCCGCTCTCGATGAATGAGTCCCCATTCCATCGTCAGACGCACTACGGGTGCCAGGGCGCGATCACCCTGTGGGCAGCAGGATCGGCGGTAGGTGGTGCCTCAAGGTCGGGCAGGGGCACTCCATATCGGTCTCGGATCTGAGACAGGGACCGCGGTTGCGCCCTGTCGCGCGAGCGGAGTGAGGCGGTGCAATGGACGACATGGCAGCTCCTTACTCCGTGCAGGTCGGCCCCGGGCCGGTCTCGTTCGACGACGTCGTCGCGGTCGCCCGTGACGGCGCCGGTGTCACCCTGACGACCGCCGCGTTCGACGCGATCGACCGGGCCCGCGAGGTCGTGGAGGAGCTGGCCGCTGGGGAGACCCCGACGTATGGCGTCTCCACCGGCTTCGGTGCGCTCGCCACCCGTCACATCCCGACGGAGCTGCGCGCCCAGCTACAGCGATCCCTGGTCCGCTCGCACGCGGCCGGTTCCGGACCGGAGGTGGAGCGCGAGGTGGTCCGCGCGTTGATGCTGCTTCGGCTGTCGACGCTGGCCACCGGGCACACCGGCGTACGACGTCAGACCGCGCAGCTGATGGCCGACCTCCTCACGGCCGGCATCACCCCGGTAGTGCGGGAGTACGGCTCGCTCGGCTGCTCCGGAGATCTCGCTCCGCTGTCGCACTGCGCGCTCGCCCTGCTCGGCGAGGGCGAGGTCCGCGACGCCTCGGGCGAGCTGAAGCCGGCTGCGGAGGCGTTGCGCGCGGCGGGCCTGGAGCCGGTCGAGCTGGCCGCCAAGGAGGGGCTGGCGCTGATCAACGGCACCGACGGCATGCTCGGCATGCTCGTCCTGGCGCTCCGCGATCTCGGCCTGCTGCTCCGCACCGCCGACATCGCCGCCGCCATGTCGGTCGAGGCGCAGCTCGGCACCGACCGGGTCTTCGCCCCCGAGCTTCAGGCGCTCCGGCCGCACCCGGGGCAGGCAGCCTCGGCCGCCAACCTGATGCTGCTCCTGCGCGGCTCCGGCGTGGTCGCCTCGCACCGCGGCCCGGACTGCAACCGGGTCCAGGACGCCTACTCGCTGCGCTGCTCGCCCCAGGTGCACGGTGCGGCCCGCGACACCGCCGCCCACGCCGCCGTCGTCGCCGACCACGAGCTGGCCAGCGCTATCGACAACCCCGTCGTGCTTCCGGCCGAGGGCCGGTTGGAGTCGAACGGCAACTTCCACGGCGCACCGGTCGCCTACGTCCTCGACTTCTTGGCGATCGCCGCCGCCGACGTGGCCTCCATCTCCGAGCGCCGGACCGACCGCTTCCTGGACAAGGCGCGCAGCCACGGGCTGCCGGCCTTCCTCGCCGGCGACCCGGGGGTGGACAGCGGTCACATGATCGCGCAGTACACCCAGGCTTCCATCGTCTCCGAGCTCAAGCGTCTGGCCGTCCCCGCCTCGGTCGACTCGATCCCGTCCTCGGCCATGCAGGAGGACCACGTCTCGATGGGGTGGAACGCCGCCCGCAAACTGCGCCGCTCCGTCGACGGACTCGCGCGGGTCATCGCGATCGAGATCCTCACCGCCGCTCGTGCGCTCGATCTCCGGGCGCCCCTGACGCCGGCGCCGGGCACCGCCGCCGTCGTACGCCTCCTCCGCGAGGCCGGCATCGCCGGCCCCGGACCCGACCGTCACCTGTCCCCCGAGATCGAGACCGCTGTCTCGCTCGTCTGCTCCGGCGCCGTCCTGGACGCCGTACACGCTGAGATCGGAGAACTCTCATGACCGACAACCCCCGCCTGCCGATCCACGCCCCGCACGGCACCGACCTCTCCTGCGGCTCGTGGCAGACCGAGGCGCCGATGCGGATGCTGATGAACAACCTCGACCCCGACAACGCCGAGCGCCCCGAGGACCTGGTGGTCTACGGCGGCACCGGCAAGGCGGCGCGGTCCTGGGAGGCGTACGACGCCCTGCTGCGGACGCTGCGCACCCTGAAGGACGACGAGACGATGCTCGTCCAGTCCGGCAAGCCGGTCGGCGTGATGCGGACCCACGAGTGGGCGCCGCGCGTGCTGATCGCCAACTCCAACCTGGTCGGCGACTGGGCCAACTGGGAGGAGTTCCGTCGGCTGGAGGACCTGGGCCTGACCATGTATGGCCAGATGACCGCCGGGTCCTGGATCTACATCGGCACCCAGGGGATCCTGCAGGGCACCTTCGAGACCTTCGCCGCCGTGGCCGACAAGCGGTTCGGCGGCACCCTCGCCGGGACGATCTCCCTGACGGCCGGCCTCGGCGGGATGGGCGGCGCCCAACCGCTCGCCGTGACCATGAACGACGGCGTGGTCATCTGCATCGAGTGTGACCAGCACCGGATCCAGCGCCGGCTGGAGACCCGCTACCTCGACGTCCAGGCCGACTCGCTCGACCACGCCCTGTCGCTCGCGGTGGAGGCGCGCGATGCCCGCCGTCCGCTCTCGATCGGCGTGCTCGGCAACGCCGCGGAGCTGGTGCCCGAGCTGCTCGAGTGGGACGCCCCGATCGACATCGTCACCGACCAGACCTCGGCGCACGATCCCTTGTTCTACCTCCCGGTCGGCACCCCCTTCGAGGACTGGGAGCAGGAGCGGACCGAGGACCCGGTCGGCTTCACCAAGCGCGCCCAGGAGTCGATGGCTCGGCACGTCCGGGCGATGGTGGAGTTCCAGGACCGCGGCGCGGAGGTCTTCGACTACGGCAACTCGATCCGGGACGAGGCTCGCAAGGGCGGCTACGACCGGGCCTTCGAGTTCCTCGGCTTCGTGCCGGCCTACATCCGGCCGCTCTTCTGCGAAGGCAAGGGCCCCTTCCGCTGGGCCGCCCTCTCCGGCGACCCCGCCGACATCGCTGCCACCGACCGCGCCATCCTCGAGCTGTTCCCCAAAGAAGAGAGCAGAGCCAACGAGCGACTTCATAACTGGATCACCATGGCCGGCGAGCGGGTGGAGTTCCAGGGCTTGCCGGCCCGCATCTGCTGGTTGGGGTACGGCGAGCGCCATCTCGCGGGTCTGCGCTTCAACGAGATGGTGGCCTCCGGCGAGCTGTCCGCGCCGATCGTGATCGGTCGCGACCACCTCGACTGCGGCTCGGTCGCCTCGCCCTACCGCGAGACCGAAGGGATGCTCGACGGCTCCGACGCCATCGCGGACTGGGCGCTGCTCAACGCGCTGGTCAACACCGCCTCCGGCGCCACCTGGGTCTCCATCCACCACGGCGGCGGCGTCGGCATGGGCCGGTCCATCCACGCGGGCCAGGTGTGCGTCGCCGACGGCACCGACCTTGCCGCCGCGAAGATCGAGCGGGTCCTCACCAACGACCCGGGCATGGGTGTCATCCGCCACGTCGACGCCGGCTACGACCGCGCCGTCGAGGTCGCCCAGGAGCGGGGCGTGCGGATCCCGATGACCGAAGGCTGAGCGCGGGGATCACCGTCTGCTCGTCGCGTGCGGCTGCCATCCCCAGGACAGCCCGGTGCAGTCGATGCGACGATGACGACATGGCGACGAAGAAGCCGGCACGGGGGCGGGTGGCACTGCCCGGGATCAGTTCGCGAGCCTGGGAGCACCCGGCGGATCGCGGTGCGTTGGTCGCGCTGCGCAAGCTCAAGGGGTTCGACTCGCTGTTGAAGGCGTTCAACGCCCTGCTCAACGAGCGCCAGGTGCGGCTGCTCTTCTTGGGCTCGGCGGTGCGGGTCAGCGAGCGGCAGTTCCCTGAGCTCCATCGCACGCTGGCCGAGGTGGGCTCGGCGCTTGACGCCGCAACGCTGCCGGAGATGTACGTCATCGCCGACCCGGTCCTCAACTCGATGACGGTCGGCATGTCCCGCCCGATCATCTGCCTCAACTCGGCCTTGGTCGACCTGCTCGACGAGGACGAGCTCCGGTTCGTCGTCGGCCACGAGCTGGGGCACGCGCTGAGCGGGCACGCCGTCTATCGCACCTTGCTGATCAGGCTGCTGGCACTGAGCGGAGTGCTGACCAGCGTGCCCGGTGGTGCCGTCGGCCTCCGGGTGATCACGGCCGCACTGATGGAGTGGTCGCGCAAGTCCGAACTGTCCGCCGATCGAGCCGGCCTGTTGGCTGCGCAGGATCCCGCGGTGGCGACGCGGGTGCACATGAAGCTGGCTAGCGGAGGTCACCTGGAGAGCCTCGACATCACCTCGTTCCTCGAGCAGGGCACGGAGTACACCGAGACCGAGGACCTGCGGGACTCGGTGCTCAAGCTGATGATGACCGAGACCCGTTCCCATCCGTTCGCAGTGGTGCGAGCGCGGGAGCTGCGCACCTGGGTCGACTCCGGGGAGTACACCACCATCCTCGGTGGGGACTATCCGCATCGAGAGGACGATGCCACCGCGGGCCTCTCTCTCGCGGCGCAGGAGGCGGCGTCGTCGTACAGCGACGCCTTCCGACGCACCCAGGACGCCCTCGGCCGCCTGGTCCACGACGTCGCCGGCCTGGTGGGCTCGGCCATGATCTGGATCGACGACAAGCTCCGCCGCGAGTAGGCGGCTCAGGTCTCGATCGGTGGGGTGGGCGCTCCGCCCGGGCTTTGGGGCTGCTGGTGGCTTGTGGTGCCGATCGACAGGGCTCCGACGCGGAGAGGTGGGCCGGTGGTCCGGGTCGTCGGCCGGGTTGCTGGTCGGCTTGGGTTGCGACCGACAGGGCAGCCACGCGGAGAGGTGGGTGGCGGTCCGGGGTCGTTGCCCGGGTTGCTGGTCGGCTTGGGTTGCGACCGACAG
>JBDHZT010000190.1:0-5565 GCA_039811985.1 Nocardioidaceae bacterium | reverse complement strand
GGGATCAGGTTCACATGCACCCAACCGCGCGGGCCATGGTCACGCAGGACATCGGCCAGCAGGTCGGCGCGCCAGCCCTGGTCGTTGATGTGGCGCATCATGGCGTATTCGATCGAGACCCGACGCCCGGTCGCTTCGAAGTAGGCCGCCGCAGCCTGCACCGTCTCGGCCACCGACCATCGGGTGTTGATCGGCACCAGCTCGTTGCGCAGCTCGTCGTCGGGGGCGTGCAGGGACAGGGCGAGGGTCACCGGGATGCCCTCCTCCGCGAGCTGACGGATTCGCGGCACCAGACCGACCGTGGAAACGGTGACGCCTCGAGCTGACATGCCGAGCCCCTCTGGCGACGGTTCGGTGAGACGGCGTACGGCGCCGAGCACGGCCCGATAGTTGGCCAGCGGCTCGCCCATGCCCATGAACACCACGTTGGAGACCCGGCCCGGCCCACCGGGGACCTCGCCCCGGGCCAGGGACCTCGCGCCGGCGACAACCTGTTCGACGATCTCAGCGGTGGACATGTTGCGCTGCAGCCCGCCCTGGCCAGTCGCGCAGAATGGGCAGGCCATGCCGCAACCGGCCTGGGACGACACGCACATGGTGACCCGGTCGGGGTAGCGCATCAGCACCGATTCGACCCGCGACCCGTCGAACAATCGCCAGAGGGTCTTGCGGGTCGTGCCGCCATCGGCCTCCAGCGTGCGGACCGGATCCATCAGCGGAGGCAGGAGGGCGCTCACCAGCTCCTCGCGCCCGACGGCGGGCAGATCGGTCATCTGCGCCGGATCGTCGACCAGCCGACTGAAGTAGTGCTGGGACAGCTGCCGCGCGCGGAAGGTCGGCAGCCCGATCTCGGCCACCGCCTCGCCCCGCTCGGCAAGGCTCAGGTCGGCCAGATGTCGGGGTGGCTTGCGCCGGCCGCGTGGCTCGTCGAAGACCAGCGGCAGCGTGGTCGGACCCTCGGGCTGCTGGTCTCGACGGGCTCGATCGACGGTCATGTCGACGTGCGCAGCATCAGCCAGAAGACCAGCGATCCGACCCCGAACACCACCAACAGCGTGATGACCATGCCGAAGAGCAGATAGCTCCCGAAACGGCGCGTCCGCGAGAAGACGATCAGGCAGATCGGCACCGCGAAGACGAGCAGGATGAACGGGAAGGCCTCTTCGGCCGTGTCGTCGTCGACCGCGACGTGCAGCAGCCCGATGTAGAGCGCCGGCACCACTGCCGCGGCCACCACCCCACCGAAGAAGCCGGAGAGCGCGGTGAAGGTCGGGTGATCTCGGTGCCACCAGTCGAGCTCGGTGCGACCGGCATCATCCGCGGACCCGCTGCCGACGATGGGGTCGTCAGCGGCGTCCGGCGCCGTAGTCGCGCGCTCGCTCTCACTCACGGCACCATGGTAGGTGCTCCGGGGCTGCGGACCCCCAATCCGGGATGGTCAGAACACGAGCGTGTGCAGCAGCAGCCAGATCGGCGCGGCGGTGGCGAGCAGGGAGTCGAGCCGGTCCATCAGCCCGCCGTGGCCGGGGATGATCTGGCTCATGTCCTTGATGCCCAGGTCCCGCTTCATCACCGACTCGCACAGGTCGCCGAGGGTGGCCATCACCACCGCGATCAGCCCGAGCGCGACACCGACCCAGGGTGGACCGTCGAGGAGGTAGGTGACCAGCAGCCAGCCGACTAGGACGCAGAAGATGGCCGAGCCGGCGAAGCCCTCCCAGGACTTCTTGGGCGAGATGACCGGCGCCATCGGGTGCTTGCCGAACAGCACGCCGGCGGCGTACCCCCCGATATCGGAGGCGACGGTGACCAGGATGAAGGTCACGATCCCCTTCACGCCGTCGTCGAGGTCGACGCCCACTCCCGGCGTGGCACCACCCTCCGCCAACAGCATGGCGACGAAGGAGCCGAGGAAGGGCACGTAGATCAAGGTGAACACCGAGGCAGTGGCGTTCTTGACGTAGCCGTCGACCCCGCGTCGCAGCAACCAGAGCATGATCGCCAGGGCTGCCACGCCCGTGGCCGTCACCAGCGCCGCGGCACCGAAGAAGTAGGCGACGATCACCATCACGACACCACCGAGCATCAGTGGTTGCTCGGGGATGTCGATATCCCTGGAGAGCATGGCGCGGTGCAGCTCCCAGACCGCCACCACCACCGCGACAGCGACGATGAGCATGAAGGCGGTCTTCCACAGTAGCAGCGACGCCGCGATGGCGCCCAGCAGCACGACCGCGGAGCCGATGGCTGCGGGGAGGTTGCGCCCGGCGCGGCCGTGATCCTTCGCCGGTGGGGTCGAGGTGCTCGTCATGGCGCCAGCCCGCTCAGACTTCGAGCAGCTCGGCTTCCTTGTGCTTGAGCAGGTCGTCGATCTTCTCGGTGTGCTGCTTGGTCAGCGAATCCAGCCGCTTCTCGGCGGCGGTCACTTCGTCCTGGCCCGCTTCGCCGTCCTTGTCGAGCTTCTCGAGGTGCTGCTTGGCATGCCGCCGGATGTTGCGAACCGAGACGCGGCCTTCCTCGGCCTTGTGCCGCACGACCTTGATGTACTCCTTGCGGCGCTCCTCGGTGAGCTCGGGGAAGACGCAGCGCAACAGCTTGCCGTCGTTGGCCGGGTTGACACCGAGGTCGGAGTCGCGGATCGCCTTCTCGATCTCCTGCATCGCGTTGAGGTCGTAGGGCGACACCAAGATGATGCGGGCCTCGGGAGAGTTGAACGACGCCAACTGCTGGAGCGGGGTCGGGCTGCCGTAGTAGTCCACATTGATCTTGTTGAACATGCTCGCGCTGACCCGGCCCGCACGGATGGCCGCGAACTCCTCGCGGGTCGACTCGACCGACTTGTCCATCTTGGTGTCGGCCTCGTTGAGGATCTCGTCGATCACAGCTGCTCCTTGTGGTTGTCGGCCGCGGGGCGGTCGGCCCGAACGGTGGCGAGGCGAGTCAGGACCCGGCGCTCACCAACGTGCCAATCTTCTCACCCTGGACGATCCGGGTCAGCGCGCCCTCGTCGTCCGCGCCGAAGACCACCAGGGGCAGGTCGTTCTCCATGCACAGCGCGAAGGCGGTGGCGTCAGCGATGCGCAGCCCCTGCTGGAGGGCGTCTTGATAGGTGAGGGTTTCGTACTTGGTCGCCGTGGGGTCCTTCTTCGGATCGGCGCTGTAGACACCGTCGACCCCCTGCTTGGCCATCAAGACCACCTGGCACTTTGTCTCCAGTGCACGCTGGACGGCCACGGTGTCGGTGGAGAAGAAGGGCATGCCGGCGCCGGCCCCGAAGATGACCACACGGCCCTTCTCGAGGTGGCGCATCGCCCGGCGAGGGATGTAGGGCTCGGCCACCTGCCCCATCGTGATGGCGGTCTGCACACGGGTCTCGACGCCGTCCTTCTCCAAGAAGTCCTGGAGCGCCAGACAGTTCATCACGGTGCCGAGCATGCCCATGTAGTCGGCTCGCGACCGGTCCATCCCACGCTGCTGCATCTCCGCACCGCGGAAGAAGTTGCCGCCGCCGACGACCACTGCCACCTGGACTCCGGCACGGACCACGCTGGCTACCTCGTCGGCGATGCGCGCGACCACGTCCGGATCGACGCCGACCTGACCACCGCCGAACACCTCACCGGACAGCTTGATGAGCACTCGGTGGTATCCGGTCACGGGCTCTCCTCGTGGTCGTGATGCGGGTCGGGTTCCTGGGTCACCCTACTGGCCCGTACGACGTCAGACCCCGATCTCGAACCGGGCGAACCGCTTGACGCTGGTGCCTGCGTCGTCCAGCACGGACTTGACCGACTTCTTGGCCTCGGTGATGGACTCCTGCTCTAGCAGCACGACCTGCTTGAAGAAGCCGCCCAGCCGACCCTCGACGATCTTGGGGATCGCCTGCTCGGGCTTGCCCTCCTGCCGAGTGGTCTCCTCGGCGATGGCTCGCTCGTGCTCCACGATCTCCACCGGCACCTCGTCACGGGTGAGGTACTCCGCCTTCATGGCGGCGATCTGCATCGCCGCGCCGCGAGCCGCGTCGGCCGCGCCGTCGTACTCCACGAGGACGCCGACGGCCGGAGGCAGGTCGGCCGCACGCTTGTGCATGTAGCTCACGACCGGACCGTCGAAGTAGGCGACCCGACCGAGCTCGATCTTCTCGCCGATGGTGATGGCGAGATCCTCGATCACCTCGGCCACGGTCTTGTCACCGAGCGTCAGCGCCGCGACCGCAGCCTGGTCGCCCGCTCCGGCAGCGTCTGCTGCCTCGGCGATCTGCTGGGCGACGGCCACGAAGTCGTCGCCCTTGGCGACGAAGTCGGTCTCGCAGTTCAACTCGACCAGGGCGCCGCCCGCGGTGGCCACCAGACCGGCCTTGGCCTCTCGCTCGCCGGCCCGCTTGGCCATCTTGGCCTGGCCCTTGGTCCGCAGGATGTCGGCGGCCTTCTCGAAGTCACCGTCGGCCTCCTCGAGCGCCTTCTTGCAGTCCATCATGCCGGAGCCGGTGAGGTCGCGGAGCTTCTTGACGTCGGCCGCGGTGAAGTTAGCCATGGTGCTTCTCTCTTGTTCGTGATGAGTGGGTGGCCGCGTGGGCCGGAGCGCTCAGGCCTGCTCGGAGGTCTCGTCGGCAGCCTCGTCGGCGACGGCCTCCTCGACGGCCTCGACGGTGCTGTCCCCGACGGTCTCGCCGATGGACTCCTCGACGGGCTCCTCGGCGGACTCGGTCGCGACGGCGTCAGCGGCCGCCTCCTCAGCGCCGACCGCCTCTTCGACCGCCTCAGTCTCAACAGCCTCGGCCGCGACAGCCTCCGCCTCGACCTCGGCGACAGCGGCTTCCTCGACCGCCTCGGCCGTAGCCTCCTCGACGACCGGCGTCTCGGCAGCGGCCGCAGTGGCGCCGGACTGCTCGAGCAGCTCACGCTCCCACTCCGCCAGCGGCTCCTCCGCCGTGGCGTCGTCGGACTTGGCGCCCGAGCGGGCGATCAGCCCGTCGGCGACCGCGTCGGCCACGACCCGGGTGAGCAGGCCGACCGCGCGGATCGCGTCGTCGTTGCCCGGGATCGGGTAGTCCACCTCGTCGGGGTCGCAGTTGCTGTCCAAGATGCCGATGATCGGGATCCGCAGCTTGCGCGCCTCCTCGACGGCGAGGTGCTCCTTGTTGGTGTCGACCACCCAGACCGCGGATGGGGTGCGGGTCATCTCGCGGATGCCGCCCAAGGTCTTGTCGAGCTTGTCTCGCTCGCGCTTGAGCTGCAACAGCTCCTTCTTGGTCCGGCCCGAGCCGGCGGCGTCGGTGAAGTCGATCTCGTCGAGCTCCTTGAGCCGGTTGATCCGCTGGTGCACGGTCTGGAAGTTGGTGAGCATGCCACCCAGCCAGCGCTGGTTGACATAGGGCATCCCCACGCGGGTCGCCTGCTCGGCGATCGCCTCCTGGGCCTGCTTCTTGGTCCCGACGAACATGACCGTGCCGCCCTTGGCGACGGTCTCCTTCACGAACGCGTAGGAGCGGTCGATGTAGGCCAGCGACTGCTGCAGGTCGATGATGTAGATGCCGTTGCGCTCGGTCATGATGAAGCGCTTCAT